>JAEUPC010000069.1 GCA_016789865.1 Rubrivivax sp.
GGCCTACAACTACTCGGGCACCTTCGTCGGCGTCACCGTGCGCAACAACGTCATCAACCTGGGCGCCTCCTTCGTCCCCGACCCCGGCGCCATCGGCGGCTGGAACACCAACATCAACTCCACCAACTGCGCCCTCGTGCCTCAGTAGCGGCATGCGGGGTTTGCCGCGGCGGCGCGCGCGGCCCGAAACCCCACGGGGTGACGCCCGCACCGCGGCAGACCGCTCGCTGCCGACGCGCACGGCATTCGTGACCGAACCCCGCGGACGCGACCCCACGTTCGCGGGGTCCATTGCTCCGGCGATGCCACGCCCTGTGGCACGCTCAGCCCTCGTCGCAAGGCATGCCGCCTTCGAGGGAAACAATGAACGTCACGCGCCTCTGTCCCGGCCCGCGCCCGGGCCTCCAGCCGAACCCTGAAGCGCCCAATCGTGGGGCCGCGGGGCGCGTGCTTCGCACGCTGTCGGCCACAGCCGCCGCCGCGCTGGCAGCGTGTGGCGGCGGCGGAGGCGGAGGCGGCGAACCCACCACACCGACGAACCAGGCGCCCACGGTCAGCATCGACAGCCCGGCGGCCAATGCAAGCTTCGCCTTCGGCGAGGTGATCCGCATCGCCGCGGCCGCTTCCGACAGCGATGGAAGCGTGGTGCGAGTCGAGTTCTTCAACGGCACCACGAAGATCGGCGAAGACAGCACCGCGCCCTATGAGCTGGTGTGGACCGATGCACCTTCCGGTACGTTGAGCCTCACCGCCGTGGCGCACGACAACGGCGGCACGGGCGGCGCAAAGTCCGCCATCTCTTCCTCACGGCCCGTCACGGTGGCCGCAGCGCCGCCGCCGCCGCCCGGCTCGCCTCCGCCGCCCCCGGCGCCACCACCACCATCACCCCCTCCGCCACCACCTCCTCCTTCCCCCCCTCCGCCGCCTCCACCGCCGGCGCCGCCGCCGCCTCCGCCTCCTCCTCCTCCGCCGCCGCCGCCGCCACCGCCACCGCCGCCGCCGCCACCTCCGAATCAACCGCCCACCGTGTCCATCACGGCGCCGGCGAACAACTTCAAGCCGAATGCACCGGCGACCATCAACATCGCCGCCAACGCGGCCGATGCGGATGGCGGCGTCTCCAAGGTCGAGTTCTTCCGCATCAACCCGGCCGCGCCGGTGTTTGATGCCACCACCAAGCTCGCCGAGGACGCCGCCGCGCCGTACCAGTACACGTGGAGTGCCGTCAGCCCGGGCACCTATACCCTGGTCGCCCGCGCCATCGACAACGAAGCGGCCGTGGCCACTTCCGCCTCGGTGCAGGTGATCGTGAATGCCCTGCCCACGGTGACCCTCACGTCACCGCTGCCCGGCGCGAGCATCCAGCTGGGCACCACGGTGACGCTGCGCGCCATCGCGTCGGATGCCGACGGCAGCATCAACAAGGTCGAGTTCTTCCTCAATGGCAGCGCCACGCCGCTGGGTCAGGGCCTGCGCGTGGGCTCGACCAACGAGTACACGTTCAACTGGCTCGCGGCGACACAAGGTGCCTACAGCTTCACGGCGCGCGCCACCGACAACGACAACGCGACGCAGACCACGGCATCGGTGTCGGTGAACGTGCCGGCCAACGCGCCGCCGGCGGTGACGCTCGATGCACCGGTGGCCGGCGCCAACTCGCCGACCAACCTCGAGCTGAGCGCCGTGGCCAGCGACAGCGATGGCACCGTCGCCTCGGTGCAGTTCTTCGACGGCAGCACCTCGCTCGGGCTCGGCACGCTCGATCCCGCCGGCGCGCCGGCGCCGCGCAAGTGGCGCCGCACGGTGGCCGTACCCGCTTCGCAAGCGGACATCACCTACTCGGTCACCGCGGTGGCCACCGACGACCGCGGCGCCACCACCACGACGGCGTCGCAGAGCAAGACCATCGCCGCCAATGTGCCGCCCAGCGTGGCGCTCACGTCGCCGGCGGCCGCCACGCTGCCGGTGAATGCCACCACCGGGCCGGTGACGCTGACGGCCACCGCCACCGACACCGACGGCATCGCCAAGGTCGAGTTCTTCAATGGCGCCAGCAAGGTCGGTGAGGCCACGACCGCGCCCTACCAGTTCGCCTGGGCCGGCGTCGCCGCCGGCAGCTACAGCATCACCGCGCGCGCTGTCGACACGGTGGGCAGCGCCACGACGACGCCGGTGCAGACCCTGGTCGTCACGCCCAACGTCGAAGGCCTGTGGGCCAACCTGAGCACGGCGCAGAAGGCCGGCCACACGCGCACGCCCAACCGGCCGGTGGAAGCCGGCGGCGTCGATGCCGTCGAGGTGATGACGGTGATCGGCGTGACCACCGTGATCCCGAAGTTCAGCGCCGCGATGTCGCAGGCGGCGCTGTCGCTGGCGCGCACCATCCCGTCTGGCGTGACCGCGGGCTTCGTGCCATGCGCCGGCGGCGGCACGATCCAGGTGTTCCAGAACGGCGCCAACCGCGGCGTCAACCTGAACAGCTGCGTGGCCGGCGGCTTCACGTTCTACGGCGGCGGCGGCGTCGCGCCCTACGTCCAGTACGACACCACGACCTCCACCACCGCGGTGCCACCGGCCACGGCGCCCGTGCATCCCAACCCCAACTGCGTGCTCGAGGTGGGGCCGCCGCGCCGCTGGCGCTGCTCGATCGGCTCGGCAATCGACTGGAACCCGATCACCGACGGCTTCCGCCTCATCGTGCAGGGCGTCAGGGTCACGGGCAACGGCGCGCCCGATCCCGGCGGCAAGGACTACCCGCGCAACGCCTTCGGCTACACGCGCGTCGACTGCACCGGCATCGGCGCGGCGCAGACCTGCATGACGATCCAGGACGTGAGCTTCTGGTGGGGTTACGACCTTGCCTGGACCGACTACAACGTCGGCGCGATGGTCGATCCAGTCGCCGGCCTGTTGTACGCCACCGACGACACCTACCGGCTCAACGGCACGCACCGCTCGCACTACTGCAGCCCCGACCCCGACCTGCCGAACAACGGCCGCGACGCCTGCCTGGCCAGCCCGCCGACGGCGCGGCACATCAAGTTCGAGAACATGACCCACAACAGCGGGCGCGCCATCGTCTACGGCAGCAACGGCTGGTCGGTGGTGACCCGCATCGCACCCGAGTCGCCGGGCGTGGAGCGCCTGCAGGTGCGGCGCACGCTGACCCAGGCGGCCACCGCGGGCGGCATTACCTACCCCGTGGGCACCGGGCCCCTGGAAATCTACCGCTGCACCGTGGGTGCGGCCAGCGGTGACTGGAGCTGCACCTTCGTCAGCTCCACGCCTTGACGCGGCGACGTCGAGCGCGAGGGCCCACTGTGAACGCCCGCGGCGCGTGGCGAGCCCTGCTCGCCGCGCCCCTGGCCACGCTGGCGCTCGCCGCCTGCGGCCAGCGCGTCGTCTACGAAGGACCGGGCCTGGCCGTGCCGCCCGACTTCGGCTGCTGGCACGACGTCGGCTACGTCGTCAACTGGCCGAAGATGAACGGCCAGGACCTCTACCACGGCCCCGACCCCGCCTTCACCGTGCGCGGCAACCGCGTGCGGCTGTACGGCATGGGCGGACTGGAGTGGAACCATACCGAGCGGCAACCCGGCGCCTTCGACTGGAAGCGCTGGGACGAGGCCTTCGCCAGGCTGCGGCGCACGGGCGTCAAGCACGTGACGCTCAACCTGTACAACCCGCCGGAGTGGGCCAACCGCCACCCGCACAACTACGGCGGCTGGCGCATGCAGCTGCCGCGCGAACGCGCGATGCTCGAGCGCTGGCTCGGCGCGGTCACGGCACGCTACCGCGAGATCGACGCCATCGAGGTGGCCAACGAGGTCTTCACGCCAGGCATCGGCGACGGCAAGAGCTACTTCATCGGCAACGCCGACGAACTGGCGCAGCTGGCCGACTGGACGCTCGACTGGCGGCGCGCCAGCGGCTGGAAGGGCAAGGTCTGGGCGCCGTCGATCCCCGGCTTCGGCGAGAACATCCCCACCATGCTGCGGTGGCTGCGCAACTACCCGCGCGCCAGGGAGTTCGATGCCTTCCCCGCACACTTCTACTACCTGCTGCCCGAGCAGGTGGGCCAGCGCATGGGCAAGGCCACTTCGTACTCCGGGCTGGTCGAGTGGCGCGAGGGCCTGGCCGAGCTCGGCCTGGCGCCGATGATCGACTCGGAGAAGGGCTTCGGCGCCGGCGCCGTTCGCGAGGGCACGATCTACAACTACGCCGTCGCCGCCCTCGTCAACGGCGTGCAGCAGACCTGCTTCTTCATGCTGGGCAGTTACGGCCATGACGAGACCAACCTCGGGCAACCGTTTCGCAACGCGTGGGCCAAGGCCGACCTCGAAGCGGTGGCCGACCTGGCCGGCAAGACGATCGTGCGCGTGGTCACCACCGACAAGGGGCGCTGGGAAGTGACGCTGCGGCCCTGAGCGCGCCGGCGTGAGAGGCCCCCAGGGGGCGCGGAACGAACGCGGCGAACAGCGGGAAAGGCGCCCGCGCTTCACGCAGCGCCAGGGCGCACCAGGCGCGCCCGCCGCCCCTCACATCGGATCAGGCAGCCACCGTCAGCTCGTCGATCAACGCCTTGGTCTGCCGGATGTTGGCGCGGCTGGAGGCACCGAAGACGATCGACTCGATCTGCGGCTGGCGGCACACGTAGTCCACCGCCTCGCGCGGTGCCAGCGCGCCCGAGGCCAGCACCGACATCGCCACCGGCCGGAAGCGCCGCGTGGCGATGGTCTTCTCGTACAGCGGCACGCCGCCACACATGCGAAAGCCGATCTTGTTGATGTTGGCGCAGACGATCGGGTTGTCCACGCCCTGCTGCTCCAGCACGTCGAGCAGCTTGGGCAGGTTCATCGTGATGAAGCCGGGCTCGGCGCCGTACTTGTCGCGCACGTGGTCGGCGAAGTACTTCAGCGCGTCATTCAGCCCCACGCCCAGCAGCAGATCGGTGACGACGTTCTGGATGAAGATGACCGGCGTCGAAAGGCCGTGGAACATCTTCATCTCGGCATCGATCAGCAACTGCATGATCGCGCGGATGTCCTTGTTGGCCAGCGCCAGGCCGCCCTTCACCGCGGCGCCGAGCGCACCATCGTCGGGAAGGAACATGCGCAGCGCGTCGATCATGCCGTGCTCGGTGACGGCATTGGCGTACTTGTGCGCGTAGGGCATGCAAGGGTAGAAGCGGTAGTCGGGGTAGCGCTCCTTGTGCCGGCGGAAGTGCTCGCAGATCTCGGCCACACGGTCGTGCGTGGTGCACATGAAGGTGCGGATGCCTTCCTGGTAGGCCGCGTCGAGCACATCGATCACGGCGCCCAGTTCCTGGAAGCGCATCTGCTGCGCGCGCGCCTTCTCCTCGGACATGTGGTTCACGCCGAAGAACTGGTTGTCGCCGAAGAGCACGCGGTCCATGGTGTGCGTGGTGGAAGCGGACGAGGTGGCGGCGTTCATCAGCGGCTCCCCATCACCCGGGCCACGGGCTCGCGGCCGCGGCCGAACAGGCGCTCCAGGAAGCCCGGGCGCGTGGGCACGCGGGTGGGGCCCGCGGCCAGGCCGTTGCCGGGCGTGGGCGCGTCGCCGCGCTCGGCGGCGCGGATCATCGCCACCACGCGGTCGGTTTCCAGCGCGGTGCGGAAGGTGTTGACGCCGTCGGTGCGCCGCGCCTGCACCGCCTTGACGAAGTGGTCGATCTGCGCGGAGTACTCCTCGCCGCGCAGGTAGTACCACACCTCCTCGGTGAGATCGGTCGTGTAGCGCACCGACCAGCCCTTGGGCAGGTCGGGCCGCGCCGCGTGCGGCTCGCGCAGGAAGACCTGGCACTCCTGGCGGTCGGCGTTCAGGCGCCCGTTCTTGCCCCACACGGTGAGCCGCGTGGACATCTTGCGGTAGCTCTCGTCGCTCCAGTTCACTGCCAGCTGGCCGCTGGCGCCGTTGGCGAAGCGCATCGTGCAGTAGATCTCGTCCTCGACATCGCGCGAGAACAGTCGGTTCACCACCACGCCGCTCACCGACTGCGGCGCACCGAGCACCATGCCCACGGTGTCGATGGCGTGGCAGGCGTAGTCGTACAGGGCGCCACCGCCTTCGTTCTTGGCCGTGCGCCAGGTGCCGCCCTTGGGCCGCAGCACCACCGGGCCGTAGGCCTCGGCGCGCACGTGGTGGATGTCGCCCAGCGCGCCGCTGGCGACGACCCGCGCGGCCTCCTGGAAGGCGCCGACGAAACGGTAGTGATAGCCCACCTGCGTGACGAGCCCCTTCGCATCGGCCAGCGCGATCAGGCGCTCGCCATCGCGTGCGTCGAGCACGAAGGGCTTCTCGCAGAACACATGCAGGCCGCGCTGCAGCGCCTTGTCCACCATCGCCGCGTGCAGCTTGGAAGGCGTGGAGACCACCACTGCGTCCAGCGTCTCGCCGTCCAGCATGCGATCGAGGTCGCCGTAGCACTTCAGACCGGTGTGCTTGCCCAGCACATCGGTGAGATAGGCGTTGCTGTCGCACGCCGCGACCAGATGGATGTCTGGGTGCGATCTGACGATGGCCAGATGGGACAGCCCCATCTTGCCCAGACCGATCATGCCGATTCGGACCACGGGTACTCCAACGGAAAGGAAGTTCGGTGTCGGGCTTCAGCCGCGGCGGCCAGCGGGCAGGTCCTCGGGCACGGCACTCGGAACCGCGCCCGGCAGGGCGTTCGATGCGGTGCGCGGCGCCACGCTGCCAGCCGCTTGGCCAGGGGCCGGCGCCGCCTGGCCGCGGCGCAGAAACCGCAGCGTGAACAGGCCGGTGGCCGCCGCCTGCAGCACGTAGACCAGCGACCACCAGTAGCGCTTGGCACGCAGCTTGGGTTGCAGGATGAGCCGAAACACCCACTCCAGTCCCAGCGCGCGCAGCACCGGGGGTGCCCACGGAATGGCGCCCGCGTGATAGTCGAATGCCGCGCCCACCCCGACCATCCACGGCGCCTTCACGCGGTGCAGGTGCTCCTGGATCCAGCGCTCCTGCTTGACCAGGCCCAGCCCCACCCAGACGATGTCGGCGCCGCTGTCGTTGATCTGGCGGACGACGGTCTCGTCTTCTGCGGGCGTGAGGTCGCGGAAGGGCGGACAGTAGGTGCCGCACACCAAAAGCCCCGGGAACTGTGCCTTCAGGCGCCGCGCCATCTCTTCGGCCACGCCTTCCTTGCCGCCGTAGAAGAAGTGGCGCCAGCCCGGCGCACGGCCCGCATCAGAGGCCTTCAGCTGCAGCACCGGGCCGTTGAAGCGCTCGATGCGATGGCCCCAGAACCAGCCCGCGGCGATGACGCCCACGCCGTCGCACAGCGAGAAGTCGGCTTCGCGGATGTGCTTGCCGTGCTGCGCGATGCGCAGCCCGTGGTACATCGACTCGGTGTTGGTGATGGAGATGTAGTGGCCCGGCTCGCGGCGGGCGATGACATCGGCCATGCCCGCCAGCACCTGCTCGTGGGATTCGGTGCTGATGGGCAGGCTCAGGATGTGCGCCGGCGGGTTGCCGGGCATGGGTTGCGGCGCGGTGTTCATTCCACAGGTAGGCGGGCCCCGGCCCGCGATCACGCCCCGATCAGCATCCGGCTCGAGCGGCCGAACAAGGTGCGCGTCACGTAGGCCAGGCCTGCCGAACACGCGGTGACCAGCGCGAGCAGCGCCATGCTGCCGACGAACGTCCCTGGATGCGGCTGCCAATGTGTCAAATGACTGTAGACGTGCAGCACGTAGATGTGCAGAAAGAAGATGGGAAAGCTCACCGTCGCGACGTAGTCCATCGTGGTCATCCGCCGGCTGTCCAGCCGCCTGAGCAGCGTGACGACCACGAAGAAGAGGATGAACTTCTGCACGTAGATCCAGTCGATGAGTCCGTTGTCGCTCGAGAAGGCCTCTTGGACATAGCTCCCCACATGATCCGTCAACAGGAAGTGTCCGAGCAGCATCAACAGGAACGCCGCAGAGAGCGCCGCGAAGTGCTTCTCGCAGAAGGCGTACACCTGTTGCCTATACAGGCCGATCAGCATCCCGCTCATGTATGCCGACAGGAAGTACAGCGCCAACTCCAGGTGGTGGTACTTCTGCACCGTGGCGCGATGCTCGAGCAGCGACACGGGGATGAGCACCACCAGCGTCCAGAACCAGGTGCGGTGCCGGATGACGAAGTGGAAGACCGGAGCGAACACGTAGAAGATGGTCAGCACCGGGATGAACCACAGTACGTGGTTAAGCTGGGAGCCGCCGTACAGGTAGAGGAATGCCGCCTGCTCCCACCACGGCTCGCCGATGAGTTCCGGGTTCTGTTCCAGGAAGAACGGCTTGGACATGAACCACAGCACCCCGGGCAGGCCGACGACCAGGTAGGGAAGCACGACGTTCTTGAACTTGGTCTTGAGATACGACGGGTAGTGGAAGCGGTCGCTCAGGTGCTCGAACAGGAAACCCGAGATCATCACGAACATCACCGTGGTGCCCTGAAAGACCTCGACCATGAAGCGGTAGGTCTGGTGGTTGTTCGACCAGTCGAGGGCGTCGACGCAATGCATGGCCACGATGCACAGGATGGCCACGCCACGGGTGCGGTGGATGTGGGCCAGGTGCATCTCACACCCTCATGCGCTTGCCGCTTCGTTGCCCCGCGGCCGCCTCAGCGCGAAGCGCGGAAGAACAGGCCGTCGAACTGCAGCATGCGCGCGGAGCTGGGGTCGATGAAACCCGGGATCAGGTTCCACAGCTCGAAGCCGCGCGCGCGCACCCACGCGATCATTTCCGGGTACAGCACCTGGCCCTCGTACAGCGGGGTGACCGACAGCTCCAGCTGGATGCCGCCGATGCGCGGCAGCAGCCGCTCGGCGCCCTCGAGCACCGGCATCTCGTAGCCCTGGGTGTCGATCTTCAGCAGGAAACGCTCGCCGCGCTCCAGCGCCTCGTGCCGCACGTCGTCCAGGCGCAGCACGCGCACTTTCTCGACGCCCACGTACTTCGACTCGGGTGCAGCCTTCTCGTGGGTCTCGTGCATGGGCAGGATGGAGCTGCTGGCCGAATTGCCCGCCACATGGATTTCCACCTCGCCGGCGGCGGCACCCAGCGCGCAGCGCTCATGGATGCACCAGCGTTCATCCGCCGCGGCACGCGCACTCAGCCGGCTGTGGGCTTCCTGCAGCGGCTCGAACGACAGGATGGTGCCCTCGTAGCCGCCGCTGCGCAGCAGGCTGCCGTAGCCGCCGTCGTTGGCACCAACGTCGATGACGGTGTCGATGCGGTGCGTGCGCAGCAGCGCGAACAGGCGCGCCTCCGCGGATTCGACGGCGTTGTAGCGGCTCACGTCCAGGCCCAGGTGCCTGGCCGCGAGCTTGAGGCTGTGCTTGATCGACATGGCTCGAATCGTCCGGGCGCCTCTGGGCGACTGTTCAGGCCTGCGCCGCGGCCAGGTGCAGGGGGGCCGAGGGCGCCAACGCCGCGGCGTACAGGGCCACGTAGCGGTCGACCACCGGGTCCACCGCGAACAACGCATGCGCGCGCGCACGTCCCGCCTGCGACAACGCTTGCCAGCGCGCGCGGTCGCGGCCGAGCGCGACGATCGAGGCGGCCATCGTCGCGGCTTGGGTGACGTCGGTCAGAACGCCGGCGCGGCCTTCATCCAGCTGCCAGGGCACGCCGTCGGTGGCCTCGCCGGCGATCACCGGCAGGCCCACGCTCATCGCCTCGGCGATGGACATGCAGCAGGCCTCCCAACGCGAAGGGTGCAGCAGGGCCCGGCAGGTGCGCATCGTCTCCAGGATCTGCGCGTGCGGCGTCGGGCCGCGGAACTCGACACCCTCGGCGAGCCCCTTGGCGGCAGCCCAGCGCTGCGCCTCGCCCTGCGCCTCGAAGCCCGAACCGAAGCACACCAGGCGAAGCGCCGGGTCGCTGCGACGAGCCTGCGCGAACCCCTGCAGCGCCGTGGCGCCGTTCTTCAGGTCGGTCCAGCCATTGAGCACCATCATCAGCGTCTTGCTGTCGAAAGCCTGCGGCACGCAGCCGGGCGAACGCAAGATGGGGTTGGCGATCGGGTTGGCCACCACCTCGATGCGGGCCGGCGTCAGCGCGCGCAGGTCGCGTTCGAGGTCGGGCGATACGGCCGTCAGGTGCGTGCAGCGTGCAAGCACGCGCCGCGCCATGAAGTAGCGCCACAGCCGGTACATGTTGGGCGTGAAGCGCACCACCTTCAGCGGCGAGTCATGGGCCGTGGCCAGGGTTGGCACGCCGCTGTCCAGCGCCGCCCACACGAACTCATACGTCCAGTGCGCATGGATGACCTCGGGCGCGAAGTCGGCAATCGCCGCGCGCAGCGAGTCGCGCTCGTACTTGAAGAAATCGAGCATGCGCCCGCGCCGGCCGTAGGCACCGCGGAACGAGCGCGGTCGCTGCGGGCAGAAGTAGGCCTTGATGTCGCGGCCGGTGAAGGCGCGAAAGGGCTCGAGCTCGGCGATCGGCGTGGAATAGTCGGTGGAGATGGCGGCCACCTGGTGGCCGCGTTCGACCAGCGCCTGAGCCAGCACCGTCATCAACGGCGCGCCCGGGTACCCGGGCGGCAGCGGCCCGGCTCCCTCGGAGAAGGCGAAGGCTCCGCTCAGCGACGGGCCCGTGAACGGGCCGACGAGGGCAATGCGCATGGCCGCCGTTCAGGTGCGCACGGCGGCCACCGCGGCAGGCTCAGCGGCGGGCACGCGCGGCGGCGCCGCTGCAGCCACCGCATCGGGCTGCGAAATGCGCGCGGCGATGTGATCGGACATCCGCAGTGCCAGCGCCACCAGTGTGATGGTCGGGAAATTGGCCCCGGCGGTCGGAAACACCGAACTGCCCCCGACGTACAGGTTGGCCAGATCGTGCATGCGACCGTGGCGATCGACCACCCCCTGGGTGGGCGAATCGTTCATGCGCGTGGTGCCCATGTGGTGCCAGGTCCCTTCAAGGGACTCAGGCCACTCGCGGCCCAGCTGCGGCGGGTCGTAGGCCACCTCGGCGATGCCGGCATCGCCGACCTCCTTGCCGACGATCGCCACCGTGCGGTCGAAGGTGTACTTGACCATGTCGCCAAGGCGCCAGTCGACGCGCGCTCGGGGCATGCCGAGCGCGTCCTTCGAATCGGCCAGCGTGACGCGGCTGTCGGGGTCGGGTGCCGGCTCGCAGATCATCTGGAAGCGCGCTTCCTTGATCATCTGGAAGTGCATCTCCTTGAGGAAGCCCACGGGCCTGAGCTGGCGCGCGGCCACGAAGTTGGCGGCGTTGACCGGCTCGCGCATCAGGATGCCCATGTCGCGCCAGAAGCTGTGGCTCGGGTCGATCTTGCCGGTGAGGCGGAACTTCATGCGCTTGAGCGCATCGGCCGCCGCCGTGCCCTCGCCGGGGAAGATCGAGCTGAACCAGATGCGTGAGTTGAGCATGCGCTCGCGCCGCTGCACCTCGGGCGCCACAGTCAGCTGCGCCGCGATGTGGATGCCGTCGGCACGCACGTCGCGGTTCAGGTAGTGGAACATGATGTCGTACAGCTTGTTGCGCCGCCAGGGCTCGCGCAGCGTCATCTTGCCCAGCAGCAGGCGCGGGTGGTCCATGAAGTAGCGGCCGACCAGGCCGCTGCTGTTGCCCAGCCCCGCGCCATGCTGCTTGTTGCACGCTAGCAGGATGCGCGCGTTTTCGATGCCCCCGCAGGCCAGCACGAAGTAGCGGGCCTTCACGCTCATGCGCTTGCCGGTGAGCGTGCGCACGTGCACGCGCGTCGCTTCGCGGCCATCGGCGCCGGTCTCGATGTCGACCACGTTGGCGTGCAGGAACACGCGCACATGACGCGCGTTGCCGAGGTCGCGGCGATGGTGGCGGCCGAAACGCAGCGGCGGGCTGAACTGGGAGATGCTGTCGATCAGCTCGCCGCTGGGCAGCGGCATGCGACGCACGTCCTTGCGGCCGATCGCCTCCACCCAGTGATCGATGTCGTAGTTGGTGGGGCCGAGCCTGAGCACCCGGTGCGCGCGCTCGTAGAACGGATTCAGCTCCTCGATGCCGAAGGGCCATCCGCTGCCAGGCACCCAGTCGCGCTTCTGGAAATCCTCGGCGTCCATCGGCCGGCACCAACCACCCCAGCAATTGCTGCACCCGCCGAGGAAGCGGCTGCGGTAGTTGTCGCCGAAGTGATACGGAATGCCGACGCTCTCGCCGCGGTACAGGTCCATCGTCAGCGGGTCGGGGCGGCGACCGCCGCTCTCCAGCACGATGGTGCCAATGCCGCGCCGCTCGAATTCCAGCGCCATCGTCAGGCCGGCCGCACCGCCGCCGATGATGCAGACGGTCGTCTCGGCCACCATCGCGTCTTCCACGCGACGTGCATCGCAGAACATGGACTTCTACTCCCAACAGTCTTCGACCCGCTTGCCACGACCCGAGGCTCGGCAAGCGAGCCGGGCCGCGTCGCGCTCAGGCCAGCGAGCCCACGAACTCCTGGTAGGCCTGGCGCAGGCCGCGTTCCAGCGAGGTGGTGGCTTTCCAGCCCGTGCTCTCGAGCAAGCGCACATCCATCAATTTTCTGGGTGTGCCGTCGGGCTTGCTGCGATCGAAGACGATCTCGCCACGGTAGCCGGTGACATCGCGCACGAGATGCGCGAGTTCGGCGATCGTCACGTCGTGGCCCACGCCGATGTTCACCAGCGGCGGCTCGAAGCGGCCGCTGGCGGACTCGTCGGAACCCAGCAGCGCAACGAATCGTTCCTCGGGCAGGTTCATCAGGTGCACGCAGGCGTCGGCCATATCGTCGCTGTAGAGGAACTCGCGGCGCGGCGTGCCGGTGCCCCACACCGTGACGTGAGGCTCCCCGCGTTCGCGGGCCTCGTGGAACTTGCGCAGCAGCGCGGGGATGACGTGGCTGTTCTGCAGGTGGTAGTTGTCGCCCGGGCCATAGAGGTTGGTGGGCATGGCCGCCAGGTAGCGCGTGCCGTACTGGCGGTTGTAGCTCCAGCACATCTCGATGCCGGCGATCTTGGCCAGCGCATAGGGCCGGTTGGTGGCTTCCAGCGGGCCGGTGAGAAGGCAGCTTTCGGGCATCGGCTGCGGCGCCAGTCGCGGGTAGATGCAGCTCGAGCCCAGGAACAACAGCCGCTTCACGCCGGCTTGCCAGCAGGCGTGGATGACGTGGGTCTGGATGGCCAGGTTGTCGCGGATGAACTCGGCCGGATAGGTGTTGTTGGCGACGATGCCGCCCACCTTGGCCGCGGCGAGGAAGACGTACTCGGGGCGTTCGGCCTGGAACAGCGCATCGACCTGCGCTGCCGAGGCAAGGTCGAGCTCGGCGTGCGTACGCGTGATCAGCCGGCGGCAGCCCAGCGCGTGCAGCCGCCGCACGATGGCCGAGCCCACCAGGCCGCGGTGGCCTGCCACGTAGATGCGTGCATCGAGATCCAACGACCCAACTCCCCGACTTCTCTCATCCTGCCCGCGCCGCCGCTGCTCGCCGGGCCACCGGCACCGGCGGCGCCTGCCGAAACCTACTGCGTCCGGAACTGGGCCAGGCAGCGCACATTGCTGTTCGAATACTCGTACGACAGCGTGCCCGACGAGTCACGCTTCTCGTAGCCGACCGAGCAGCCGACCGACACGCTGCGCAGCGGCTCCCAGTTCACCCCGATGCGCGTCTCGGTGAGCGTGTCGTCACCGGTTGCGCCCACGTTGTTGACGAGGTCGCGGTTGAGCTGCCGCACCGAGGCGAGCATCTTGATCTTCCCGGTGACCTCGTACTCGCCGTGCAGCATCCACATCGTGGTCAGCGGGCTGCTGCTGACGATTGGCGCCGGCCCGCCGCTGGCGCCCGGGTTGAAGCTGGACTCGGCCCCGGTGTCACGCAGGTAGTCGGCCCCCAGGAGCAGCTTGCCGGTGATCTTGTAGGCCCACGAGACGGCGCCCGTGCTGCCGGACACGTTGCGCACAGGCAGCCCCTGGTGCTTCTCGTCGGTGCGGCTCAACCGAGCGGTGACGGTGCTCGCGCCGGTGGCCACCCACAGCGCGGTGAGGTCGATGTCGTCGCGCTTGTAGTCGTCGGGGCCGACACCCCCACCCGGCAGTGCGGTGAACGGGTAGCTGCCGTCGGTGCGGCGGTAGCCGAGCCCGAAGGTCAGGCCGCCGGACGGCCGGTACTTCAGCCCCGCGGACACCTGGTCGTGCTCGAACTCGTTGGCCGACTGCTGAGAGAACGACAGCTGGCGGCGCACCACGGCACCTTCCACGCCCAGCAGCGATACGAGCCCGTACTGGCCCCGCAACAAGAACTCCTCGGTCTTCTGCGTGACGCGCGTGTTCGGGTCGACGAACCCGAAATCCGCGCCGTAGCGGGCCAGCGTCTTCTCGCCGCTGTAGGCCACCCGCCCGGCAAACGCGTCGATTGCCGAGATGTCGGCCCCGACCAGCAGGCTGCCGCCGGTGTAGTCGAGCTGCTGGTTGTCGGCGTGGCGATTGAGGCGCACGGCCGCGTCGGCAAACAGGCGCTGCCGGCTCACGGGCTGGTCCATGCCGGCCAGCAGCGACGTCGTGGACACCGTCTCCCTGCTCTGCGGCTGGCCACTGGCCACGCGGAAGAAGTTCGAGTCCTGGCTGAGCACCTGGCTCGCGCCGACGTAGAACGGGTTGGCCTGGGCCGCGGCCCCCCCGCAGGCCGCCAGGGCGGCTGCGCCGAGAAGGGACAGGCGGACGATCGTCGATTGCCGCTGAGGGCGCTGCGTCGAGTTCATGCGCCAGTCTACTGAACGCGAGCCCGCATCAGTAGGCCTGGCGGTCGAAAAACGCCACGCGAATCGTCTTCAGGATGATCTTGATGTCGAGCCACAACGACCACGTGCGCAGGTATTCGATGTCGTACTCGACGCGCTTGCGCATCGCCTCGACCTCGCGCGTCTCGCCGCGGTAGCCGTTGACCTGTGCCCAGCCGGTGATGCCAGGGCGCACCTTGTGGCGCACCATGTACGCCTTGATCTGCTGGCTGTACAGCTCGTTGTGGGCCACCGCATGCGGCCGCGGGCCGACGATGCTCATCCGCCCTTGCAGCACGTTGAAGAACTGCGGCAGCTCGTCCAGCGACGTGCGCCGGATGAAACGGCCGAAGCGCGTGATCCGCGGGTCGTCGCGCGTGGCCTGCTTGACCACCGCCCCGTTGTCCTGCGTGGTCATGGAACGGAACTTGTAGACCCAGATCTCCCTGCCGTCCAGGCCATTGCGGCGCTGGCGGAAGATCACCGGGCCGGGCGAGCTGAGCTTCACGCCGGCGGCCAGGGCCAACATCACCGGAGCGATCAGCACCAGGATGATCGACGCCAGCACGATGTCGCTGACGCGCTTGACCAGGGCGTTGATGCCAGTGAACGGCGTCTCGCAGATGCCGACCACCGGCACACCGTTGACCGCGCGCAGCCGCCCCTGGATGATGCCCACCGCCGAGACGTCGGGCACGAAGTACACCGAGGCGGTGGTGCTCTGCACGCTTTCCAGCAGCGCCGACATGCGCGGCTGCGAGTTCAGCGGCAGCGTGATGTAGATGTCCTTCACGCCATGCTCGCGCACGTACGGCACCAGTTGCGCCAGGCCGCCGAGCACATGGCCCTGCACGTCGGCATGCAGGCGCTCGCCGGCGCGGTCGTCGAACCAGCCGACCACCTGCATCGCGGAATTGCGCCCGCCGCCCAGCGCGCGAGCGGCGGCCACGCCCTGTTCGCCGGCGCCGACGATGACCGCCGTGCGCTTGGACTGCGACAGCTGCGCGCTGCGCCGGTACACCGCCGACCCCAGCGACGCCGCCTGCCACTGCAGCAGCGGCAGCAGCAGCGCCCAAGTGCCCAGCACCGTGACCTCGAAATAGTGCAGGCTGCTGGTGGCCCACTCGCAGATCAGCAGCACCGACATCAGGAACAGCCACGACCGCGCGATGTCGGCGGCCAGCGCACCGCGGCTGACGCCGAAGCGGTTGCGGCCCGGGAAGCTCAGTGCGAAGACCAGCACGCTCAGCACGAAATCGGGCCGCCGCAGCTCGCCGGTGAAGGCGATGGTGATCGCCAGGAACAGCGCCACCGTGAGGATCGGCTCCAGCAGCGCGGCCACCAGGGCCAGCACGGGAGGCGGGGCGTCCGCGAAGCCCGACGGCCCGCGCCCGGGCCCCTCGCCCGGCCCGCGCGTCGAGTCGGGGCCGTTCGCGCCGGCGCGGCCCTCGGGCACCCCTCGCCGCCCCTCGGAGCCGTGGCCCCGCGACACCTCGACACGCTGCGCGGTGTTCACGGGCGCCTGGGTCAGGTCGATGGATGCCATGTTGCGGCTGGCGGGGCGAGATGCGCTGGTCTGGAGGAGGGCTTCGAGGTCCGATTCTTCGCAGCGCTGACGCCGACGCGACTCCCTGTTCAGGGGGGTGCTACGGGCCGTTCAGGCCGAGGTGCGGCCGGGGAACGCCCGGCCGTGCGGCCGCTGCCCCTCGCAGGCGGGCTCGGCGCCGCCTCGCCAGCGCGCAAAGCAGTCCTCCTTCCGATTGGGGACACGATCGTGTGTTCATGCACAGCCCGTTGCGGCGGCACCTCGCCCACCGGTGCGCCAGGGCCGGCGCCGATGCCGAAACCGCGCCAGTCACCGCCGCGCACCAGCTTGAAGCCGGGGTGGCGCCGCGCCCGACCGCCGACCACTGCCGGCGGCGAGCCAGCCTGCGGCCCTGGCCCGACCGCGCCGAAGACAATCCGCAGCATGTTCCAGCCCTCCCAGGCCGACGTCCGCCGGTTCTTCTGCCAGACGTTTGCCAAGCAGCGCGCCGCCATGGTGCTTGAGCGCATGGAGCTGATGGCCGCGGGCTGGATCGACGCCCACCCGGAGTACCACGGCGCCCTGGCCGACGAGGCCGCCGCCCTCCAGGCGGTCTTCACCGTCGAAGACGGCCGACCGAACCCGTTCCTCCACCTGTCGATGCACCTCACGGTCGAGGAACAGTGCAGCATCGACCAGCCCACCGGCATCCGCCAGGCGGTGCAGGCGCTGGCCGCCCGCCGCGGCTCGCTTCACGACGCGCACCATGAGGTCATGGACTGCCTGGGCGAGATGATCTGGACCTCCCAGCGCAGCGGCCGGCCGCCCGACGGGCTGGCCTACATCGACGCGGTGCGGCGCAGGGCGACGGCCTGAGCCGCCACGGTTCGATTTCAGGCCGGCTTCAGGTCGGGATCGGGGCCTGCGTCAGGGTGCACATCGGGGCCGGCGCTCCCCCGGCGGCGCCGCCCAGGCCGCAGCGCGGCGAGAACCCGAGGCGCCCCCGGGCAGCGCTGGAGTCCGCTCGGGTTGCGGCGGCGATCGGTGCATTCCCTGATCGGACCGGGCGCCGGACGCCACGTGCCGCCGCACACAATCCCGCCGTCTCGACTGCGGGCCGTGCGCGACTGCCTGCACGCCCCGCCGACCCAGATGGAGCCCCCGTGACCGCCCTGCTCAAACTCTCGGGCCTGATCGACAGGATCAACCTGCTGCTTGGCAAGATCATCATGTGGCTGGTGCTGGCCGCAGTGGTCATCTCGGCCGGCAACGCCATCCTGCGCAAGGCCTTCAACATCGGCAGCAATGCCTGGCTCGAGATCCAGTGGTATCTCTTCGCCGGCGTGTTCATGCTCGGCGTGGGCTACGTGATGCTCAAGAACGGCCACGTGCGCATCGACTTCATCGCCAGCAAGCTCAGCAAGCGCACTAACGCCCTCATCGACGCCATCGGCATCGTCGTCTTCACGATCCCGCTGGCACTCATCATGATCGGCCTGGGTTGGCCGCTGTTCGAACGCGCCTGGACCAGCGGCGAGATGAGCCAGAACGCCGGCGGCCTGATCCGCTGGCCGGTGCTGATGCTGCTTCCGCTGGGCTTCGGCGTGCTGCTCATCCAGGCGGTCTCCGAGCTCATCAAGCGCATCGCCTTCCTGCGCGGCGCGCTGCCCGAACCCTTCACGAACTTCGACGAGAAGAGCGAGGAGGAGATGATCGCCGAGGCGCTGGCCGAAGAAGCCGCCAAGCGCGAGCAGGCCCTCGCGGCGGCAGCAGCCGCTGCCGCTGCCACTGCCACCGAGAGGGCCCGCTGACATGACCGCCTTCATCGCCCAGAACTTCGTGCCGCTGCTGTTCTGCGGCCTGCTGTTCTTCCTGCTCACTGGCATCCCGGTGGCCTTCGGGCTGGTGGCCACCGGCCTGCTGTTCGGCTTCATCGGCATGGAGGTGAAGCTGTTCCCGCCCACGCTCTTTCAGGCGCTGCCGCTGCGCGTGTTCAACATCATGAGCAACGACACGTTGCTCGCGATCCCGTTCTTCACCTTCATGGGCATCATCCTCGAGCGCAGCGGCATGGCCGAAGACCTGCTGGAGACGGTGGGCCAGGTGTTCGGCCCGGCGCGCGGGGGCCTGGCGATCGCCGTCATCCTGGTCGGCGCGCTGCTCGCGGCCACCACCGGCGTCGTCGCCGCGGCGGTCATCTCGATGGGCCTGATCTCGCTGCCCATCATGCTGCGCTACGGCTACAACCGCACCATCGCCACCGGCACCATCACCGCCAGCGGCACGCTGGCGCAGGCCATTCCGCCCTCGCTGGTGTTGATCGTGCTGGCCGACCAGATGGGCCGCTCGGTGGGCGACATGTACGCCGGCGCGCTGATCCCGGGCCTGCTGCTGGTGGGCCTGTACGTGCTGTTCGTGGTGGTCGTTGCAGTGGTACGCCCGGCCTGGGTGCCGGCCCTGCCGCAGGAAGCGCGCATCTACCGCGAGCCCAGCGGCGCCAGCGGCCACCGCTCGCTGATCGCGCTGCTCGTCATCTGCGGCGTGGCCGGCTGGGCCTGGACCAAGGTGCACCACGGCTTCATGGTGTGGGCCACCGGCCGCGCCACGCCGTCGCCGGGCGACGAGGTCTTCATCCTGGCGATGACAGTGGCCTCGCTGCTGGCGCTGGCGCTGGCCATCGTCAACCGCGTCACCAGGATGGGCCTGTTGTCGCGCCTCGCGGAGCAGGTGACCTTCGTGTTGATCCCGCCGCTGGTGCTGATCTTCCTCGTGCTGGGCACCATCTTCCTCGGCGTGGCCACCCCCACCGAGGGCGGCGCGATGGGCGCGATGGGCGCGCTGATCATGGCCTTCGCGCGCCGCAAGCTGAGCCTGAAACTGATGCGCCAGGCGCTGGACAGCACGGCGCGGCTGGCGACCTTCGTGCTCTTCATCTTGGTGGGCAGCACGGTCTTCAGCTTCACCTTCAACGCCGCCGATGGCCACGTCTGGGTGGAGCACCTGTTCACCGGCCTGCCCGGCGGCGCTCTGGGTTTCCTGATCGTGGTGAACATCCTGGTGTTCATCCTCGGCTGCTTCATCGACTTCTTCGAGATCGCCTTCATCGTCATCCCGATGCTGGCGCCGGTGGCCGAGAAGCTGCTGCCCACGCTGCTGCCGGGCGTGCCGGTGGACGCGGTGATGATCTGGTTCGGCGTGCTCATCGCGATGAACATGCAGACCTCGTTCCTCACCCCGCCTTTCGGCTTCGCGCTGTTCTACCTGCGCAGCGTGGCCGCCAAGACCGACTACAAGGACCGCGTCACCGGCCAGACCATCCCGGCGGTGACCACCGGCCAGATCTACAAGGGCTCCATCGCCTTCATCGTGCTGCAGGTCATCATGGTGGCGGCCATCATCGCGTTCCCCAAGCTCGTCATCGACGGCATCGACGACGGGCCGAAGATCGACGCCGACAAGGCGCTGCAGGAGATGGTCAAGCCCGAGCGGCCACCGCTGGAGGCCCCGACGATGCCCGGCCCCGCCGGCGCGGATGCCGAGCCCGGGAAGGAAGACCCGAACAAGGCCATCCTCGACGCGCTGAAGCGCGAGGCCGATGCCGCCTCGGCGGCCGGCAAGAAGTAGGGAGCGCCGCGCCGCGGGGCCGGGTGCCCCGGGGCGAGCGGACGGACAGCGCCGCGAAACCCCTGCGCATCGCGGCTGAGCACATCGCCGCCGAACGCACCGCCACCCGCACCGCAGACCGCCAAGAAAAAAAGGCCCCGCAGCGCGGGGCCCTTTGCCTATTGCCGGTTTGCCCGTTGCAAGGCGCGGGCAGGTCCTACAGCCGCTGGCGCTGCATGAAGTCGTCGAACGTCGCCTCGGTGTAGCGGAACCACAGGTTGGCGTCGCGGCGGAAGGCCGAGTAGTCGTCGTACACCTTCTTCCACGCCGCGTTCTTGGCGCTGATCTCGCTGTACAGCGCCATCGCCTCCTTGAAGGCGGCATCCATCAGGTCCTTCGGGAACGGGAACAGCTTGGCGCCGGCACCGACCAGCTGCTTCAGCGACTGCGCGTTCTTGCCGTCGTACTTGCCCATCATGTCGAGCCAGCAGTAGCCGCAGGCAGCCTCGATCATGGCCTTGTACTCGCCCGACAGGCTGTCCCATGCCTTGCTGTTGATGTGCAGCTCCAGGCCCGGACCGCCTTCCCACCAGCCGGGGTAGGCGTAGAACGGCGCCACCTTGTAGAAGCCCAGCTTCTGGTCGTCGTAGGGGCCCACCCACTCCGCCGCGTCGATGGTGCCCTTTTCCAACGCCTGGTAGATCTCGCCGCCGGGGATGTTCTGCGGCACGCCGCCGATGCGCTCGACCACCTTGCCGCCGAAGCCGCCGACGCGGAACTTCGTGCCCTTGAAATCGGCCAGGCTCTTGATTTCCTTGCGGAACCAGCCGCCCATCTGGGCGCCGGTGTTGCCCATCGGGAAGTTGACGATGTTGTAGCCGCGATAGAACTCGCGCATCAGCTTCAGGCCGTTGCCTTCGTAGTACCAAGCGGCCATCTGGCGCGCGTTCAGGCCGAAGGGGATGGCGCAGCTCAGCGCGAACGTCTCGTCCTTGCCGAAGTAGTAGTACGGGGCGGTGTTGGCCATTTCCACCGTGCCGTCCTTCACCGCATCGATGGTGCCGAACGCCGGCACCAGTTCACCCGGCGGGTGCGTGGTGATGGTGAACTTGCCGCCGCTCATCTCCTTCATCTTCTGCGCGAAGATGTCGTTCACGCCGAACAGTGTGTCCAGGCTCTTCGGAAAGCTCGAGGTCAGGCGCCAGCGAAGCGCAGCCTGCGCATGCACGGCCGGCGCGATGCCGGCAGCCAGCACGCCGGCAATGCCTGCGCCCTGGACGAAGGAACGACGTTCCATGGTGTTTCTCCTGTGGGAAACCGGGTTGAGACGAGGCGCGGCGGCCGCCTGAGGGCAGCCCCGATACCCAGAACGCGGGAAATTCTAGGTACCGCCTACGGGCCTTCCCGGAGGGGTTTTCCCGCTCGAAAGAGCCCTTGGCGCAAGGGGTCTGCACCGTCTTGCACCGCGACTCCGCCCGCAGCGCGCCACCCCGCTGGGGCCGGGCCTCCGCGCCGGCTTCAGGCGCCCGCCAGCTTCATGCGCGCCACCAGCACCGAGCCCAGCGTCTTGCTGCCCTGCTGGTAGCGGTCGGCGCCCACGGCGACGATCTCGCGCAGCATGTCCTTCAGGTTGCCGGCGATGGTCACCTCATGCACCGGGTGCTGGATGCGGCCGCCCTCCACCCAGTAACCGGCCGCGCCACGCGAGTAGTCACCGGTGACCATGTTCACGCCCTGGCCCATGAGTTCGGTGACGAACAAGCCGCGGTGCAGCTTGCGCAACATGGCCGGCAGGTCGTCGCCCGGCTGCGTGAGGCGGCTGGTCAGCGCGAGGTTCTGCGAGCCCCCGGCGTGCCCCGTGGTACGCATGCCGAGCTTGCGCGCCGAGTAGCTGCTGAGGAAGTAGCCTTGCACCACGCCGGCGGCCACCACGCGGCGCGCGCGGGTGCGCACGCCTTCGTCGTCGAACGGCGCGCTGCCCTTGCCCTTGGGCGCATGCGGGTCCTCGTCGAGGTCGAGGTGATCGGCCAACGCCTGCGTGCCCAGCGCATCGGGCAGGAAGCTCGCCTTGCGGTACAGCGCGCCGCCGGACACGGCCCCCACGAAGCTGCCGATCAGCCCGGCGGCCACCGGCGCTTCGAACAGGACCGGCACCTCGCCGGTGGGCACGCGCCGCGAGCCCAGCCGGGCCAGCGCCCGCTCGGCGGCATAGCGGCCCACGGCCTCGGCGCTGGCCAGCTCGGTGGCGTCGCGCATGCTCGTGTACCAGGCGTCGCGCTGCATGTCCTGCTCGCGGCCGCCGCGGCGCCTGGGCCGCGAGGCGATCGGCGCGACCGACAGGTAGTGCCGCGAACTGGCATAGCCGCCGCGAAAGCCCCGCGTGTTGCCGGCCCAGAAGTGCGCTTGCTGTGCCGAGACGCCGGCGCCTTCGCTGTTGGTGATGAGCGCGCTGGTGGCCAGAGCAGCGTCTTCGCAGCGATGGGCGATGGCGGCAGCCGCCTCGGCGTCGATGGCCCAGGGGTGGAAGAGGTCGAGGTCACGCGCCGCTTCGGCCGCACTGGCCAGGTCGTCGGCTTCGGGCAGGCCGGCGGCCGGGTCATCGGCCGTGAAGCGCGCAATGTCGTAGGCCGCCTGCACCGTCTGCCGGATGGCCGCGGCGGAGAAGTCGGAGGTGCTGGCGTTGCCGCGCCGCTGGCCGAGGTAGACGCTGACGCCCAGCGACTTGTCGCGGTTGCGCTCGACGTTTTCCAGCTCGCCCTTGCGCACCGAGACGCTCAGCCCCATGCCCTCGCTCACCTCGGCGCCGGCATCGCTGGCGCCCAGCCGCCTGGCCTGCGCCAAGGTGTCATCGACGATCTGGCGGAACTGGTCCTGCGAGAAGGCAAAGCCGTGGGTCGCTTCGCGCGGCGGTGTGCTCATCGAGGGGGCTCGTCGAAGGGGGCGCCGCCTGCGCGAGCAGGGTGCCGGGAAGGGGACCGCGGGCGCCGCCGGCACACGGCCGCGGTGCCCGCGACGGGTGACGCATCGAGGTCGCAACTATCATACCCAGGCATTGCCTTGCCCCGCAGCAGGCGCCTTCGCCCGCCCGCGCCTTCTTCCCACCATGAACCGACGCGCCGCGCCGCATCGCGGCCTCGATGTCCACTACGGCGAGCCTGAGGCCGCCGACACCGACGACCGCCCGAGCAAGACCCGCCTGAAGCGCGAGTCCGAGTCGCTGCAGCGCCTGGGCGCCGAACTCGCCGCGCTGCCCGAAGACCGGTTGGCGGCCATGCCGATGCCCGAGCGGCTGCGCGAGGCGATCGACGAGTACCGCCGCACGCGTTCGCACGAGGGCCGGCGGCGCCAGATGCAGTTCGTCGGCAAGCTGATGCGCAGCGCCGACGAACCCGCACTGCGCGAAGCGGTGGCTGCCGCCAAGCTCGGCTCGGCGCGCCAGACGCTGGCGCTGCACGAGGCCGAGCGCTGGCGCGCCGAATTCATCGCCGGCGACGACGCGCTCACGCGCTGGGCCGCGCAGTTCCCGCAAGCCGACCTGCAGCAGTTGCGCAGCCTGGTGCGCGCCGCGCGCCGCGACGCCGCCGGCCTGGCCGCCGAGGCGCGGCAGCCGCGCAGCCACCGCGAGCTCTTCCAGTTCATCAAGCCCTGGATCACGACATGACCGAACCGGCCCCCGCTTTGGACCCCGTGCGCATCGGCGTCGTCTCGGTGAGCGACCGCGCCAGCACCGGCGTCTACGAGGACAAGGGCATCCCGGCGCTGAAGGACTGGCTGGCGCGCGCGGTGAAGAACCCGCTCACCTGGGAAGCGCGCCTCATCCCCGACGAGGCCGAGCGCATCAGCGCCGCGCTCGTCGAGCTGTGCGAGGGCGCGCGCTGCGACCTCGTGTTCACCACCGGCGGCACGGGCCCCGCGCCGCGCGACGTGACGCCCGAGGCCACGCTGGCCATCGCGCACAAGGTGATGCCCGGCTTCGGCGAGCAGATGCGGCAGATCAGCCTGGCCTTCGTGCCCACCGCCATCCTGTCGCGCCAGGTGGCGGTGATCCGCGGCAAGACGCTGGTCATCAACCTGCCCGGGCAACCGAAGTCGATCGCCGAGACGCTGGAGGGCCTGCCGAAGAACACGCCGCCGGTGCACGGCATCTTCGCCGCGGTGCCGTACTGCATCGACCTGATCGGCGGGCCCTACTTGGAGACGCACGACGAGGTGTGCAAGGCGTTCCGGCCGAAGTCGGCGCAGCGGCCTGCCCGCACCTAAGCGGCCGGGCCGGGCGCGCGGGAAGGCGGGCAGCGCGCGCCGGGGGTGCCGCGCCTGCGCATCACCCTCGCACGGCTGCTACTTGACCAGCCGGCTCAGCCGCTCGGCGTCGAAGTGCTCCTCGGTCTGCGCCTCCTGCGGCACGCAGTCGCCCAGCGGCAGCTCGCGCGAACGCGCCGAGAGCTTCTCGATCGCCTGCCACAGCAGCGCAATCTGGTGCTCGTGGCCCGCCGCGTTGTCGATCAGCCCCTTCATCGCCAGCGCCACCGGGTCGTCGCCGATGGTCACGCCGTAGGCCGAGAAGCCCAGCTTGGCGGCCAGCTCCTCGCGTTGCGCGTCGGCGCTCTTTTGCAGGATGCGCGCCGGGATGCCCACCGCGGTGGCGCCCGCCGGCACCGGCTGCAGCAGCACCGCGTTGCTGCCCACGCGGGCGCCGTCGCCCACCGTGAAGCCGCCCAGCACCTTGGCGCCGGCGCTGACGATCACGCCGCGGCCGAGCGTCGGGTGCCGCTTGGCCCCCTTGGCAAGCGAGGTGCCGCCCAGCGTGACGCCCTGGTAGATGGTGCACTCGTCGCCGACCTCGGCCGTCTCGCCGATCACCACGCCCATGCCGTGGTCGATGAAGACGCGCCGGCCAAGGGTGGCGCCAGGGTGGATTTCGATGCCGGTGAACCAGCGCGCCAGGTGCGAGATGAAGCGCCCGAGCCAGCGCAGCCCGGCCACCCAGCAGGCATGGGCCCAGCGGTGCATGACCAGCGCGTGCAGACCGGGATAGCAGGTCAGCACCTCGAACGTGGAGCGCGCCGCCGGGTCGCGCTCGCGGATGCAGGCGATGTCTTCGCGCAGGCGTTCGAACCACATGGTGCGGCCAGTGTAGCGGCGGGCTGCTCAACCCTGCTTGCGCGTCGGAGCAGCCGCTGGGGCCGGCTCGCCCGGCTGGGCCGGTCGAGCCGGTGGCGGCGCGGCGTCGGCCGTTCCGACCCCGGCCGCCACCGGCGCATTCGCGGTGGGCCACGCGACCTGTGCACCCTGTGCACCCTGTGCACCCTGTGCACCCTGTGCACCCTGTGCACCCTGCGCACCCTGTGCACCGTGTGCACCCTGCGCACCCTGCGCACCCTGTGCACCGTGTGCACCCTGCGCACCCTGCGCACCCTGCGCGGCCTGTGCGGCCGCGCGGGCGATGCCGCGCAGGATGTGCACCTCCTCCTCGGTGACCTGCGCCCGGTTGAGCAGCTGGTTCAGCCGCGGCAGCAGCTTCTTCGGCGCCGCTGGGTCGAGAAAGCCGATCTGCACAAGCGT
Organism: Rubrivivax sp.; assembly: GCA_016789865.1. Classification (GTDB taxonomy): domain Bacteria; phylum Pseudomonadota; class Gammaproteobacteria; order Burkholderiales; family Burkholderiaceae_C; genus Rubrivivax. The sequence goes on from JAEUPC010000069.1 coordinate 25,461, forward strand.
GCGCTGCCAGTGCTCCAGCAGACCCTGCACGGCCGCCGCGTCGGCCCAGCGCGCCGGGGCGGTCCGCGCCGTCACGTCGAAGCCGCCCAGCGCCTGGCGCCACTCGTAGGCGATCAGCTGCACCGCCTGCGCGAGATTGAGCGAGCCGTAGTCGGGGTGCGTGGGGATCGACAGGCAGGCATGGCAGCCATACACGTCGTCATTGGCCAGCCCGGTGCGCTCGGGGCCGAAGACGAAGGCCACGGCGTGCCCCGCCGCCGCCGCCCCGGGCAGGAAGTGCCGCGGCGCGTGCGTCGGCGGGCCGAAGTCGCGCGGCGTCATCGCCGTGGCGCAGACCAGCGTCGCGCCCTGCAGCGCCTGGGCCAGCGTGGCCACGCAACGCGCCGCGTCCAGCACGTCGGTGGCGCCGCTGGCCAGCGCGGCGGCCTCCGGCCCGCGGTGCAGGTCTTCGCGCCGGGGCCGCACCAGCACCAGCCGCCCGAAGCCCATCACCTTGATGGCGCGCGCCGCGGCGCCCACGTTGCCGGCGTGGCTGGGCTCGACGAGCACGAAGGTCGTCGGGTCGGCCGCCGGCGGCGCGCCGCCGTGCCCGGGGTGCTGGGTCACCGCCGCTAAACTCCGCTCGCCTCGTCGTGCATCGGCGCCGATTCTGCGCCGTGCCGCCGCGCCGCTCTTTCATCCACCGCCGCCGCCCCCTTCTTGCCCCTTGTTGCGTGCGTGCCCGCAGCACACGCCGCCTGCCGCCCCGAGCCCCGCCCATGTCGCAAGCCCTGCACCCCATGCTCAACATCGCCGTCAAGGCGGCACGCGCGGCCGGCGCCATCATCAACCGCGCCGCGCTCGACCTGGAGGTCATCAAGGTCGGCACCAAGGGTCCCAACGACTTCGTCAGCGAGGTCGACCGCGCCGCCGAAGAAGCGATCATCGACACGCTGCTGGAGGCCTACCCCGACCACGGCATCCTGGCCGAAGAAAGCGGACGTGCACGCGGCAACAAGCGCAGCGAGTTCGTCTGGATCATCGACCCGCTGGACGGCACCACCAACTTCCTGCACGGCCTGCCCACCTACGCGGTGAGCATCGCGCTGGAACACCGCGGCCAGGTGCAGCAGGCCGTCGTCTACGACCCGGCGCGCAACGACCTCTTCTACGCCAGCCGCGGCCGCGGCGCCTTTCTCAACGACCGCCGGCTGCGCGTCTCCAAACGCACGCGCCTGGCCGAATCGCTCATCGGCACCGGCTTCCCGTTCCGCAAGGGCGACAACTTCAAGCGTTATCTCGAGATGTTCGAGCAGGTGATGAAGAGCTGCGCCGGCGTGCGCCGCCCGGGCGCCGCCGCGCACGACCTGGGCTACGTGGCCGCCGGCTGGTACGACGGCTTCTTCGAGACCGGGCTGTCGCCGTGGGACATCGCCGCCGGCTCGCTGATGATCACCGAGGCCGGCGGCCTGATCGGCAACTTCACCGGCGAGGCCGACTACCTGCACCAGCGCGAGGTGGTGGCCGGCACGCCGAAGGTGTACGGGCAACTCGTGCAGATGCTGGCGCCGTTCACGCGCGTCATCAGCGAGGGCAAGGCGGGCAGCGCCGCGCTGCCCGCTGCGCCGGGCGCCACCGCACAGCCGGCTGCGCCGGGGGCCGCCGAAGCCGGACTGGATGCCACCGCGGCGTTCGTGGCCGCCGCCGAGGCAGCGCCCGCCCGCAAGGCCCCGCTGCGCCTCCGCAAGGTCGCGGCGGCCAAGCCCGTGCGCTGAGCCCGATGGGGGTACGGCCCGCCGCGCGGCGCCTCGGCCGCGATGGGGATGCGGCCGGCGATGCCGCTCGCCTACCATCGACGCCATGACCGACAACGACTGGCGGCGCCTCGTGCGCCAGGTGCAGCAAGGCCTGGTCGTGCCGGTGCTGGGCTCGCACCTGCTGGTCGCGCCCGACGGGCGCTGGCTGCCGGCCGAGGCCGCCGCGCGCCTGCTGGCCCAGCACGGCCTGCAGCCGCACGAGGACCCGGCGGCGTCCTTCCTGCCCGTGGGCGCGGCCGCCGCGCGCGTGCATGCCGAGTGCCACGTCAAGTTCCAGGACCTGTACGCCGACGCCAGCGACGCCATCGACAGCGTGGTGGCCGAAGCGGCCGGTGCGCTGCCGCCGGCGCTGCTGAACATCGCCGGCATCACCGACTTCCGGCTGCTCGTCACCACCACGCCCGACGACCTGCTGGTGCGCGCGCTGCGCACGCGGCGGCGCGTGGAGGAGATCGTGCACGCCCCCAGCGCCCCGGCGGCCGAGGCGCGCGACCTGCCGGCCGACTGGGCGCGCCAGAGCGACACTGCGTTCGTGCTGTACCTGTTCGGCAAGGCACGCGCCGGCCCGATGTTCGCGCTGCACGAGGAAGACGTGCTCGAGTACACGCACAACATCATCGCCCGCGACAAGCAGGCCCCCACCGCCTTCGTGCAGGCGCTGCAGCACCGCAGCCTGAGCCTGCTCTTGATCGGCTGCAGCCTGCCCGACTGGCTGGGCCGCTTCTTCCTGCGCCTGGTCAACGAGGAACGCCTGTCGGAGAAGAAGCGCCGCGAGTGGCTGGTCGACCCGCCAGAGGCCGGCGGCGGCCTGGTCACCTTCCTGCGCGCCTTCAGCGGCGAGACCGAGGTGCTCAGCGACATGCCGCCGGCGCAGTTCGCCGCCGAACTGCACCGGCGCTGGCTGGCCGCTCGCCCTGCCGCTGCAGAAAGCGGCAGCGCCCCGGCAGCCGGCGCGGGCGGTGGGCCGGCGACGCCGGCGCCCACCTTCTTCATCAGCTACTCGCGCGCCACCGACCACGCGCGCGCGCGCCGCCTCGTGTTGGCGCTGCGCGAACTCGGCGCCACCGACGAGGAACTGTGGTTCGACGACCAGAGCATCGACCCGGGCCAGAACTTCCACCATCGCATCGCCGACGGCATCCGCGCGTGCACGTACTTCGTGCCGCTGCTGTCTCACGAGGCTGGCGAGCGCGAGCAGGCCTACGTGTTCCGCGAGTGGCAGCTCGCCAACGAACGCCTGCCGGAGATGAACCGCGAGTTCGTCATCCCGATCGTCGTCGATGCCGAGTTCGCCCCGGCACGCCACGGCGCCGAGCCGGTGCGCAAGTGGCGCGAGCTCGACTTCGGCCACGCCCCCGACGGCCTGCCCGACGCCACCACGCGCGAGCGCCTCGCACGGCTGCTGCGCAACGCCCGCCGCCGCGCATGAACGGCAACGCGCCCGCCCCCTCGTCGGCCGGTCCGGGCGGCACGGCCACCGCCGCCCACCCGCCGGTGGACGCGCAGCACCCGTGGCCCGGCCTGGCCGCCTACGACGAACGGGCGAGCGACTTCTTCAAGGGCCGCGAGGACGAAGCGCAGACCCTGGCCCGGTTGGTGCAGGCTTCCAACCTCGTCGTGCTGTACGGCCGCTCGGGCCTGGGCAAGAGCTCGCTGCTGCAGGCGGGGCTGTTTCCGCTGCTGCGAAAGGCCCGCATGCTGCCGGTGGGCCTGCGCGTGGACCACGGCGCCGGCGCGCCGGACGTGCTGGAACAGATCGCCCGCCGGCTGGCCGAGGAGGCCGCGCAGCACGCGCTGCAGCTCACGCCCCGCCGCGAAGGCGAGTCGCTGTGGCGCTGGCTGCACCGCAGCGACTTCGAGCTTGCCACCCGCGACAACTGGCCGCTGCAGCCGGTGTTCGTGCTCGACCAGTTCGAGGAGGTGTTCGCGCACCATGAACGCAGCGGCGAGCGCGTGCGCGCCACGCTGGCGGCGCTGGCCGACCTGGCCGACAACCGCATCAGCCACGAGGTGGCCGGCGACCGCGAAGCCGCACGCGGGCTGGAACTGGCGCGGCACAACTACCGCATGCTGTTCTCGTTCCGCGAGGACTACCTGCCCGAGATCCGCGTCTGGGAACGCACCCTGCCCGCGCTGCTGCGCCACTACCTGCGGCTGGAGCCGATGAGCGCGGCGCGCGCCGAGGCCGCCGTGCAGGCCGCCGGCACCGCTGTGCTGGCCGAAGGCGCCGCCGGGGCCATCGTGCGCTTCGTCGGCAACCTGGGCGCCGCCGGCCGCGCCGGCCGCGACGACATCGAGCCCGTGCTGCTGAGCCTGACGTGCACCCGGCTGAACCTGCGCCGCGGCAGCCAGCGCATCGACGCCAGGCTGGTCGACGCAGCCGGCCCCAACATCCTGCAGGACTTCTACGCCGAGGCGCTGGCCGGCATGCCCGAGCGCGTGCACCGCTTCATCGAAGGCCATCTCATCCAGGGCGAGCGCGCGCGCGGCAGCTACGCGCGCGACGAGGCACTGGCCGCCGGGCTGCTGACCGAGGACGAGCTCGACTGCCTGACGCGCGAGCGCCGGCTGCTGCGCATCGAGAGCCAGGGCGACGCGCCGCGCGTCGAACTCATTCACGACCGCCTGGTCGACGTGGTGCGCGTGGCGCGGGACCGGCATGCCGCGCTGCAGGCCGCCCAGCACGCCACCGAGGCCGAGCGGCGCGAAGCCACCGAGCGCCTGGCCGCGCAGGCCGTGCAGCTGCGACGCAACCGCAACTGGCTCATCGGCGCGCTGGCGGGTGTGGCGGTGCTGCTGGTGGCGGTGGCGCTGGTGGCGCGCACGGCCTGGCGCAACAGCGAATGGGCCCAGGCCAACGCCACTGCCGCGCGTGCGGCTGCGTCGGCCGCGCAGGCTGCGGAACGCCGGGCCAAGGCTGAAGAGCTGCGGGCCACCCAGGCGCGCAAGGAGGCCGAGGAAGCCGCCGGGCAGCTCAAGCAGCAGCTGGACTTCTTCGCCTTCAATGTCACCGGCAATCTCAGGGCCGAGCAGCTGATCGCCAAGTCGCGCGAAGCCGACCAGGCGCTGCAGGCCTTGCTGGCCACGCAGACCGAGCGCGATGCCCAGCGGCACGCCCGCACGCGCCTGGAGATCTGGGCCAAGGAGATCGACGGCCCGCGTGTGCGCAACGCGGTGGCCGACCTGGGCTTCGACACCGCCGTGCGGGTGGCCAACGTCACCGACGTGGCCACCAATGCGCTGTGGATGGGCTGCGGCGCCCATGTCGAGGACCTGCGGCTGGTGGCGCTGGCGCTGCTGCGCGCCGGCGTCACGCTGCGCTGGATGGGCGCGGTCCCCGAGGCCAATGTCAACCGGGGCGCCACGCTCGTGCAGGTGGGGGCGGGGCAGCCGTTCGTCGGCCTGCCGGCACTCGGTGTCGACAAGGTCAAGGGCTTCGCCAACCCCTGCCCGCCGGCCCGCTGAGCGACCGGCGGCGCGCAGTGCCGGCCTTACGCGCGGGCGCGCGTCAGTCCAGCTTGCCGATGCGCCGCACGGCCTCGACCATCACCTTCGCGTCGGCTGCCCAGTAGCCGGCGAAATCGGGCGCGTCGAGGTACTCGATCGGGCTGCCCGCGCGGCCGATGGTGCCCAGCACCTGCGGATCGGCCGCCACCTTGCGCGCCGCGTCGCGCAGCCGCTGCACCACCGGCGCCGGCGTGCCGGCCGGCACGAAGAGGGCCGACCACTGCGCAAACTGCACCGCGTGGCCGCTTTGCTTCAAGCTCGGCACCTCGGGCAACGAGGCCAGCGGCTTGTCGCCCCAATGCGCCAGCGCGCGCAGCTTGCCGGACTTGATGTGCGAGACGATGCTGGCCGGGCCGCTGGCCAGCGCATCGACCTGCCCGCCCAGCAGCGCCAGCACCGCCGGCCCGGCGCCGGTGTACGGGATGTGCACCATGCGAAAGCCCGCGCTCGCCTTCAGCATCTCCATCGGCACATGCATCGTGCCGTAGTTGCCCGAGCTGCCGTAGTTGAAGGCGCCGGGTTTGTTCTTCATATCGGCGAGGAATTCGTCCAGCGTCTTCCACGGCGCCTCGGCGCGCACCACCAGCACGGTGGGGTCGGCGGTGAAGCGCGCGATCGGCACGAACTGCTCGATCGTGTAGACGGGCTTGCGGCCATACACCGCATCGGCCTCGGGCAGGATGGAGATCGAGCTCAGCGACAACAGCAGCGTGTGGCCGTCGGCGGCGGCCTTGGCGGCTTCACCGATGCCCAAGGCACCGCCGGCACCCGCACGGTTGTGCACCACCACCGGCTGCTTCAGCTCGCGCGCCAATGCCTCGGCCACCGGCCGGGCCACGGTGTCGGCCACGCCGCCGGGCGGGAAAGGCACGATCATCGTCAGCGGCTTGTCGGGCCACGGGCTCGACTGCGCCTGCGCGCCGGCCGCGAAGGCGAGAACGGCGGCACAAAGCGCCACGGAACTGCGCGGGGTCCAGGGCATCACGAGCGCTTCTCCTTGCAATCTCTCGATCGAAGTTTCTTGGTTTCCCAAGGGGAGGCACGGGCGGTGATTCCCCCGATGCCATGCCGCAGTCGGCGGGTCGATGCTACGGTGCTGCGCCGCGCCGGCGCCCCGAGGTTGCCATGACCGCCGATCTGCCCGCCGCCCTGTCAGCCCGTCGCCCCCCTGGCCTGCCCACCCGGCCCCGTGCACGCGCCGCCTGCGTGGCCGGCGTCATGCTGTCGGTCGCTGCCGGCTGGCTGCTCGCCGCGCCCGCGGCAATGGCGCAGGACTACCCCACGCGCCCGGTGCGCCTGATCGTGCCCTTCGCCCCCGGCGGCTCGGCCGATGTGTTCGGCCGCTTCGTCGCGCAGCGCCTGCAGGAAAGTCTCGGCCACAGCTTCGTCGTCGACAACCGCCCCGGCGGCGGCTCGATCATCGGCACCGATGCGGTGGCCAAGGCCGCACCCGACGGCCACACGCTGCTGGTGATGAGCAACACGCACACGGTCAACGAGTCGCTCATCCCGACCAAGCCGTTCCAGCTGATGCGCGACTTCGCGCCGGTGGCGCCGCTGAACGCCAGCGACCTGGTACTGGTGGCCAAGCCGGCGCTGCCGGCGAACAACCTCGGTGACCTGCTCAAGCTCGCGAAGTCGCGCCCGGGCGCCCTGTCGTACGCCAGCTCCGGCCCCGGCACGCCGTACCACATGGCCGGCGAGCTGCTCAAGGCGATGGCCGGCATCTACGTCGTGCACATCCCCTACCGCGGCAGCGCCGGCGCGCGCACCGACGTGCTCGGCGGCCAGGTCGACATGATGTTCGACGCCATCCCGACGATGGCCGAGCACGCCCGCAGCGGCAAGGTCAAGGCGCTGGCCACCACCGGCCGCGCCCGCTCGGCCGTGATGCCCGACGTGCCCACGCTGCACGAGGCCGGCGTGCCCAACTACGAAGCAACGTTGTGGCTGGGCGTCATGGCGCCCAAGGGCACGCCGGCGGCCATCGTGCAGAAGCTGAATGCCGAGATCGCCAAGATCACCTCGAACCCCGACGTGCGCCGCAGCTGGGCCGCGCAGGGCACGGCGGCGATGACGATGAACGTCGAGGAGTTCACCCGCCACCTGGAGGGCGACATCGCCAAGTGGGCGCACATCGTCAAGGTCTCGGGGGCGAAGGCGGAATGATCGCGGCGGGCAGCGGCGGCATGACCGCTCGGCGCACCGACAACGCAGCGCAGTTGCCGCGCCTGGCGTTCCTGAGCGCCGGCGCGGCGCAAGGCCTGGTGCAGGCGCTGCAGCCGGCTTTCGAGGCCGGCGGCGGACCGCCGTTGGCCGGGCGGTTCGGCGCCGTGGGGGCGATGAAGGACGCCCTGCTCACCGCCGCCGAGGCCTGCGATCTTTTCATCAGCACCGACACGATGGTTCGCGAGCTGATCGCCGCCGGGCACCTCGCCGCCGGCAGCGCGGTGCCCATCGGCCATGTGCCCACCGGCGTGGCAGTGGGTGCAGGTGCCGCGCTGCCGGACATCGGCAGCGCCCAGGCATTGCGCAGCGCGCTGGCTGGGGCCACGGCGCTGTACTTCCCCGACCCCGAACGCGCCACCGCCGGCATCCACTTCGCCCGCGTGCTCGGCGAACTCGGCCTGACCGAAAGCACGCGCGCACGCTGGCGCACCTACCCCAACGGCGCGACGGCGATGCGCGAACTCGCCGCCGGAGGCCCGGTCGGGGCCATCGGCTGCACGCAGTGGACCGAGATCCTGCTCACCCCCGGCGTGCAGCCGGTGGCGTTGCTGCCCTCGCCGTACGGGCTGGCCACGCTGTACACCGCGGCCGTGGCAGCCCGCGCGCAGTCGCCGGCCGCGGCCGCGCGCCTGGCCACGTGGCTGGGCGCCACCGAACATGCGGCGCTGCGCGCCCGATGCGGCTTCGAGGCGACCGCCTGACCGCAGCGTCGCAGGTCTGCACAGTTCCGCCCGCCGCCCGCCGCCCTCCACCCGCCTCGCGCCCGTCACGAAGGAAGCCGCATGCAGCGCCGCCATCTTCTCACCACCCTGCCGGCGCTGGCCGCCGCACCGTTCGCGCGCGCGCAGCCGGCGTTCCCCGCCCGGCCCCTGCGCTACGTGGTCCCGGTGGCGGCCGGCGGCGGCAGCGACCTCGTGGGCCGCACGGTGTGCGAGCGCTGGGCACGCCAGCTCGGGCAGAACATCGTGGTCGAGAACATCGGCGGCGGCGGCGGCGCCATCGCCTGCCAGGCGGTGGCCAAGGCGGCGCCCGACGGCTACACGCTGCTGCAGGGTTATGTGGCCACCCACGGCACGAGCCCGGCCACGCGCAGCAAGCTGCCCTACGACGCCCTGCGCGACTTCACGCCGGTGGGCATGATCGGCGGCACGCCCAATGTGCTGGTGGTGAATGCCGCGCTGCTCGGCGGCGTGCAGACCGTGGCGCAGTTCGTCGCCCACCTGAAGGCCAACCCGGGGCGTGTCAACTACGGCTCGGCGGGGCAGGGCTCGCTGACGCACCTGACGATGGAGCTGTTCAAGCAGGCCAGCGGCACCTTCGCACTGCACATCCCCTACCGCGGCATCGCGCCGGCGTTCACCGACCTGCTGGGCGGCCAGACGCAGGCGATGTTCCCGGGGCTGGCCGCGGCGCTGCCGCACATCCGTTCGGGCCGCGTGCGGCCGCTGGCCGTCACCGGTGCCACGCGGCACCCGGTGCTCAAGGACGTGCCCACGCTCGTCGAGGCCGGCTTCCCGGGCTTCGATGCGCTGCAGTGGTACGGCGTGGTCGGCCCCGCGGGCCTGCCGCCGGCCATCACCCGGGTTCTCAACGACACGTTGAACGCCGTGCTCACCGGCGGTGACCTGCGCGACAAGCTCGCCGCCGAAGCCGTGGAGCCGCTGCCGATGGCCCCCGAGGCCTTCGGCAGCTTCATCCGCGCCGACATCGAGCGTTGGACTCACCTGGCGCGCGAACGCAAGATCCAGCTCGACGATTGAGCGCGCCGCCGCACCGAACTGCCAGCCACCCGCACGCCCGCACGCCCGCACGCCCGAACGCCCGAACGCCCGAACGCCCGAACGCCCGCAAGCAAGCACGCAGCATGGCCCGCAATACCACCGTCGCCGCCGACACCGGCGCACCGCCCGTCACGCGCGATCTTGCGCGTTTCGTCACGCAGCACCCCTCACGCGGCTGGGGCGACGCCGTCGAGCATGAGGCGCATCGCACCTTTGTCAACTGGCTGGGCTGCGCGGTCGGCGCGGCGCACCACGAGAGCGTCAGCGCCGCGCTGGCCGCCGTGCAGGTGCTGCAGCCGGCGCCGCAGGCCACCGTGCTCGGCCGCCACGAGCGCGTGGACATCGCCAGCGCCGCGCTCGTCAACGGCATTGCCTCGCACACCTTCGACTTCGACGACACGCACCTGAAGACCATCATCCACCCGGGCGGCCCGGTGGCCAGCGCCCTGCTCGCGTTGGCCGAGCTGAAGGGCGAGGCGGTCAACGGCCGCGGGCTGGTCGACGCGCTGGTGCTCGGCATCGACGTCGCCTGCCGCGTCGGCAACGCCGTCTACCCCGAGCACTACGACCGCGGCTGGCACATCACCGGCTCCACCGGCATGCTGGGCGCCGCCGCCGGCTGCGCGCGGCTGCTCGGCCTGAGCGAGCAGCAAGCGACGATGGCGCTGGGCATCGCAGCCAGCCAGCCGGTGGGCCTGCGCGAACAGTTCGGCTCGATGACCAAGCCGCTTCACCCCGGCGCCGCCGCGCGCGCCGGGCTGATGGCCGCGCTGATGGCACAGCACGGCTTCACCGCCAGCCCGCGCGCGCTGGAGGCCCCGCGCGGCCTGATGCAGGTCTTCTCCACCAAGTGCGACTGGCGCGAGATCGGCGGCGAGATCGGCTCGCGCTTCGAGATCAGCTTCAATACCTACAAGCCGTTCGCCTGCGGCATCGTCATCCACCCCAGCATCGAAGCCTGCGTGCAGCTGCGCGCGCAGGGCATCAGCGCCGCCGACATCGAACGCATCGAGCTGAAGGTGCATTCGCTGGTGCTCGAACTCACCGGCAACAAAGAGCCCGCCGACGGCCTGCAGGCCAAGTTCAGCGTCTACCACGGCTGCGCCGCGGGCCTGGTGTTCGGCCGTGCCGGCGAGCACGAGTTCGACGACGCGGTGGTCAACCGCGCCGACATCGTGGAGCTGCGCAGCAAGGTGGTGGCCACGGTGAATGCCGGCATCGCCGAAGACGAGTGCCGGCTGGCCGCCGTGCTGCGCGACGGCCGCCGCATCGACGTGCACATCCAGCACGCCGTGGGGTCGCTCGAGAGGCCGATGAGCGACGCGGCGCTGGAAGCGAAGTTCCATTCGCTCGCCGACCCCGTGCTCGGCACGCAGCGCAGCACGGCGTTGCTGCAGGCTGCCTGGCAGGTGGGGCAGGCGCCGCAGCTGCCCCCGCTGGCCGCGCTGGCGCGGCCCTGACGCGCATCCCGACGTCGCCATGCGTCGCCCCGCAGGCTTGCGCAGCACCCACCGACCCCGTTGCGCGCCATGAAAGACCCCATGACTCACACCATGACCCGCCGCCGGACCCACCCTGCCGCTTGCCTGTTGGCCTTCGGGCTGTAGCTGCCCGTCGTGGCGCCGGCTCAGCAGCCGGCGGGCGCGGGTGCCGCCGACTACCCCAGCCGCCCGGTGCGCGTCATCGTGCCCTTCTCGCCCGGCGGTGCCGTCGACGGCCCGACGCGCGCCGTGGCCGCCGAGCTGGGCCGCCGCCTGAAGCAGCAGTTCATCATCGAGAACAAGCCCGGCGCCGGCGCCACCATCGGCGCCGAGCAGGTGGCCAAGGCGCCGCCCGACGGCTACACGCTGCTGCTGGCCTCGCAGACCAATGCCATCAGCGCCACGCTGTACCCGAAGCTCGCGTTCGCGCCGTTGGACGACTTCGCCGGCATCTCGCTGCTGGGCCGCGAGCCCGGCGTGCTCGTCGTGCATCCCGGCCTGCCGGCGCGCAATGTCGCCGAGCTCGTCGCAATGGCCAAGGAACGCAACGGCAACCTGAACTACGCGAGTTCGGGCAACGGCAGCGGGCAGCACCTGTTCATGGCCATGTTCGCCAGCATGGCCGGCATCAGGCTCACCCACGTGCCCTACCGCGGCAGCGGACAGGCCACCACCGATCTGCTGGCCGGCACCGTGCCGATGGCCTTTCCGGGCAGCGCCGGCATGGTCAAGCACATCCAGGCCGGCAAGCTGCGCGCGCTGGCGGTGAGCGGCACCCAGCGCGCACCGAACCTGCCCGAGGTGCCCACCCTGGCCGAGGCCGGGTTGCCCGGGTACTCGGCCTACGTGTGGATGGGGCTGCTGGCGCCCAAGGGCACGCCGCAGGCCATCATCGACAAGCTGCATGCCGAGGTGAAGGCCGCCCTCGCCGCGCCCGAGGTGCGCACGTATTTCGCCGAGGCCGGCATCGAGGTGGCCGGCAGCACGCCGGCCGAGATGGACGCCTACTTCCGCGAGGAGCGCGACCGCTGGGCGCGCGTGATCAAGGAAACCGGCGCGAAGATCGACTGAAGAGGACCCTCATCCATGACCCCCATCACCGGCGTCGAGCACCGGACGACCAAGCACACACCCGACGGCGAGGTGCGCCTGTACCTGTGGGAGAAGTTCGCCGGCTCGGCCGACGAGCAGCGCGGCAAGCCGGCCGCGCTGTTCGTGCACGGCAGCTCGATGGCCAGCACCCCCACCTTCGACCTCACCGTGCCCGGGCGCCCGGACAGTTCGGTGATGGACTGGTTCGCCGCGCGCGGCTTTGTCTGCTGGTGCGTGGACATGGAAGGTTATGGCCGCAGCGCCAAGCACCGCGACATCTACTGCGACATCGCCAACGGCGCGGCCGACCTGGCCGCTGCCACCGACTACATCGCCAGGGCGCGCGGCGTCACGAGCTTTCACACCTACGGCATCAGTTCGGGCGCGCTGCGCGCGGCGCTCTTTGCGCAGCAGCACCCCGAGCGCGTGTCGCGGCTGGCGCTGGATGCTTTCGTGTGGACCGGCGCCGGCGCCCCCACGCTGGAGCAGCGGCGAAAGAAGCTGCCCGAGTTCCTGGCCAGCAAGCGCCGGCCGATCGACCGCAAGTTCGTCTATTCGATCTTCGAGCGCGACCACCCCGACTGCGCCGACCGCGCCACGGTGGACGCCTTCGCCGACGCCATCCTGGCGCTGGACGACAGCATGCCCAACGGCACCTACATCGACATGTGCAGCAGGCTGCCGGTGGTCGACCCGGCGAAGATCACCGTACCGACGCTCGTGCTGCGCGGCCAGTTCGACGGCATCGCCTCGATGGCCGACCTGATCGACTTCTTCGTGCGCCTGCCCTCACCGGACAAGCAGTTCACGGTGATGAACGGCATCAGCCACGCCAGCTTCCAGCAGAAGAACTACAAGATGGTCTACCAGATCCTGCACGCCTACTTCACGCAGCCGGCGCCGGTGTACACCGCGGCGTCGCACTGAGGCGGGCCGCGTCGCCGGGCCGAGGCGGGCGCCGTGCAATCGGCGTCAGTCGATGCGCACCCACTGCACCCGTACCGCGGCGTCCGGCATCACCACCGCGCTGACGTTGCGCCGCGCCGCCCAGGTGATCATCTGGCGGTGCAGCGGCAGCAGGAACTGCTGCTCGTGCACGCGCCGCTGCACCCGGGCGATCAGCTCGCGGCGGCGCTCCACATTCATCTCCACGCCGGCCGCGTCGATCCAGGCGTCGGCGGTCTCGTCGCCGATGCGGCCGTAGTTGTAGCTGCCCTTCTGCGACCTCGGCTCGGGGCGGTGCACGATGGGGTCGAGCAGACCCTGCGCGTCGGTCGTGCCGCCGCCCCAGCCCAGCAGGTAGAAGCTGGTGTCGAAACGCTCGATCTTCTGGAAGAAGAGGGTCTTCGGCCGCGCATCGACACGCACCTTCACGCCCACGCGGCCGAGCATCGCCGCCACCGCCACGCAGATGGCCTGGTCGTTGACGTAGCGGTCATTGGGGCAGTCCAGCGTCACCTCGAATCCTTCGGCGTAGCCAGCCTGCGCCAGCAGCGCGCGCGCACGCGCCGGGTCGGGCGGCACGCGCTGCTCCAGCTCGGGCGCCAGGCAGCCCACCGCCGAGGTGGCCGCGCAGCCGGTGGGCACGCTCTGGCCGCGCATCGTGGCCGCCTTGATCGCCTCGGCGTCGATGGCCACCGCGAAGGCCTGGCGCACACGCGGGTCCTTGAACGGGTTGCGGCCCTTCACGCTGGCGTGCAGCAGTTCGTCGCGGCCCATGTCCATCACGAAGAACAGCACGCGGTTCTCGGGCCCCTGCAGCAGCTTGACCGCGTGGTCGCGCGCCAGGCGCGCGATGTCGGCCGGCGGCGTGTCGTGCGTGAAGTGAATGTCACCCGACAGCAGCGCCGCGGTGCGCGTGCTGTCGTTGGCGATCGGCGTGTAGACGACGCGCGCCACGTTGCCCTCGAAGCGGTCCCACCAGCCCGCGTGGCGGACCAGCGTGATGCGCACGCCCGGCTCGAAGCTCTCGATGGCGAAGGGGCCGGTGCCCATCGCGCGGCGCGTCGAGGCGGCCTCCTCCTTCTTCGAGAAGTTGGGCACCTGCTCTGATCTGTTCGCCCTGGACCAGGCCGCGCTCATGATGCGCACGTTCTGCTGGTGCTCCAGCAACAGCGGGTTGGGCTTGTCCAGCCTGAGCTCGAAGCGGCGCTCGTCCAGCAGCACCGGCTTGCCCAGCTGCCGCGCGAAGAACGCCTGCTGCGAACTGGCCTGCTGCGCGCGCTCGATGGAGAACACCGCGTCGGCCGCGGTGAGCGGCGTGCCGTCGGAGAACTTCACGCCGGCGCGCATGGTGAAGCGCCAGGTGGTGTCGTTGACCACCTCCCAGCGTTCGGCCAGCGCCGGCTCGATCTGCTGCTGGCGGTTGCGCCGCGCCAGCTGTTCGTAGACATGGCCCAGCACGCTGTCGGTCAGGCCCTCGTTGAACGAGTGCGGGTCGAGCGTGCCGATGTCGCCGCGGCCGGCCCAGCGCAGGGTCTGGGCCTGCGCGGGCGCCGGCAGACCGGCCAGCCACAGGCCCAGCAGCAGCCCTGCGCAGAGTCGATGAATCACGGTCATGCTTCCCTCTCGCGGCGAGCGCGCCGCCCTCGCCTACCATTGCCGGCTCGATGACCGAACCGCCCCCGCCCGTGCCGCCGTGGCAGCGCGACCTCAGCGCGCACACGCCGATGATGGCGCAGTACCTGCGCATCAAGGCCGAGCACGCCGACACGCTCGTCTTCTACCGGATGGGCGACTTCTACGAGCTGTTCTACGACGACGCGCGCAAGGCCAACCGGCTGCTGGACATCACGCTCACCACGCGCGGGCAAAGCGCCGGCGAACCGGTGGTGATGGCCGGCGTGCCCGTGCACTCGGTGGAGAGCTACCTCGCGCGGCTCATCAAGCTGGGCGAAGCGGTGGCGATTGCCGAACAGGTGGGCGACGTGGCCACTGCCAAGGGGCCCGTGGAGCGCAAGGTGGTGCGCGTGGTGACGCCGGGCACCGTCACCGACACCGAGCTGCTGGCCGAGCGCGCCGACACGCTGCTGCTGGCGATCCACAAGCGGCGCGTGAAGGGCAGCGAGGCGAAGCCCGGCGGCTTTGCGTGGGGCCTGGCCTGGCTGGCGCTTTCGAGCGGTGAGCTGGGCCTCACCGAGTGCGGAGAACGCGAACTGCCGGCGTGGCTGGCGCGGCTCGATCCCGCGGAGATCCTGCACGAGGGCGGCCTCACGTTGCCCGAGGCGCTGGCCCAGGTGCGTGGTGCGCGCACGCCGCGCCCTGCGTGGCAGTTCGACGCTGCGCTGGGTGAACGCAAGCTGCGCGAACAGCTGGGCGTGGCCACGCTGGCCGGCTTCAACGCCCAGGATGCCGCCGTGGCCCATGGCGCGGCCGCCGCGCTGCTGTCGTTCGCCGAGCACACGCAGGGCCGAGCGCTCGCCCACTTGCGCTCGCTGGTCGTGCAGCGCGCCAGCGAGCTGCTGGAGCTGCCGCCCACCACGCACCGCAACCTGGAGCTGACGCAGACGCTGCGCGGCGAGCCCGCGCCGACGCTGCTGTCGCTGATCGACACCTGCCGCACCGGCATGGGCAGCCGGCTGCTGCGCCACTGGCTCACGCACCCGCAGCGCGAACGCGGCGCCGCGCACGAGCGGCATGACGCCATCGCCGCTTTCGTCGCCGCGGGCTTCGAGCCGCTGCGCGAAGCGCTGCGAGGCGTCAGCGATGTGGAACGCATCACCGCGCGCACGGCGCTCAGGCAGGTGCGGCCGCGCGAGCTGGCGGGGCTGCGCCAGACGCTGGCGCTGCTGCCCGAACTGGCCGCGCGCGCGCCGCGCGAGTCGCCGCTGCTCGCCCGCCTGCACGCGGCCCTGGCGCCGCCTGCCGCGCTGGCCGCCGAGCTGCGCACGATCGCCGACGAGCCCGCGGTGCAGCTGCGCGACGGCGGTGTCATCGCGACCGGCATCGACACCGAACTCGATGAGCTGCGCGGCATCAACGCCCACGGCGACGCCTTCCTGCTGCAGCTGGAGGCGCGCGAGCGCGCTCGCACCGGCATTCCCAACCTGCGCGTGCAGTTCAACAAGGTGCACGGCTTCTATATCGAGGTCACCGGCTCGCACCTGGACAAGGTGCCCGCCGACTACCAGCGCCGGCAGACGCTGAAGAGCGCCGAGCGCTTCATCACCCCGGAGCTGAAGGCCTTCGAAGACAAGGCGCTGGCCGCCGAAGAGCGGGCACTGGCACGCGAGAGGTGGCTCTACGAGCAGTTGCTCGACCGCCTGCAGCCGCATCTCGCGGCGCTGTCGGCGCTGGCCCGCTCGCTGGCCAGCCTGGACGCGCTGGCGGCGCTGGCCGAACGCGCGAGCACGCTGAACTGGTGCCGGCCCGAGTTCGTGAGCCACCCCTGCATCGACATCGAGGCCGGCCGCCACCCGGTGGTCGAAGCGCGGCTGGCCGAGACGAACTCGCCGCCGTTCATCGCCAACCACTGCCGGCTCGACGCCAGGACGCGCATGCTCGTCGTCACCGGCCCGAACATGGGCGGCAAGAGCACCTTCATGCGGCAGGTGGCGCTCACCGTGCTGCTGGCGGCGATGGGGTCGTTCGTGCCGGCCACCGCCTGCCGGCTCGGCCCCGTCGACGCCATCCACACCCGCATCGGTGCGGCCGACGACCTGGCCAACGCGCAGTCGACCTTCATGCTCGAGATGACCGAGGCCGCCGCCATCGTGCACGGCGCCACCGAGCAAAGCCTCGTGCTGATGGACGAGATCGGCCGCGGCACCAGCACCTTCGACGGCCTGGCACTCGCGGCGGCGATTGCCGCGCAGCTGCACGACCGGAACCGCGCCTTCACGCTGTTCGCCACGCACTACTTCGAGCTCACCGAGTTCCCGGCCACCCACGAGCGGGCGATCAACGTGCATGTCGGCGCAGTGGAAAGCGGGCACGACATCGTCTTCCTGCACCAGATCGAGCCGGGCCCGGCCAGCCGCAGCTACGGCGTGCAGGTGGCGCGGCTGGCCGGCATGCCCGCGCCGCTGGTGCGGCAAGCCCGTGCCACGCTGGAAGCGCTGCAGGCCAAGGCGGCGGCGGGACAGGCGCAGGTGGACCTGTTCGCGCCACCAGCGGCCGCCGCGGCGCCCGAACCTTCGGCGCTGGAACGTGAGGTCGCGGCGCTCGACCCGGACCGGCTCACCCCGCGCGAGGCGCTGGAGGCCTTGTACCGGCTGAAGTCGGCTGCGGCGCAGGGGCGCTGAAGGCACCGCCGCGCAGGGGCGCTGAAGGCACCGCCGCGCAGCGGCACTCGAGGCCAGACGTCGCACGGGCGCTGGGCGGGCGCCCGCGCAGCAAGGCAAGCCGCGGCACGCGCCGACTTGGCGCGCGACGCCGCCGCGCAATGGCTCTTGCGCCGCCGGGCAGGCAGGCCGGACCATCGCCGCACCGCGACTCGACGCCCGGACAACGCCATGCACGCGCCCTTCGCCCAGGCAGCTCAGGCCCATGCCGGGGCTCACCCTGGGGTTCAACCCGCGGCCGAGCTCAACGGCTGGCCGGCGGCCGGTGCCATCGTGCTGCGCCGGGCCGAGGCAGGCACCGCGTGGCCTGCGGCCACCGACACCGAGCCACGCCTGTGGGTACTGTCCGCGGGCGACCTCGCCGCCGCCCAGGCCTGGGCGCGCGCAGCGGCCGGTGAAGGGCTGCGCGTGGGCTGCACGCCGCTCGCCGCGGGCGAGCCGGTGCCGGTCGGCATGGCCGAAGGCGAATGGCCCGGCGCGCCGGCGGCGGCATCGTCGCAAGCCATCGCGCTGCATGTGGCTGACGCGCTGGCGCCGCATCTGGCGCAGCTGCGTGCGCTGCGCGCGCGCTGGCCGCATGCGCCGCTGGTGGCCGTGGTGCGCGGCCTGCGCGACCTCGACCAGGTGCTGGCGCTCGAGATGGGTGCCGACGACGTGATCGATGCCGCCACGGCCGCGCCGGTGGTGGCCGCGCGGCTGCGCGCGCTGTGGCGCCGCGCCGGGGCGGCGCTGACCTCGCTGGCCGCCACGGCCGCCGAGCGCGAGCCGCCGCGCGAGCTGCGCTTCGGTGCGCTGCACCTGCTGCGCATGGAGCGCCAGGTGCGGCTGGCCGGCCAGCCGGTGCCGCTGACCGAAGGCGAGTTCGAGGTGCTGTGGCTGCTGGCCAGCCATGCCGGCCAGGCACTGTCGCGGCGCGACATCCTCAAGCGCGTGCGCGGGCTGGACGACCAGCCGCTGGACCGCAGCATCGACAGCCGCGTCTACCGCATCCGCGCCAAGCTCGGCGACAGCCACGCCACGGCGCCGCGCATCCGCACCGTGCGGCACCAGGGCTACGCGTTCTCGCCCACCGGGTGGTGAGGAGGCCCTGCGGCCGCCGCAGCCGTCACCTCGGGTGCCGCCGCCACGGCTGTGGTCAGTTCGCGGCACAGCCGCTCTAGAGCGGCCTCGAGCGCGGCATCACTCCAGTCGCCATAGCCGAACACCAGGCCGTTGGCGCCACGGTGTGCCCAATGCATGCCCGACAGCGGTTCGAGCACCAGGCCGTGGGCGCGCAGCCGGCGCAGCCAGTCGATGTCGGTGGCGGGCGGGCGGCGGCTCGCTGAGGCGTCCGAGGCCGGGGCCACCGCACGGCCATCGGCCAATGAGGCCTGCGAGGCCAGCGCGTCCAGGTGCAGGCACACCGTCGGCACCGGCGTCAGCGGCTCGGCGCGCACCCCGGGTGGCAGCCGGTCGATGAGCAGTTGCTGCACGCGCCGGCGCCGCCGCGCATAGCGCTCGCGCAGCGCCAGGATGCGTTCCAGCAGGTGGCCGCGGTCGATGAACTCGGCCAGCGCCCACTGCGTGGCCGCCGGCGCGCGCGGCCCCCACAGCGTGATGGCTTCGGCAAAGGCCCCCACCAGCGCCTGCGGCACCACCAGGTAGCCCAGGCGCAACGACGGGAACATCACGCTCTCGAAGGTGCCCAGCAGGAACACGCGCTCGCGGTCGCGCCGCGCCAGCGCCGGCGGCTGCACCTCGCGCGGCCACAACTCGTCGTTGAAGTGGCCCTCGACGATCCAGCGGCCTTCGCGCCGCGCCCATTCGATCAGCTCGTCGCCGCGCGCCGCCGTCGTGCGGCGGCCCAGCGGGTAGTGGCCCAGCGGGTGCAGGTACGCCAGCGTGGCGGCCGGGTCGCGCCGGCGCGCCTGGGCGACGTCGAAGCCGTGCGCGTCCAGCGGCACGGCGGTGACGCGCGCGCCCAGGCTCTCCAGCAGGCTGGGCAGCGTCGGGTGCGTGGGCTCCTCCACCCACATCGAGCCGCCCGGCGGCATCAACAACCGCACGAGCAGGTTCAAGCCCTCGGCAGGGCTGGCCACGATCAACACCTGCTCGGCGCGGCACGGCACGCCGCGCATCACGCCGAGGTGGCGCGCCACCGCCTCGCGCAGCGCCGGCAGACCGGTGGCCGGTGCGCCGGCCAGCAAGGCGCGCTGGCGCTCCGAGGCCGCAGCCACCAGCAGCCGGCGCCACAGCGCGAGCGCAAAGCCGTCGATGTCGATGGCGCGCGGGTGCAACGGCGGCGGGCGCTGCGAGGTGAAGGCGCATTCCAGCCGCATCGGTGCGGTGCCGGGCGCGAGCCCCATGCGGGCGGCCTGCGCGAGCACGTGGTGCGCCAGGTCGCTCGGCTCGCGGGGCGGCGGCGGCGTGGCGGCGCGCGCCGCCCGCCAGGCACCGGCACGGCGCGGCTCGACGTAGGTGCCGTCGCCGACGCGGCGGCGGATCAGCCCTTCCAGCTGCAACTGCGCAAACGCCTCGTCCACGGCGCCACGCGCCAGCCCCCAGTCCATCGCGAGTTGCCGGGCCGAGGGCAGGCGGTCACCGACCGCCAGCGCCCCGCCGTCGATGGCGTGGCGGATGGCGCGATAGACCCGCTCGCGCTGCGGGCGCGGCCGCGCCCCGGCCTCGTCCTGCACGGGTTGGATGAACACGCCGCTGGCTGGCTTGCTCACGATCACCTCCTGCGCCGACCGGCCCGGCGCGCAAGGCGCGCGCCGCGGTTCAGTGTGCGCCCGCCGCGCGGCGACGGGGCGGCCCTGCGACAGGACGACCGGGCGGGCGCTTCAGCCACGGCCTGGCGTGACGGGCGCGACGGCAGGGTGCGGTCGCCGGACTGCGCCCGCGCGTTTCGGGCCGCTGCCTCCGGGCTGGCGCAGCGCCTGGCGGATGTGCGCCCCGGCCAGCCCCAGGCCGGCGTCGATGCGCTGCTCGTCGTCGGCGCCATAGCCGAACACCACGCCGCCGGTGCCGCGCTGCGGCCAGAAGTAAGGGCTCAACATCTCCACGCCGAAGCCGGCGGCGGCCAGGCCCTGCACCAGCGGCTCGTCGTCGCATCCGGCAGGCAGGTGCAGGCAGCCGTGCGTGCCGCCCAGCAACGGCCCCAGGCGCACTTCGGCCGGCAGGTGCCTCAGCACCGCGGCCAGCACCGCGTTGCGCCGGCTGCGGTACACCTCGCGCATGCGCCGCAGGTGCGTGCCGAGGTGGCCGGCGCCGATGAAGGCAGCCAGCGCCTGCTGCGGCGCCAGCGGCGGGTGGTCGCCGAACAGCCCGCGCACGGCGGTGAACGCCGGCACCAGGCGCGGCGGCACCACCAGGTAGGAAAGACGCAGGCCCGGAAACATCAGGCCGTTGAAGGTGCCCAGGAACAGCACCTGGCCGTCGTCGTGGACGCCCGCGCGCATGAGCGCCGGCGGCACCGCACCGTCGTGCACCACCTCGCCCAGGTGGTCGCCCTCGATCACCCAGGCGCGGCAGGCCTCGGCCCAGGCCAGCAGCGCGGTGCGGCGCACGGCCGACAGCCGCGCGCCGGTGGGGTACTGGTTCAGCGGGTGCAGGTAGATCAGCGACGGGCGCGCGCACTCGCGGCGCGCCGCTTCCACGTCGAGCCCGTCGTCGTCGACCGGCGCGCCACGCAGGTCCAGCGGCGGCAGGCCCACCGTGCGCGCGATGCTCATGTACCCGGGGCGCTCGACGACCACGCTGTCGCCCGGCTCCAGCAGCACGCGCACCACCAGGTCCAGCGCCTGCAGCGGGCCGTTCAGGATCAACACCTGCTCGGGCCGGCACTCGATGGCGCGGGTCAGCGCCAGGTGTCGAGCCGTTGCCTCGCGCAGCGCGGGCCAGCCGCCGGGCAGCCCGTAGCACAGGCTTGCGCGGTCGGCCTCGGCATGCGCCGTGCCGAGGCAGCGGCGCCAGGCAGCCAGCGGGAAGAACGCCGTGTCGGGCACGCGCGGGTTGAGCCACAGAGTGCGGGACGTCGGCGCTGTGCCGCCGGTGGCCGCGGCGGCCGCAGTGCCTTCGCCAGCCGGCAGGGCCACCTCGCCGACCTGCCCCCCCAGGGCGGGCTGCCGGCCCAGGCGCAGCAGCGGGGCCAGCGCATGCAGCGCTTCGCCGGGGCGCGGGGCCAACGCCGCGCGGCCGCTCACTTCGCGCACCATGCCCGGCGGCAGGCGCCGCGCGACGAAGCTGCCCCGGCCGACCCGGCGTTCGAGCAGCCCTTCGCGCGCCAGCCGCTTGAGCGCCTGGTCGACCGCGCCGCGGGCCACGCCCCAGCCGCGGCTGAGCTCGCGCGCCGAGGGCAGCCGCAACCCCGGCCACAGCAGCCCTTCGACGATGGCGCCGGAGGCGTGGCGGTAGACCCAGGTGCGCGCGTCGGTGTCCGCGGCGGTTTCGCCGTCGTCGGCGGCTGGCGCAGGGTGGGCTTGCAGGAAGGCCGCCGGCACGCCAGCGCTTGTGCCACCGCCCCCGGCAGCGGCCGCATCCGCGGCGCCAGCCCGGCGGCGGGGCCGCGGCGCCGCTTCCGGCGCCGCGTGGCGCAGCGTGTGGCCGTTGTCGCGTTCCACGCGCACGGCCCGATGGCCGGTGTCGCCGCCGGTGGCAGCGGTCTGCCGGGGCGTCGCGCGGCGTGGCACAGCGTCGGCACTCATGCGGGCCATTCTGCGCGCCGCCTGCGGGCCAAGACAACTTGGCACGCGCGCACGGCCATCAATGGTCCTTGTGGCCGGTGCGGGCTGCGCCGGAAGATTGCCAACGATGGAACTGAGCAGCCACGTCGGCCCCTCGCTGGCCTGGAAGTTCGCGCATGGCGGCGGACCCGCCACCACACCGCAGACCGCACCAAGGCCCGGCGGCGCCGAACCCGAGTTCGACACGCCGGCCGCCGGCGGCAAGGCCACCGGCGCCGAGCCGGCCCAGCTGCTGTTGTTCGTCGGCGAGGCCATCCGGCCCGACGCCGCGCTGGCCTCGCTGCTGGCGCGCGAGGGCCTGCGTTGCCTGGGCCTGCCCGGGGCCGAGCAGGCGCTGCGCGCGGCGTCGCTGGCCCGCTTCGACGCCGTGCTGATCGACGCCCGGCTGGTCGACGGGCGCGGCGCGCGAGCCATCGAGACGCTGGCTTCCACCCACCGCTGCCCGGTGATCGTGCTGGCCGACGAGCCCGACGAGGTTGACGAGATCATGGCGCTGGAGTTCGGCGCCGACCTGTACCTGGCACGCCCGCTGCCCCCGCGCCGGCTGCGCGCGCATCTGGCCGCGCTGCTGCGCCGGCGCACGGCCGCGTCGCTTGCCCCGGGTGTTCCGGGCACCGTGTGCGCTGCCGGCTGGATGCTGGACGTGCCGCAGCAGCGGCTGTCTCGCGGCACCACGGCGCTGCGCCTGACTCCGGCGCAGACCGCGCTGCTGAACTGCCTGATGTCGGCCGCCGGCGCCATCGTGCCCGCCGAGACCCTGCTCGCGGTGCTGCCCGGGCTGGACCCGGCCCGACCCGGCAGCCTGCGCATCCACGTGCACCGGCTGCGCCAGCGGCTGCGTGACGAAGGCGCCGAGGCGCTGCGGCTGGAAGCCGTGCGCGGCAGCGGCTACGCGCTGGTGGTGCCGGCGCAGCCGCTGGAGCAGGCGGCCTGAGGGCGCGCCGCGCCCGCCCCCGTGGCGCGCGCGGCGCTTGGCGAGCAGACGAAGCGACGGGCGGGGCGACCCCGCCTCGGCTCGCCCCGCCCCGCCCCGTTCGATCAGAACTTCAACGACGCGCTCAGGTAGACCACCCGCCCGCGCGGGTCGTATTGGGTGATGTCGTAGCCGGCCTGGAACTGGTTGCTGGTCGGAATGAACAGCGGCGGATCCTTGTCGAACAGGTTGCGCGCCCCGAGCGCCAGCTTCAGGTTCTTGATGCCGGTCCAGGCCACCTGCGCGTCGTAGATCGACTGCGCCGGCACGCGGTGCTCGTTGCCGTTCAGGTCGTTGCCGTCGCGGTAGCCGTGGGTGTAGTTCTGCGCGAAGGTGACCGCCCAGCCCGCCATCGACCAGGTGGCGCTCAGGTAGTGCTTCCAGCGCAGCACGACACCGTCGACGACGCTGCTGTTGGTGCTGAGCACCGGGTCGCCGTTGGGGCCCTCGACGATGGTGCCGACCTTGCGCGAGACGGCACCGCCCGGGCTCGTCTGGTCGAACTGGATGAAGTACGTGCCCGCCAGTCCCAGGTCCAGCCGGCTGCCGCCCAGCGCCATGCGGTACGAGGCGTCCAGGTCGATGCCGCGCGCCTTGGCGCTGCCCACGTTCTGCAGCACCTGGATGATCGACTCGATGTCGTTGGTGCCCGGGGTCAGCGTCACCAACCCCGCGAACGCCGGGTCGCCGCCGCGGAAGCGCGACACCACTTCCTGCGCCGAGGGCAGCGCGATGATGTCCTTGACGCGGAACTGGAAGTAGTCGATGCCTACCGTCAGGTCGCGCGTGGGCTGCAGCACGACGCCCAGCGACGCCTGCTCGGACTTCTCGGGCTTGAGCGCCGGGTTGCCGCCGGTCAGCGAATTGACCTGCAGGTCGGTCTGGCCGGTGCCGCCGGGGCCGTCGTCGTTGAACTGCTCCGACGAGCCGAGCGTCTGCGGCTGCCACAGGTCGATCAGCGTGGGCGCCCGGAAGCCCGTGCCCACCGAGCCGCGCACCACCACTTCGCGCTGCGGCTGGTAGCGCAGCGATGCCTTGTAGGTCGATGAACTGCCCACGTCGTTGTAGCGGTCGTAGCGCGCCGCCACGCTGCCTTCCAGGCCCTTGGCGATGGGCACGACGAGTTCACCGAACGCCGAGCCGATCTTGCGGTCGCGGTCCACCGGCGGCGTGGCGCCGCCCAGGCCGGCGATGTCGCCGGTGCCCAGGGCCGGGCTCGGCGTGGTGACCAGCGACTCCTCGCGCGCCTGCAGCCCCGCGGCATACTGCAGCGGCCCCGCGGGCAGCGTGGCGATCTCGCCGGCGAGCCGGCCGTCCACCGAGGTGCTCTTGGACTCGGCGTCCAGCGTGCCGCCCACGTACTTGGCGCCCGAGGCCGCCAGCGCCGTGTTGAAGGCCGCCGATTGGGTCAGCGACCACGGGTTGTAGTCGCTGGTCGGCGCGTTCACGACGCGTGCGAACGCCACCTGGGAGAAGTAGCCGTCGGTGGCCTTGCCGGCGAGCTTGTTCTGGTTCTGCGTGGCCGCCAGTTCCCAGTCCTGGCCGGCCAGCGCGCCGCGCAGGCCCAGCGACAGCCGGGTCTGCGTGGAGGTGTCTTCGGTCGTGCGGTCACCGAAGTCGAACACGCGCGCCGTCACCGCCAGCGGCTGCCCGACGAGCGCACCGAAGCCCTGCGCAGTGAGGTAGTTGGCCGCGATGCTGTAGTTCGGGTTGGTCGGCCGGATGACCAGCGCCGGCTCAACGCCCTGCTGTGCGAAGAGGGCATCGGTGACCATGAAGCTGCGCCGCATCGGGCTGGGCTGGAACTGCTGCGTGACGATGTTGCGCGAGTACAGCAGGTCGGCGAAACCTTCGAGGTTGTCGGTGAACGCGACGGTGAAGTTGCCGGTCAGCGCCGTGGCCTCGGACTTGGGCACCAGCCCGACGAATGCGTTGCTGTCGAAGGTGCAGAACGGCGCCGCGTTGCTGGTCAGCGTCGCGTCCCGGTACATGTTGATCTGCGCGCACTGGTTGGTCGCCGCGAGCGGATTGCCGTAGCCGGTGCCCGGGCTGTTGCCGAAGCCGGCCTGGCGCCCGGGGGTGTTGCCGATCACGTTTTCGGCTGCCGCCGAGAACGGCGCGCCGGTGCCGAGGTTGTAGCCGCCCTCGATGTTGCCCTGGCCCGTGGCAGCCGCCGAGATGAACGGCAGCACGTTGCCGGTCTTGGCGAAGTCGCGCTCGCGCGCGAACAGCGCCGCTTCCTTCTGGTACGACAGCGAGACGGTGGCGTTGAAGCGGTCCTTGGAGCGGTCACCGAAGCCGGCCACCAGGCTCATGCGCTGGCTGTCGCCGCCGCCGCTGCGCGTGGGCTGGTTGAAGGTGCCCGCCACCTCCACGCCCTGGAAGCCCTTCGAGAGGATGAAGTTGACGACGCCGCCGATGGCGTCGGAGCCGTAGAGACTGGAGGCACCGTCCTTCAGCACCTCCACGCGTTCCACCGCGGCCAGCGGGATGGCGTTCACGTTCACCGAGGCACCGTTGCCACCGGCGAACGCGGCCAGCCGGCGGCCGTTGACGAGCACCAGCGTGCGGTCTTCGCCCAGGCCCCGCAGCGACACCGAGGACAGGCCGTAGGTCGAGTTGCCCGCGCCGGTGGCATTGGTGATCGCGCCTTGCGAAGACACCGCCGGCAGCGCCTGCAGCAACTGCTCGACGGTGGTGACACCGGTGCGCGCGATGTCCTCGCGCCGCAGGATCTGCACCGGCAGCGCGGTTTCGGCATCGAGCCGGCGGATCGCCGAGCCGGTGATCTCGATGCGCTGGTCCTGTGCGTGCGCGGGCAGGCCCGGCACGGCGAACAGGCCGGCCACGGCACCGGTGCCCACAGCCAGGCGCACGGCGGCTTGCAGCGGGTTCAGACGAAAGTTCATGGCGAGTTGACTCCTGCGAGTTGGTTGGCCGCCGGCACCACACGAGCGCCGGTCTGACGTGCAGGCAATCTAGGCAGCGCCGGACGATGCCGCTGCAGCAGCGGGTGGCGGCGCTGCGGCAGCACGCGATGCGCCGGCGCGGCCCATCGCGGCAGGCCTCGAAGCGGGTCGCGGCGCGACCGGCCGCGACAATTGCGCGCTCGGCGCACGGGCCGGGCGGCTAGCATCGGCGCTCAGGACTTTCCCGCGGCTGTGGTGGGCGGGCGACATGCCCCGAACCGAACTGCCGCGGCCAGCACGGAACCCCGCCCATGACCTACTGCGTCGGCATCAAGCTCAACGCCGGCCTCGTGTTCCTTTCGGACTCGCGCACCAACGCGGGCCTGGACGCGATCAGCACCTTCCGCAAGATGATGATCTACGAGAAGCGCGGCGACCGTTTCATGGTCATGCTCTCCGCGGGCAACCTCAGCATCAGCCAGAGCGTGCGCGAGATCCTGCAGGTGGAGAAGATCCCCGCCGCCGAGCCCGGCCACGAGCCCATCACCATCTGGAACGCCACCAGCATGTTCGACGCCACCCGCGTGCTGGGCAGCGCGGTGCGGCGCGTGTACCACCAGGACGCGCCGTCGTTGAAGAACACCGGCGTCGACTTCAACGCCAGCATGATCTTCGGCGGTCAGATCAAGGGCGAGGCGATGCGCCTGTTTCTCGTCTACAGCGCCGGCAACTTCATCGAGGCCACGCGCGAGACCTGCTTCTTCCAGATCGGCGAGAGCAAGTACGGCAAGCCGATCCTCGACCGCGTGCTCACGCCCACCACGGGCCTGGACGAAGCGGCCAAGTGCGCGCTGGTGTCGATGGACAGCACACTGAAGTCGAACCTCTCGGTGGGCCCGCCGCTCGACCTGCTGGTCTACCGCGAGGGCAGTTTCTTCAGCGACGACCACGTCTGCGTCGACGAGGCCAACCCGTATTTCCAGATGATCCGCAACACCTGGGGCCAGCGCCTGCGCGAGGTGTTCGAGAGCATCGACGACCCGCGCTGGGACGGCGGCGACACGGCGCACCCGCTGCGCGCGGCCAGCGCGCGGCACGAGCCGATGCGCAAGATCACGCACCCCGGCGAGCGCATCGTCTGATGGTCGCGGGCAGGCCCGGCGCGCCACGCACGCTCGTCTTCTGCCACGCCAACGGTTTTCCGGCCGGCACCTACGGCGCGTTGTTCGAAGCCTGGCGCGCCGCGGGCTGGCAGGTGCTGGCGCCCGACAGACTCGGCCACGACCCGGCCCACCCGCCCACCAGCGGCTGGCCGCACCTGCGCGACGAGATGATCGCGTTCATCGAGAAGAAGGCGGGCGGGCGGCCCGTGGCGCTGGTCGGGCACTCGATGGGCGGCTATCTGTCGCTGCTGGTGGCCAGCCGCCGGCCGCAGCTCGTGAGCGCCGTGGTGCTGCTGGACTCACCCATCGTCGCCGGCTGGCGCGCGCCCGCCTTCGGGCTGCTCAAGCTCACCGGCCTCATCCGGCGCGGCGGGCCTGGCAAGGCCTCGGTGCGGCGGCGCGAGCACTGGCCCAGCCGCGAAGCGGCGCACCAGCATTTCGGCGCCAAGCCCGCGTTCGCGCGCTGGGACCCGCGGGTGCTCGCAGACTACATCGCCCATGGATTCGTCGCCGACAAGGCGCACGGCGGCGTGCGGCTGGCCTACCGGCGCGAGATCGAGACGCGCATCTACAACACGCTGCCACACCACGTGGGCCCGCTGCTGCGGCGCCACCCGGTGCGCTGCCCGGTCGGCTTCATCGCCGGCCGGCAGTCCACCGAGAACCTGCAGCTCGGGCTGGCCTTCGTGCGCCGGCTGGCCGGCGAGCGCTGGCGGTGGATGGAAGGCTCGCACCTGTTCCCGATGGAGAGGCCGCAGGAGACGGCGCAGGCCGTGCTCGAGCTGCTCGGGGCCGGCGGCCGGGCCCGGCAGTGAGGGCTCCGCCGGGGTTGCCGGTGCGCGGAGACCCGCCCCGGCACCGGTGGCGCTGACCGTCTCCGCCCTCAGCCGCCCGGAACCTGCCAATCGCCCAGCAAGCGCGGCAGCCAGCTGCCTCCCACGGCGTTGACCTTCTGCAGCGCGAAGCGCAGGCGGCCCAGGCGCTCGCTGGCGAAGAACGACCGCCACTGGTAGACCGCCCGCCGCCGCACCAGGCCTTCGACGAGATCGCGCGGATCGACGATCTCGATCACCGTCGCATCGGGGCCGTTGGCGTACAGCGCGACGCCGGTGGTGGCCTCGCGCCCCGCGGCCTGCTCCAGCGCCAGCACGGCAAAGGCCGAGGGGTTGGCCGGCAGCGTCGGCTCTTCCACGACGTCCAGCGTCAGCGTCACCAGCACACCCTCGGCCCCTTCGACGAACACCGACAGCGCGAGCTGATCACCCGGTTGCAGCAATGCCGTGCCGATCTGCGCCGGCGTGGCCTCGGTGTCGGCCTGCAGCGCCGTGCAGTCCACGCTCAGCGCATGCAGCAAGGGCCGGCCCGGGCCCGCTGCGGCGAGGCGGAAGGTCTTCTCCTTCGGCCCCTGGACGGCGCCGGTCAGCGCGCGCGCACCGCGCAGGCTCAGGCTGGCCGTCGCGCCCTCTACCTTGCGCCGCCGCTCGACACCCAGGCGCAGCGCCGCCAGCTCCCCTTTCGCGTTGCGGTACGACAGCAGGCCTGCGGTGTCGGCAACGAAGGGCGCCTGCACCTCGACCCCCTGCACCTGCGGCCGCAGCGCCAGGGCCAGCTCCAGCCGCTCGTCGAAGCGCAGCTGCGAACGGTCGGCGGCGAACACGACGTCGTCGCCGGCCTGCACCGGCGAAGGCAGCCGGTTCAGCTTGGCGATGCCGCCCAGGCGGTCGTTGAACTCCGGGTCGTCGAAGCGGAAGTACACCGGCGTCTCCGGCACCGCCAGCCCGCCGGGGCCGGCCGTCCACAGCGACAGTCGCAGCTGGCGGTTCAGCACCACCTGCGGGTCCTGCGACCACACGAGGTCCAGCGTCAGTGTCACCTCGCTGGCCGCCGGCAACGCACGCAGGGCCCCCGCCGCGCTCGCCTGGCCGGATGAGAAGTCATCCAAGCGCAGCCGCTCGCCGTCGGTGTGCGCAATCTGCTCGCTGCCGCTGCCCTGGTAGCGCACGCCGTTGCTCACCAGCGCCTTGCCGGCGATCGTCCACACGGGCCTGCGCGCGCCGTCCGCCGCGCCCAGCAACGCGTCGACCTGCAGCTCGATGGCGCCGTCCCAGTCCGGCCCGATGATGCCGCCGGGCGGCGACACCATCACCAGGCGCGTGGCCCACAGCGAACGCGGCGCCCGGTTCAGGCCGGCTGCCTCGAGGTCGGCCCCGGCTCGCGCGGCGCGAGGGCCGTGCACGACGACGGTGGGCATGCCGCCGACGCTGCAATGCCCCGCTTCATGCGAGCTGGCACGCGGCCGGTCATTGCGGGCCAGCAGCGCCGGCCGCGGCAGGCGCAGATGCACGGGGGTTTCGCCGCCGCGCCAGCTCATGCGCAAAGGGGCACCGGCAGCACCGCCGCCGGCCACTACCGCCGCGCCCTGCTGCATGAGCCCCAGGCGGGTGGTCAGCCAGGCGCCGGCCCGCGCAGCGATGCGCGTGGTGGCCACGCGGGCCGGTGCGTAGCTCTGCGTGCAGGCGAACTCGGTTGCCGGCTCCTCCGACGGCGGCCGGGCATGCGAAGCGGGCAGCAACGAGCGCGGCACGCCCAGCCGATAGCGCGGCGGCAGCGCGAAGGTCACGTCGTACGACGGCGCACCCGGCGTCGCAGCCGGCACTGCCCGCGCCTCGCGCAGCGCCAGGCTCTCGCGGTCGGCCAGCCAGTAGTCGCCGTGGGGCGCACCGCCCGCCGGCGAAGGCTCTTCGAGCAGCGCCCCGGCACCGCCGGCCAGCGCCCAGCCAACCGTGGCGGCGGTGGCCGCCAGCCGCGGTCCGTCGGTCGTGCCGGCGGGCCACTCGCCGCCGTCGCTGTGCACGAGCGTGGGCCCCACGTCGAGCGGAACGTAGCCGGGCATCACACCGGCATCGGCGGCAGCCCATGGCGCCAGCGCCTCGCACTGCGCCTGCCGCGCGCGCGGCTGTGCCAGCGGCGCGGGCTCGAACCGCGGCCGCTGCAGGCCGGGGCCGCCGGGGGCCACGAGTTCAGCCACGCTGCCGGGCTCGAAGCCGAAGCTGCCCGCCCGTACCGTCAGCAGGCCCACCGCGGCCCAGGGGGCGTTGCGCACCAGTGTGCGCCGGGCCCAGCTCCGGCGGTCGGCGGGCAACACCGGGTCGACTTCCAGCGCCGCAGCCGTGCCCACGCCGCGGCCATCGCGCGCCAGCGTCTCCAGCCGCAGCGTCGGGCGCGCCGCTGCCACCGGAGCAGGAGCAGGAGCAGGGGCCGCGGCGGCCGCCGCGGGCTCGAGCGCGTCGGGTCCGGGCACCAGCTGGCGCACCGCGGCGTCGCGCAGCGCGGCCAGCGCCGTGCGGTAGACCTGCGGGTCGAACACCACGGCGCCCGCGGGCGGCACCACCGGCTGGCCGGCATCGTCGCGATAGAAGTCGGCCAGCGTCAGCGGCGCACGCACCCCGAAGCCCAGCGCCAGCGGCCGCTCGTCGCCCAGTCGCGCGAACAGCGCCGACAGCTGGAATGCCGTGCCAGCCGCCGGCAGTTCGTGGGCCGCCAACACGGGCGCGCCACCGCCGGTGCCGGCGCGGAAGACCACCGCCTGGAACACCGGCTGCTGGGGGTCGGGCGCTTCGGCGTCGGCGGCATCGAAGCCCAGCGCCGCGCAGGCCACGCAGTCGGCAGCCGCATCGAGCCCGGCCTGGGCATCGACGACGCGGCGCAGCGCCTGCGTCGCCAGCGCCGGTTCCAGCGCGGGCAGGACATGCGCCTCGTAGCGATCGGCCGCCGCCAGGTACAGCGTCGTGGCCGCCACCGGCCGCGCCGCGAAGGCCCGCCGCAGCGGCGATGCCGGGTCCGGCGGCAGCACCGGCTCGACGCCCGCGGGCTCGATGAAGGCCACGGCGGGCAGGCCGGCCAGCACCAGCGGCGCCGCCAGCTTGGCCGCACCGACCTGTGCCGCATCGGCCGCCAGCAGCGCGTGGTGCGACAGATCCACCGCCAGCGGCGCCGCTTGCAGGCCGTAGCCCGCCGCATCCAGCCGCTGCAGCAGCAGCGCCGCCAGGCGGCCGGTGAGCGCACCCGGGTCGGCGGCGCCGGCGTGCAGCACGTGCGGCAGCACCTGCTGATCGATGAGCGGTCGTGCGTTGGGCGAGATGAGCGGCGAGAACGCCGTGGGGTCGCGGCCCGCCGCCACGGCCCCGGCCGGCGTGGCGGCGCGCACCAAGCGTTCGCGCAAGCCGGCCAGCGACAGCAGGCGCACGATCTGGAACGTGCGCCAGGTCAGCGAGCCCAGCGGCGCCGCGGCCGCGCGCGATGCCGCCGCGGCGCGCGCGCCCGCTCGCCTGGCCGCCGGCGTGCCCACGCGCGTGACCCGGTGCTGCACCTGCACCGCCAGCGCGATCTGCCGCCGATCGGCCAGCGCCTGCGGCCGCAGGTGCTGGCCGTCGAAGCGCAGCTGCGCCTCGTGCTCGAAGCCGCGCGACCACTCGGCCGCCAGCGGTGCCGCCAGCCAGTCGCCCACCGGCGAGGGCGCCTGCAGCTCGGGCCAGCTGAAGGCGTTGGGCAGCCGCAGCTCGCCGCGCAGGCGGTAGGTGCGTGCGCTGCGAGCGCCGCGCAGCCAGTCGAGGTCGAGCTGCAGCGTGCCCTGGGCACCGGCGGCGGGCACCGGGGCGTTGGCCTCGCCGCAGCGCAACTCGAAGCGCGCCCGCGTCTCGAGGTCGACGACCCGGTACGAGGCGACCCGCCCGGCGGCACCGGGCCGCGCCTCGAGGGCCGCCAGCAGCGCGCCCTGCGCCTGGCTTACCTCCAGCGCGCCCCACAGCCGGTCGCGCCGGCCCGCCGCCGCGGCCGACCAGCTGATCGCGAAGTGACGCGGGCCCAACGCCACACCGGTTGACACCACTGCGGCCCCGCCGGACGGGTCGGACGCGCCGGTGTCGGCCGCCGGCAGCGGCTCGATATCCACGCGGTCGGCTTCGGAGAACGCGTGGTGCAGCCCGGCCAGCGCGACGCCGCCGCGCAGCAGGTCGCAGGTGGCCTCGCCCACCACGCGCGCGCCCACCGGGCCGACGCGCACGAGATAGCGCAGCGCCACCACCGGCGCGGCGCGCGGCACGATGCGGCCGCCCTCGACGCCGGCGCCGCGCAGGTCGACCCACAGGCGGTCGAAGTCGATCGTGCCTTCGCCCGGCGCCGGCGGCGAAGGCACCCCGGGGTCGGCCTGCGCCAGCGCCTGGATGTGCCCGTCGGCGTCGCGCACCACCTGCACGTCGACCTCCATGTCGTCTTCGCCGAAGCGGTAGCGCAGCGACCCGGCGGCCGTCGCGCCGGGGGCAGGCAGGCTGGGCAGGCGCAATGCCGGCGCCACGCCCGCGGCAGCCTCGGGGTCGGCCAGGGGCCAGTCGAGGTCGGTGGCCAGCAGCCGCACCGCGTGGCCGCCACTGCTGCGCTCGATGATCAGCGTGGCGCGCGCTTCGCAGCGCGGCAACGCCGGCTCGGCGGGCGTGCCCACGGGCAGGCGCAGGCGGCCGCCGATCTCGATGCGGCTGGGCTGCGCGTCGCCGGCCTGCACCAGCCGCTCCAGCTCCAGCGGCTCGAACACCAGCCCCTGCACGATCACCAGCCCCAGATGGGCCGGCACCTGCGGGCTGCCCAGCGCCCAGCGGAAACCGGCCAGGTGGTTCAGGTCCAGCCCGGCGGCATTGGCGCGCCGTTCGAGGTCGGCCGCCGAGGCTGTGAACCAGGCCAGCGGGTTGCCGATGCCGCCGGTGGAGGTGTCTTCGGCCGGCACGTCGGCACACCAGAACTGCAGCGCCTCGCTGCCAGTGCAGACAATGGGTTCGGCCAGGCTCACCAGCCGCACGCTGCGCCCGGCACCGGCAGCTTCGGTCAGCGTCTTCACGTGCACCAGCGCGGCCGCGCCCCCCGGCACGGCGGCGCTGCGCAGGCCATGCTGGTCGGTGAAGCTGCCGTCGCCCGCGCGCGCCAGCGCCGCCGTGCCGAAGGTGACGGCGGCCTCGCCGCCGGCACGACGGAAGCGGCCGGCCAGGCCGAGCAGGTCGCTTTCTGCCGGCAGGCCGAGGAATTCCAGCCGCGGCGGCTGCACCGCGTCGGAGGCGAACCCGAGCGCAAAGGCGCCGATTGCCTGCAGCCGCGGGCCCTCGGCAGGGTCGAAGCCGGCATCGCCGGCGCCGATGCGCTGCGTGCGCTCGTCGATGGCCACCGCACCGGCAAGCGGGTAGTCGGTGTCGCCGAACACGCCCACCAGCCGCAGCGGCCCGCTGCCTTCACGTTGCAGCAGCGCGCGCCGGTCGGCTGCGGCCAGCGCGACGCGGCGCTGCAGGTCGCGCCAGACGCGGTCCCAGCCGTTGCGCTCGGCGCCTCGCTCGGGGCCGTTGTTCGCCAGCGGCGTGAAGTGGGCCGTCTGCGGCACCGCACGCGGCGCGGCAGCGGCCCCTCCGCCCGGGCCGCCGGCGCCGCCGGCCGCCGGGCCGGGTGCGCGCGCGAAGGCGTGGTGCTCGTCGCGCAGCGCGATGTCGTGCCGCAGTTCGGCCTGCACCGTCGCCGCGAAGCCGGCCCACCGGCCCGGCGTTGCCGCCGGCAGGTCGCCCGGCCGTGCCGGCACGCCGACGAACCAGGTGGCACTGGGCAGCGTGGTGATGGCCATGCCGATCTCGTCGCGCCAGCGATCGCCGGCCGCCGGCCGCACGAACGCCGCTGCAGCGAAGCGGCCGGTGCCCGGGTCGCGCACCTGCACCGCCAGCGGCATGTCCAGCCGGGTCATGGCCAGCGCGGCGACATAGCCGATCTCGGCACCCGCGGGCAGCGCGGCGGCCTGCAGCGGCGCCAGCGCGCGCGCTTCGGTCGGCGCGTTGCGCGCGCGCCCGGCCGCCGCCAGCGGCAGCGTCTGCACCGTGGGCAGCGCGGGGTGCGCGCTCCACACCCACGGGCGCTGCGCGGTGGCGTCGAGCACGATGTCGCCATCGGCCGCGCCGGCGAAGCTGCAGACCCAGGCCACGCCGGCGCCCTCGGCCACCCGCGTGGCCGCGCGCCCGGGCGCCGCCTCCAGCACCAGGCCGCGCAGCAACACCTCCACGCGCACGCGCGGGTGCGGCCCGGCCTGGTCGGCCTGGCGCCACATCTGCGCTTCCAGCCCGCGCAGCGTGTTGGGCGACACCGCCTTCAGCGGCAGCGAGACGAGCGCGCGCTCGGCGGCCTCGGGCAGCAGCCGTTCGGGCCGCTGGCGGAACGGCGTCGCGGTGGCGAAGCCCTCGAACGACATCTCGAAGTCCTGCAGCGTGACCTCGGCATCGATGACGGCACCCAGGCGCCCGGCCGCAGTGTCCAGCCGCAGCCGGAACGGCGCGCGCCGCGCACCCGTCAGACCCAGCGACCACGGCCGCTCGGCGGCCAGATGGTCCGGCTGCAGCGGCACGTTGCCGAAGATCAGCGCGCCCTGAATCTCGCGCGAGCGCGGCGCGGCCGGCACGTCGTCGGCGTTGTCGGGGACCAGCCGTGCCAGCACGGCGGCGGTGGCGTTGGGCAGCGGCCAGTGCAGCCAACCGCCCGCGATGGGCGTGAAGGTCCACAGCAGTTCGGGCGGCGCCGTGGGCTCGGGGCGCGGCACCCCGGTGGCCTGGCGCAGCGCCTCGGCGGTTTCGATCAGCGGCAGCGCCAGCCGCACCGCCTGCTGCTCGGGCGGCACCGGTGTGCCGCCGTCGCCGCGGTAGGTGAATTCCAGCCGCTCGGCGCGGGCCAGCGTGGCGGTGGGGGCACGGAAACGGTAGCCCGCCTCGACCCCGACGCCGCCCGGCGGGGCCGCGGGCGGCGCCTCGTCGCCGGCGACGCCCTCAATGACCACGGCGCTGCCCTGGCGGCGCAGGTCGAAGTGATCGGGCTGCAGCGTCAGCACCGACAGCGGCCGGGCATTCAGCGCCCGGTCGGCCAGGCGCATCAGCAGGCCCTCGCCATCGATGCTCAGCGCCGGCTCTCCCGCGCGGCCGGCGCGCGAGAATAGCGGCGAGTCCGCCGGCCCCGTCTCGGGCCAGTACAGGTGCGAGGGCTCGAGCGCCATGCCCGGCGCCACGTGCAGCCAGCGCGGCGGCGCATCCGCCTCGGGCCCGCCACCGGCGCCATCACCGCCGCGCAGCGCCCGGTCGAGCCCGGCAAGGTGCCCGCGCCAGGCCGCCACCAGCGGCGCATGGCCGGGCTCCTGCGGGTCGAGCCAGACCTTGAGCACCCGTTGCACCGGCCCGGCGCCGGCCTCCAGGCGGCGGTAGGTGGCCTTGAACCAGCCGGCCACGCTCTGGCCCGTCCACGGCAGCACGACGCCGCCGGCGACGCAGAAGCCGTCGGGCAGCAGCACCACGGTGTCGGCGTCGGCCACCGCATCGGCCGGCGGCGGTGCCGTCAGCCCCAGCTGCTCGCGCGCCTTGGCGAGGTAGCGCGGGTCCGGCCGCAGGCGGATCTTGCCGTGCATCAGCTGCACCGCCGGCAGCAGCTGCGAGGTGGGGCCGAAGCCGTCGTTGGGCGCCGCGCCGGTCAGCGGCGGCGGCCAGTCGCCGAACGGGCTGACCACGATGTTCTGCGGCCCGCCCACGGGTGCGGCGCCATGCAGCACCGGCAGGCTGGTGCGCAGCAGCTCTGCGGGATCGCCGCCGACCACCTCGGGAAGCGTGTGCAGCGCCAGCAGGCCCAGGCGCGCCTCGGCGGGATCGGCCGCCGGTGCCTGCGCGTCCTCGAGGCGCACCTGCAGGAACGCTTGCACCTCGGCGCGCAGCAGCGTGGGGGCGTGGAAGTGCGCCAGCGGCCCGTGCGCGCGCGCCGTGTCCAGCAGGACCAGCGAGCGCAGCGCGCGGCTGACGGCCTCGGTGGAGCGCGGGTCCATGCCCGGCAGCGTGGCCTCGTCGCGCAGCTCGCCCACGCGCAGGCCGAACGACCACAACGGCCCGAGCACACGCAGGTACGGCAGCTTCAGCGTGCGCCAGCGCCGCGCCGCGCCCATCGGGTCGCCCGCCTTCGGGCTGAACAGCGGCGGGTGCAGCACACGGTAGTAGCCGATGTTGGGCGGCGGCCCGTGCTCACCGTTCATCTGCGTGCCCTCATCACTGGGCCCTCGGCCAGGGCAGGCGCGGCGCGTTGCCGCGCTGCACGTACACCGCGGGCGGGCGCATCGGCGCGCTGCGATACGCCAGACCCGCGAGTTCGTCCATCCGCGCGTTGAACTCGAACGTGCGCGCGGGCCGGAAGCCGCGCTCGGCGTCGACGAAGGTGCTGTCCAGCCACGTCAGCGCCTCGAACACCGGGCCCTGCGTGCCGGGCGGCGGGCCCTGGTACAGCAGCAGGCTCCAGCCGACCTCGACGAGCCCCTGCCCGTCGGTGACCTGGCGCCAGCGGCCCGCGGCGGGCTGCCCGCCGGGCGCCGTTGGCGCATCGGCCTCACGCCGCCACAGGGTGAGGCCCAGCCGCTCCCACTCGGGCAGGAACTGCGGCTCCAGCGGCAGCAGGTCGCGGTGGCCGAGCAGCAAGGCGATGTCGCTTTCTTCCAGGCGGTGCAGCAGGCCCGTGGCCCCGTCGGCCAGCGCCTCGTTCGGGGGCTGTTCGCCGGCCGCGGCCTCGGCGTCCCAGGCCAGCAGCGCGGCGGCACGCCGCCGTTCGAGGTCGACCACCAGGCGCAGGCCGAGGGCGAGGTCGCGCTGCGTCGCCGGCGCCCCGGCGGTGGGCGCGGCCGTCGCCGGCGGCTGCACATGCGGCCGGCAGAGCCACGGCCGCGCGGGCAGTGGGTCGAGCATGCGCACGCGGTTGCCCTCCTCCTGCAGCCGCAGCGCCAGCGGCGCCAGCTGCTGCAGCGGCCCGCGGGCCGGCAGCGCGCGCGCGTCGAGCAGTTGATCGAGCGGTGAGCCGGCGGCGGGGTCGGCGCTCGGCGCGGGGTTCACCGCGGCGAGCAGCGTCGGCACGCCGAAGGGTCTCGACGGTCCCGGGGGCCTCTGCACGATGGCCACGAGGGCGGGCGAAACGGCGACGCGGACATGCACGCCGTCGGCCCAGTCGGCGGGCGCCGCGTCGGGCCCGGCCGGCTCGGCGGCCACCGCCGCGACAGCGATCGTCAGCTCACCGAGCTCGAAGTCGGCCGCCTGCGGGCGCAACGTGAACAACCGCGCGGCCGGCGGTGCGTCGGGGTCGGCGTCGAGCACGGTTTCGATGGTGGCGATGGTGGCGCTGCCCGTGGTTGCCTCGCTGACGATGGCCAGGCGCACCTCGGGGTCGGGCAGGCAGCCCACGGGCGCGAAGGGCGTCCCGTCGAGCGTGTAGCGCGCGACCTCGGCAGCGAAGTGCGCCGCGGGCCCGGCGAGGCTGGCCGGATCGAGGCTTTCGATCAGCCGCGGCCAACGGATGTCCAGCAGGTGGCCGCTGCGCGCCAGGTGCGGCAGCGCGGGCGAGCCGGCCAGCTGTGCCGCCCACTCGTCGTGCTGCACGGCCTTGGGTCCGCGCCAGGACACGGTGCCCAGCACCACCGGTGCCGCGGCCAGCGGGCCCACCGGCCACGCCGGCGGCGCCGCCAGCACGACCTGCTTCTCTTCGGAGAACACGGCCTCGGCGGCGCTGGCGCGATAACGCACCACCTGCTCGTAGTAGTGCGGTTCGGCGGCGTCCAGGTAGCGCGTAGCGTCCCAGCGCGCCTGCGGCGCGGCGGCCAGCAGCGTGTCGTCGCCGGCGCGCAACGGCTCGCCGGCGGCCGGCCCGGCCGAACCAGCGGGCCCGGCGCGATCGGGCGGCCGCGGCAGGCCCGCCGCGGGCTGCCCCACGACGCCGGCCGCCTCCAGCAGGTCCAGCCACGCCGAGTGCAGGAAACGGCGCCGGTAGGCGCGCTGGATCTCGCCGAAGGCCAGCTTGCGCCGCACCGCGATGTTGCTCTGCGCCAGCGAGCGCTCGGGGTGGGCGACGACCAGTTCGTGGAACCAGCGGCCCGCGGCGTCGGCGATGACGCGCACCGACAGCAGCTTGGGCGCCTCCAGCCGGCGCACGCGCGGCAGCTCGACATCGGCGCGGCCGCCGGCCAGCTGCGGCAGCACCGGCGGCACCTCGGCCGGCGCGGCGAGCAGCCGCTGGTAGCGGCCCACCGGCACCACCGCGTACGCCCGCTCGCCGGCCCATTCCTCCTCCACCGGCTGCGTGTAGGCCATGCGGCCCTGGCCGTCGACGGTGAAGCGCAGCGGCTCCACGGTCTTCGGCTGCGTGACGGTGACGTTCTCGAAGCGGTCGTCCACCGCCAGCGGCGCGGTGCGGAAGAAGCGCGCCGACCAGGCCAGGTACAACG
The DNA here is from genome assembly GCA_016789865.1 of Rubrivivax sp. Classification (GTDB taxonomy): domain Bacteria; phylum Pseudomonadota; class Gammaproteobacteria; order Burkholderiales; family Burkholderiaceae_C; genus Rubrivivax. Next base: position 63,700 of record JAEUPC010000069.1, read on the forward strand.
CGAGCAGCGGATGCCCTTCCTCGGCGCGGTCGGCCTCGGCCAGTGCGGCCTTCAGCGCTGCGGTGGCCTTGTCGTCAGCGTCGCGCGGCGCGAACAGCTCGACCAGGTCGTCCAGGAAGCGGCGGTAGCTCGAGTCGCCGGCCGGCGGCTTCAGCCGCGCGGCCCAGAACGCGAAGTCGACGTCGAAGCGCTCGAAGGGCGTCAGCGCCAGCGCGTCGACGTCCAGACCCTGCGGCACGGTGGTCTTCGCATCGACGAGGCCGAGTGGTTGCTGCGCGAAGGCCTGCAGCCCCTTGACCAGCTCGGGGTCGGCCTTCAACCCGGTGGCGTCGTTGGCCAGCGCGCGCAGCAGCGCCGCGGGATCCTCGGCGCGCAGCAGGATCAGGTCGCCGTCGAAGAAGGTGCGCGCCAGCGACACCGGCGGCACGGCGCCGGCGCCGCTGGCCGGGCCGACGAGCACCGGCGGGCGGTGCACGCTCGGTCGGACCGGGTTGTTCACCGCAAAGCGGATGTCGGCGCGCTGCGCAACGGAGAACGGCGCCTCGGTCGGTCCGTCGGAATCGACCCTCAGCTGCGCGACGGCATACCTCAACACCGGGCTGGGCAGCGGGCGCAGGCTCAGCTGCAGCATCGACAGCGCCGCGTCGTCGCGCCGCGACCTCGCCTGGCCGCTGCGGTAGGCGCGCAGATGCTGCACCGGCAGGTCCAGCGCGAAGTGGCGCGCCGCCCCACTCATCGCCGCCTCCACAACGGGCGATCCGGTGGCCTGCCCCTGTTCATGCAGCGCCTTCACCGCGGCGAGCACGCGGCCGTGCAGTTCGCCCTGCGGCAGCAGCAGCCCGCTGACCGGGTCGCGCAGGGCCAGCGTCAGCGCCAGCCCCAGCACGTGCAGCGCCGCCCAGCCGTAGGGGTCCAGCGCCTCGGTGTTGGCCTGCAGCCAAGCCTGCGGGGTCTTCAGCGACGTGCCCGGGCCGGCGATCACCTGCACCTCGAAGGCTGCCTCGGCCCCGCTGCCGGCCTGCTCGGCCAGTTGCCCCACCAGCATCGCCAGGTAGTCGTGCAGCCTGAGCTTGGTGACCTCGCGCCCGCGCTGGCGCCACAGCGCCAGCCTGGCGTCGAACGTGCCCTTGCCGTCCAGGCCGAAGCGCGGGTCGGGGCGGCCTTCGAACGACGCCGTGGGCCAGTGCAGCTCGCTTTCGCGCCACGACCACCAGCCGGGCCAGCGCTCGCTCATCTCGGCGGCGGGCACGCCGTGGCGATCGAGCCAGCCCGCCGTGCGCACGAAGGCGGGCGGCTGCGCCTCCCAGTTCTGCACGTCGGCCATCGTCGCCGGTGTCTGCGCGGCCAGCGCGGCGTCGGTGGGCTGCACGCGCTTGATCCAGCGCCACGCCGGCGTGAAGCCACTGTCGGGCGCGAGGTCGGCATTGACGAGGTCTTCCAGCGGCAGCTCGAACAGGTCGTAGGCGGCCTGCGCATGCAGCGGCACGCCGGCGTTCCACACCACCTGCACCGCGCGCGTGCGGCCGGGTCGGGCGATGTAGCGCAGCTGGCTCACCTCGCCGCCGGTTTCCAGCACCGGCACCGGCACCTGCAGCGGACCGACGAATGCGGCGACGTCCTGCAACTGCGCCGTCGCCCCGCCCTCGGGCACCTGGCCCGGGTCGGCGAGTTCGTGCCACACGGGCCATTCGAAGTGCGGCAGTGGCCGCTCGACGCTCGCCTGGCCTGCCTGCGGCGCGGCCAGCCACAGCCGCAGCTGCGCCAGGCCCGACAGGCCACGGCCACTTTGCAGCCGTGTGTCGTCTTCGAGGTCGGTGGTGGCACGCAGGAACAGGCGCCAGGCGCGCCCTCCCGCCGCGGCGGCACTCTCCCGCGCAAGAAAGGCGGCGGCGGCCATGCCCAGCGGCGAGCCCGCGCTCACCGGCTGGCCGCGGTGGTCGTACAGCGCAGCCAGCAGCGCGCTGTAGTCGCGCCCGGCCTCCAGCGGCAGTTCGTACAACCACAGCGCCGGCGCGCGGTCGAACTCGGCGTCGGGGTCGGCCTCACCGACCTGGGGCCGCTCGGGCTTGCGGCGCGCCAGGCCGATGGCACGCGCCGCCGCGGAGTCGATGCGCGGCAGCTTCACCACGATGTCGCCTTCGATCAGCGCCTGGCCCGTGGCGCTCATCAGGCCGCGGTCGGCGACGTCGACCGTGTCGTCCGGGTAGGCCCCCAGCGGCACCGCGGCCAGCGGTCGCAGCACGAGGTGCCAGCCGTCGGTGACGGCCACGCCGCCGGTGGCCGGCAGGGCCAGCTCGCGCCAGGCGAGCCGCGCGCTCCACGCCTGGCCACGGGCCGGGCGGCCGAGCACGAGGCGGGCGTCGTCCGCCGGCAGCGGGGCCAGGCGGGGCTCGAACTGCAGTGTGGCGGTGAAAGGCGCACCGCGGCGGCCGGTCTGGCTGATCGGGGTGATCGTCGCACCGAGCGTCGTGAGGCGCTGGTCGGACGCGCCGGCCTGGCCGCCCAGCAACTCGGCGCGCGCGATCGTGAACTGGTAGCGCAGGCGCAGGCGCTGCGCCGTGCCGCCGGCCGCCGCAGGCACTTCCAGCTCACTCGGCGTGGTCGTCACGGTGCGCAGCACGCGGCCGCTTTCGACGTCGAAGAAGACGATCTCGTAGGCGCGCAGGTAGGCCTCGACGTCGCGCCGCGCACCGTCGGCAAAGCTCGGCGGCAGGCCGGCCCATTGGAGCTGCCAGGCCAGGCCGATGACCTCGTCGTCGAAGTACGGCGGCGCGGCGGCGAAGACGGGCGGGTTCTTCTCGAAGTCGACCTTCTCGAAATCGACCACCGGCTGCAGCGGGAACTCGCGCTGCGCGTGGCTCGCGGCCTTGAAGCGCAGGCGCGGGTAGCCGGCGGCATCGGCACGCTGGTGCAGCCAGGCCGGACGGGCGCGCGCGCGCACACACACCACCATGCCGAGGTCCAGCAGCGTCGGTCGGCCGAGCGCGGCGGCGCCGCCGGCCAGCCCGGTGGTCACCGGGCGGCCGCCGGTCAGCGTGGTGCTACGGGCGATCGTCACGAGGTCGTCGTGGAACGCCTGGATGAGGAAGCTCTGGTTGCCGCGTGCCTGCTCCTGCAGCTCGGCGGCGCGGCCCGCATCGGCGGGAGGCCGCACGCGCGAGGTCGGGTCCACCGCACGCGCCATCGCGTCGATGAGCGCGCGGTCGTACGGATGGTTGCGGTCGAGCCGGCGGTTGGGCGCGCGGTCGGGGTGGCGCGCATCGCGCACGCGCGTGTCCTCCAGCGGCGTCGCCTCGCTGGCATGGCCGTCGGGCGTCACCAGCGCCACGGGCACGCTGTCGGCCGGCGGCCAGTATTGCGGGAACGGCAGCTTCTCGCCCCCGGCGGCCGGCGGCAGGTCGAACTGCTTCGGATCGTCGGGCAGCCAGCTGCCGGCCAGCAGCGTCTGCAGTGTCAGGCCGTCCTTGACCTCGGCGCCCGCCTCGGTGGTCAGCGCCGCCGCGGCGTGCGGGTTCAGCTGCAGCAGCGCCTCGGTGCCCGGCACCGCCACCCATTGCCCGTCGCGCCACGTGTACAGCGTGATGCCCGCCAGCGGCACGCCAGTGAAATCGAGCGTCGCGTAGTCCAGCGGCTGCTTCGGTGCGGCGGCCGTCACGCGGGGGGCGGGGTAGAACTCCAGGCCGTTCGGCCCGGGCATGACCCACAGGAACCACAGCGATTCATCGCCCTGCGCACCCTGGACGTAGGCGCTGACGAAGTGGTCGCGGGCCGCCGCGGCGGCAGCCGCCGGCGCCCCCACGGCCGCCCTGGCCGTGCTGGCGGACTCGGCCGCCCTGGCCGTGCTGGCAGACTTGGCCGCCCTGGCTGTGCGGGCGGACTGGGCCGCCGGCCGCGCCGTCGCCGCGGCGGCGGCGGCCGGCCCGACACCCGGCGCGGCGAGGGCCGCGCGCGCCGAGTTCGGCACGCCCGGCAGCGCCGGCACCTGCCCCGGTTCGAGCAGCGAGCCCATGTACGGCGCCAGCGCCGCGCGGGCCCGATCGACTCCGCCTTCGTTCAACCCCACCGCCACGGCCACACCCAGCGTGCGCCCGAAGATCCCGATGCGCAGCTGCGCGCGCGCCTTGAAGCCGAGGTCGCCCTGCCCTGCCCATCCCAGCTCCAGCGCGACCACGATCTGCAGGCTGAACGAGAACGAGATGCTGATGCGGATCTTGACGAAGCCGATCTTGATGCGCAGCCAGGCCGAGACCGAGAAGCGCACGCCGACATCGAGCCCGATGGCGGCGTAGACATTGGAGTCCAGAGGCCGCGTCACCTGGATGCCGGCCAGCAGCCGGGCGGCGAAGTAGACGTTGATCTGCGCCTCGGCGCGCAAGCCGATGAAGCCGCCGTCGAATCCGCCGGCCAGCTTCAAGCCGCCGCGCGCCGAGAAGAACAGGCCCTGCACGAGCAGGTCGCGCTCGAGCCTGAGCAGAAGCCCGCCGCGGCATTCGAGCTGCAGCGAACCGACCTTCCAGCTGAACATCAGCCGGTCGGGCCAGCCCAGCTCGGCGTGCAGCAGGCCCGGTTCGATGAGCAGCGTGGCCTCGAAGTGCGACAGCCTGAGCACGTCCTTGAGGACCTCGGGCATCGGCTTGTCCTTGGGCCCGAGGTACGGGTTGCGGCCCTTGGCGGCGTGCGCGAGGAAGCGGCTCTGCGGCACCGAATAGATCATGAAGCCGCTGGCCAGCGGCCGCGCGCGCATGCCTTCGGTGTCGGCGTAGAAGTCGTCCAGGCTCACCGGGTACCAGACCTTGGCGCCGGCGGCGACCGTGAAGTCGCTGCGGAAGGCGGCGAAGACCTGCGCCACCAGCGTCATCAGCTTCTTCTCGCGCTCGCTCTTGTAGCCCTTGAAGCCGGCGTGCGTGGTGCCCAGCGTGAACACCGACTCCAGCGCGATCGTCCAGCGCACGGGCCCGGGCCGCGCCTCCCAGCTCTCCAGCGTGGCCAGCGACTGCTGGCGGTCGACCGCGTCGAGCAGCACGCGCAGCAGCTCGGCGATGGAAGCCTGCGGCTCGTCGAAGCGCGCGATCAGCGGCAGCGTGTAGCGAAAGCCGAAGCCCAACCCGACCTGCCGCAGGTAGATCGGCAGCGAGGCGACCTGGAAGCTCATGCGAGAGGCCTCGATGGCGATGAACCAGGCGTGCTGCCAGGGCTCCTCGGCCGTTTCCCGCAGGCGGATGAAGGCAAACGCGGCGGCCAGCCGCGGCAGGCCCTTGATCTCGACCGAGCCTTCGCCGGCGAAGCCCTTGCGCGTGTCGGTGTCGTAGGTGGCCACGCGGCCGGCGATCGTGCACGCCTCGGTGGCGATCTCGACGCGCAGGTCTTCGAAGTGCCACTGCGGCACCGAGCTGCCGCGGCGCGGGAAGCCCAGCCGCAGCGCGTGGAACTGGATGTCGGCCGAGATGATGTCGCCGCGCTGCGCGAACTGGCACTGGCCGCCGATGACGATGGCCGCGCCCGGCTCGGCAAAGCCGTCGAAGCGCGGCTCGAAGCCGATCGAGCGGATCTCCATGCGGAACAGCTTGTAGACCTCGAAGGTCACCGGCTTCTTCAGCTCGACCACCAGCTTCAGGTGCTGGTGGAACTCGTCGGTCAGCGGTGCGCGCACGAACTCGATGCGCGCGCTTTCGAGATCCTCGAGCAGGCCGCCCGAGAACTCGCCGGTGTCGGGCGAGAACTGCGCCGAACCGGTGAGTTCGAAGAAGAAGTGGCGCTCGCCGGCTGGCGCGTCGCGCAGGTACTCGATGCCCAGTTGCGTGATCTCGAACTTGAAGCGCGTGCCGCGCGAGAAGATCGGCGCGTCCTTGTCACCCAGCTCGCAGTGCATCTGGTCGAGGTCGATCGCGCCGCCCGCGCTGGGCTGGGCAAAGGCGATCGACAGCTTGACCGGCGCCTCGTTGAGCAGCTCGGGCAGCTTGCCCGAGGCGTCGATGGCCAGGTACTCCAGCCGGCTGGCGCGGATACGCAGCGCTGCGCGCTCCAGCGCAAAGGGCCGCGCCAGACCGCGCACGCGCACGGTGCTGGCCAGCAGCGCCGCCTCGAGGTCGAGGCCGCCCGGGCCGAGCACGAAGGTACTGACCCAGAAATTCAGGCTGTCGCGGCCAAGCTTGGTGTAGCGCAGCAGCAGGCTGCGGCCGGCAGGCAGGCCCAGCGTGAACAGGCCGTCGCGCAGACTGAGCACCAGCACGCCGAGTTGCTCGGGCGCTTGGGCGACGCCGCCGTTGGGCACCAGCGCCGTCATCTCCAGGCCGAGCAGCTTCTTGGGCTGCGAGTACCAGTAGCGGTCGGCGTCTTCGGGCAGCGGCACCTCGGCAGCCCAGCCTGGCGTCGCAGGGAGGCTGGCCAGCGCGAAGTCGAGCTGCGCGCCGCCTTCGATGCCCAGCGACAGGTCGCCGAGGTCGAAGCGGAAGGCCACCCGGCCCTTGGCTTCGAAGCGCTCTTCGCCCTGGCCGAGCGCGAACATGAGCTCGGTGCGGATGACGACGGCGCGCGTGGCGCCCGCGCTCAGCGCGCGTGCGCCGGGCGCGGCACCGCTGCCGTCGGCGCCGCAGATCTCGAGGATGCGAAAGCCCACCGACTGCCCGGCCGGGTTGGCCGGGCCGGTGAAGGCGCGGAACAGCGACTGCAGCGCGGCAATCTCCACCGACAGCCGCCAGCCCTGCGCGTCGAAGGCCGGCGTCTCGAACGCGTCGAAGGCCACCGGCACGGGCGCCACCAGCGGCTTGGGCGGCGGGCAGCCGGGGTCGCCCGAGGCCGGCAGCGGCTTGCCCGGCGGCAGCAACGTGTTCAGCGGCGGCGCGTCGCCGGCCAGCGTCTGCATGAAGCGCAGCGAATGGCCGTTCGCGCCCTTGCGCCACGCCACCGTGCGCACCGCGGCCGCGCCGGCGCCGCCGTAGCCCACGGCGGCGGTGAGGAAGCTGCCGGGCTGGTTGGTTTCGGCCACGTCGCGACGGCCGCCCTGCCCTTGGTCGCTCTTGACCGAGAAGCCGATGCGCGCCCGCGCGATCGGCGCCACCGCCGCCGCGGGCGCCGGCGCCGCCGCCGGCGCCGCGAACAACAGCAGGTGGGCAAGCGAGGTCGCGCCGTCGGCTTCGCGACGCACGACGATCGTCTGCTCGTCGCTGCGCGCCAGTTGCAGCGAGATGGCAGCGAAGTTCAGCTCGCGCGCGCGCGCCGGAGCGACGTCGAGGAACACCCCGGGCGCGGCCAGCGGCAGGTTGAACTCGGGCTTGGGCAGTGGGTCACCCGTGAACTCGATGCACTCGCCGGTGAACGGCGCCGGGGCCCGCGTGCCGGCGTGCGCCGGCGGCGCGCCAGCGTCCTCGGGCCGCCAATCCAGCCGCACCTGCGTGACCGCCCCGCCGTCGAAGCGCGCGATTTCCAGGCCGAACAGCGTGGAGCCCTCGTCCTCGGCCACCTCGCCGGCGGCTTCGCGGCCCAGCAGCGTGTGGCCGAGGGCCCGCAGGAAGCGCAGCCCGTATTGCCGCCACAGCACGAAGACGCGTTCGTCGAGGCGGAAGTCGCCGTCCAGGAAGCGCACGCCGTAGTCGTTGGCCGGCTCGTTGGGCTTCTTCTCCTCCAGCAGGTCCTTGGCGAAACTCAGCGCCGGGATCGGCGTGTTGCCATAACGCCTGAACGGTTCGTTCAGGAAGCCGACGTCGGCGAACAGCGGGGGCGGCGCCGGCGGATTGGGGTCCACCAGTGACGGCATCTGATTCGACAGCACCTGCCAATCGCGCACCAGCAGCCTGAGGTCGGTGCGATACAGGCCGTCCTCGTCGTCGGCGTCACCGAAGCGGCTGCGCAGTTCGAGCCCGCCGACTTCGAGCAGCACCTCCAAGCACAGCCGCCCCAGCGCCGAAGGCGAACCGGTGGAGAACAACCCGAAGCGGAAGTACCAGCAGTCGGCTTCGACCCACAGCAGGTCCAGCGGCAGCGCGAAGCGCCACGGCTTCGGCTCGGCGGACACCGTGGGGTACGACTTCTCCAGCAGGGCGGCGACGAAGGTGTAGCGCCGGGAGGCGGTGTCGTAGAGGAGCTCCAGGCGGCCGGGCAGGTCGAGATCGGTTTCGCCCCAGCGCAGATGGAAGTCCTTCGCCCACGCCTGCACCGCATAGCCGCCGGCCTCGGCCCTCTCGATGCGCGCACCGACGTCGCGCGCGCCGATGCCGAACGGCACCTTCAGCTCGAGCCTGGGCAGGTCTGGCAGCGACCAGTCGGGCAACCGCGGCAGCGAGGGCAGGTTGAGCGTCGGCCAGGCATCGACCAGGTTGCCGAACCAGCGCAGCAACCAGTCGAGGCTGAACAGCGACCCGTCGCCGCCCTCGAACAGCGACCACGACGACCAGCCCGTGCCCAGGCCGAACGAGGGCCACTCCAGCTTCCATTGCAACGCCGGCAGCGCGGCGGCCGGCAGCTGCGGCACCGTGCCCGCCAGCGTGGCGCACAGCTCGACCTGGGCGCTTGCCGCGGCGGCGATGTCGTTGCGCCCCCCCGGGAACGACACCGGAAACACCGCGCCCGCGGCGGCGGCGGCATCGATCGCCCAGCACAGCGTGAGTTCGAAGCAGGGCGAGGCCCGGCCCCAGTCGCTGCCGCCCGGCCGCGGGCGCAGCACCAGGCGCACCGCGCTGAGCTGCGCCTGCGAGCGCAGCGCCAGGCCGACCAGGCCTTCGTCACCGAACGGGACCGGCTGCGGCTGGGCGAGGTCCACCTCCAGTGTGAGCGTCTCGGTCAGCGACTCGTAGCTGAAGCCGGCGTGGGAAAGACCGTGCGGCGCCTTCAGCACCACCTCGCGGCCGACGGTGTGCACCTCGCCGCCGGCCCTTCGCACCTCGAGTTCGAAACGCAGCTTCGCGGTCTCGGCCGCGCTGGTGACGATGCGCGCTTCCAGCCCCACCACGCCGGGCCAGGCGGCCGGCACGTCGAAGGGCAGCGCGAAGAGCTTGGCCATGCCTGACCGGCCGCGCTACGCGCGGCGCCGCTGCGGCGCCGACGCTCCCTCGTGTCGCCGCGGGCGTCCGCTGCACGTCACCGCGCCATCGCCGTGGTGGGCCATTCCGGTGGTTCTTGTTGACTGCCGGTCCAAGCCCATCTTCGAACCGCGCCGCGGGCTTGGCATCAGGGAAAGTACCCTCGAAGCGCCGACGTGTCCCTAGAACAGCGCATGCACCGAACCGGCCGGCGCGCACGCACCCGAGACCACGAGCCCCCTTGCGGCGGGGCTTGCACCATGGGCCCGGCAAGCTGCTCGGCAGGGGCACATCGAGCCGCAGGCGCGGGCCCCGACCAGCCGCGCGTGGCATAGCATCGGCGGCCCATTCGCCCACCTTCGACCCCCAGGGAAGAGCACCGTCATGGCCCTGCGCATCGTCCGCCTCGGCACCCCGCGCGCTGCCGATGAAGGCTTGCGCATCGGCACCGTGCGCCGCCCGCCGCGCGGCGTGCCCAAGGAAGAGTTCGCCCGGCAGGACTGGTACGACGTGTGGTTCCCGAACCTCGCACCGAGCATCGAGACGATGAAGCTCGGGCAGGCGGCCCAGTCGGCGGCTGCTCCGGCGGCGGCCTGGACCACCTTCGCGCGGCGTTACAAGGCCGAGATGGCGACGCCCGAGGCCCGGCACGACATTGCCCTGCTGGCCGCGCTGTCGCGCCGCACGCAGCTGTCGGTGGGCTGCTACTGCGAGGACGAGAACCGCTGCCACCGCTCGCTGCTGCGTCAGCTGCTGGCCGAGGCCGGTGCGCAGTGGCACGCGGGCTGAACCCGCCGAAACGCGAGGGGCAGCCGCGATGGCCGGGCCAGTGCTGAACATCCACGACGTCTCGCAGGCCATCCAGCTGGCGCTCGGCCCGGTGTTCCTGCTCACCGGCATTGCCGGCATCCTGAATGTGATGGCCGGGCGGCTGGCCCGCATCATCGACCGCGGGCGCGCACTCACCGAAGGGGCGCCGCAGGCCGCGGCGTTGCAGGCGGCTCTGGCACCGCACGCGCAGGCCGGCCTGCTCGACGAACTGCGCAGCCTGGAGCGCCGGCGTCACCTGGCCAGCGCCGCGATCACCGCCTGCACTCTTGCAGCGCTGCTGGTGTGCATGGTGATCGCCGCGCTGTTCCTCGAGGTGATCCTCGATGCGCCGCTGAAGTGGCTGGTGGGGCTGTTGTTCACCGGCGCCACGCTGACGCTGGTGGTCGGCCTGGCGCTGTTCCTGCGTGAGGTGCACCTGGCCACGCGCACGATCCGCATCGCCGCGCCGCCGGGCAGCACCTCCCCTCGTGGCTCCACCGGCAGCGCGCCGCAGCTCTGAACCCCGGGGTTCAGACGCTGGTCTTCACCACCATCACCCGGCCGCTGCGGGCATCCAGCTCGCAGCGGTAGGTGAACGGCACGGCGTTCATGCCCGCGGCGCGCTGCACGGCGCCTTGGCCCAGCAGCAGCACGGTGCGCTCGTCGGCGCCGGGTTCCAGCCGGCGCGTATCGGGCTCCAGCGCGATGCTCGCCACCCGCGGGTGGCGCGACTTCAGGTGCTGCGCCACGGCGCTCTCGCAGGCCTCGGGCGACACGCGGCTGAGGTCGGGCTGCCATGCATCGGGCGACGCGGCGCCGCCCGTCTCGCGCAACACCACGCCGGAGGCGAGGCCGGTGCGGGTGTTGAACGTGCAGCTGAAGGTGAAGCTGTGGCCGGCGCCGGCGGCGCGGCCGGCCACGCCCACGCTTCGGTAGCGGCCAGCGCCCTTGACGCCGATGTCGGCATCGTCGGCGGGCACCACCACGCGTTGGCCGGGTGCGAACTGCACGTCGTCGGCCTGCCGGCCTCGCAGCTTGCGCAAGGTCTCGGCCACGCTCGCCTCGCAGCGTTCATGCGCGCGCGCGGCTTCGGACTTCATGGCCAGCGCGGCCGCGGCGGCGCCGGGATCTGCGGCCCCTTGCGCCCGCACTGACGGCACGGCCACTGCCGCGGCCACGGCCAGCGGCAGGGCGCGCACCCAGGGGGCCCACGGCAGGGTGCGGCCGCGTTCGGCGAGGTGTCGGGGAAGGCGGCGCAGGATCATGGTGGCAGTACTGTGCACCGCGGGCGCGGTACAGGGAAGCGAAGGGCCGGGTCGGAGCGGCGAGCATGCAGGCCTGCCGCGCCTCGCTGCGACAGCATGGCGGCCAGGCCAGCCGCGCGCCGCGAGCCATTCTGCGGCCACCGCGAGGCCGCGCGGCAGGCCGCGGGGCGCTGCCGCGGCCGATGTGTGCTGTAACCGTAACCGCGCCTTGGCGGTGCGTTAGCCTCGCGGCCTGGGCACTCCCCCGCCCCCGCTCTGCCGCCGCGATGCGCACCCTGGAAACCGACTACCTCGTCATCGGCGCGGGCGCCAGCGGCCTGGCTTTCGTCGACACGCTGCTGGACGAGAGCCCGGCCGCCCACATCACGCTCGTCGAGCGCCGCGGCCTGCCCGGGGGCCACTGGAACGACAGCTACCCCTTCGTCACGCTGCACCAGCCCTCGGCGTTCTACGGCGTCAACTCGATGGAGCTGGGCACCGGCCGCAAGGACACGCAGGGCCTGAACGCCGGGCTGGCCGAGCTCGCCTCGGGCCCCGAGATCTGCGGCTACTACCAGCGGCTCGTGCGCCAGCGGCTGGCGGGCCACCCGCGCATCGACTACCGCCCGCTGACCCGGTGGCACGCCGACGAGGGCGTCATCGAGAACACCTTCACCGGCGAACGCTGCCGCGTCACCGTGCGCCGCAAGGTGGTGGATGCGGCGTACATGAGCCCTTCGGTACCGGCCACCCACCGGCGCCGCTTCGACGTGGCCGAAGGCGCGCAGGTGGTGCCGCCGAACGCGCTGGCACAGCCGGGCAGCGGCGGCACGCCGCCGGCCTGCTGCGTCATCGGCGCCGGCAAGACCGCGATGGACACCCTCACCTGGCTGCTGCAGGTCGGTGTGCCCCCGGCGGCGTTGCACTGGGTGGTGCCGCGCGACTCGTGGCTCGTCAACCGCCTCACCACGCAGACGGGCGAGGAGTTCTTCCACGACAGCATCGGCGGCCAGGCGCGCCAGATGCAGGCGGCGGCCGAGGCCACGTCGGTGGACGACCTGTTCCTGCGCCTGGAAGCGTGCGGCCAGTTGCTGCGCATCCACCGCGACCGCGTGCCCACGATGTTCCACTTGGCCACGCTGACGCCGGCCGAGGCGCGCTGGCTCGCGCAGGTGGAGCAGGTCATCCGCCTGGGCCACGTGCGCGCGGTGCAGCCCGGCGGGCTGGTGCTGGACCAAGGCCGCGTGGCGCTGCCGGCCGGCACGCTGTTCATCGACTGCACGGCCTCGGCGGTGGAGCCGCGTGCGGTGCAGCCGATCTTCCAGCCCGGGCGGCTGCTGCTGCAACTGGTGCGCCTGCCGCAACCCACCTTCAGTGCCGCGCTGGTGGCCTATGTCGAGGCGCACCACGGCGCGGCCGGCGACAAGGCGTGCAATGCCCTGGCCGGCACGGTGCCCTTCCCGTACCGGCTGGCCGACTACCCGCGCGCGCTGCTGGCCAATCTGTGGAACCAGCTCCAGTGGAGCCAGCATCCGCCGTTGCGGCAGTGGATTCGCGCCAGCCGACTGGACGGCTTCGGCCGGCTGATGAGCGGCATCTCCGAGCAGGACACCGCGCGTCGCGACGTGGTGGCCCGGCTGAAGGCGCTCGGCCCGGCGGCGATGACCAACCTGCAGCGGCTGGCCGCGCAGGGCTGAGGCCGCGGGCAGCGTTCACCGCCGAAAGCTCGCTCAGGACCTCTTGCCGATGCTGCTGTTCGTCTACGGCTCGTTGAAGGAAGGCTTCCCGAACTTCCATGCCAACCGCGGCCGCCGGCTGCCCGGCCGCTACCGCACGGCCGTGCCGTACCCCTTCTACCTGGCCGGCGGCACGCTGCCGTGCCTGCTGCCGCAGCCCGGCCGCGGCCTGCACGTGGTCGGCCAGCTGTTCGAGGTCGAAGACCGGCAGCTGGCAGTGATGGACGCGCTGGAGCGCGTCGGTGAGCCGGGCGGCTACATGCGCGCCCGGATCGACGTGCTGCCCATCGACGACACCGGCAGGCCGCTGTCGCCCGCGCAGCCGGCATTCGCCTACGTGCAGGAAGAGGCTCGCCTGGAGGCCGGCCGCGCGCATGTCGGGCCGATCGCCGAGCACACGCTCGAACACGCGCAGTCGCTGAATTGGTGATGGGCGCCGCGGCCGGGCGGCGGTGGAGTGCGCCCGGGGGCGGGCCAGCCCTCAAGTCGGCATCGGCGCAGCCGAACAAGGGTCCGACAGGGGTCCGACAGGGGCCGAACAGAGTTCGACAGCATGTGCGATCAGGAACCAAGCGGAGTCGGATGACCCGGGCACTGCCCAGGCGGCGTCATGCTGCACGTTGACATCCTCACGGCCTACCTGAACTGCGGCGTGGCGGCGCTGGCCGGCGCGGCGATGCTGCGCTTCGCCCGCACCGATGACCCGCGTCTGCGCCGCGCGCTGGCGCTGTGCGGCTGGGCGTTGCTGGTGTTGGGCCTGGGCCTGCTGCCGGCCGGCCTGGGCGAAGCGGCGGCGCACCCGGCCGCCCAGTTCACCATGGCCTGGGGCAGCCTGGCCGGCATCGTGCTGATGTCGCGCGGGCTCGCGCAGGTGCAGGGGCGCGACCTGCCGGCCGGCTGGGTGGCCGCGGCCATCGCGGCGCTGGCGCTGGGCACGATGCTCTCGCTGGCCGCCGGGCCGGCGCTGTTCGGCCGCGCCTACGCCAGCGCGCTGGCGGCCGCCACGACAACGATGGCCTGGTACTGCCGCGGCCTGGTGGCCAGCCCGCGCAACGGCGTGGAACGGGCCTTCGGGCTCGTCTTGCTGGGCATCGCCGCGTCGAGCTGGCTGCGGCTGGCCTTCACGCTGGCCTACGACGGCCCGGCACGCATCGACTTGCTGTACATGCCCGCCGCGGTGGCCCCGGCCATGGCCGCGGCCTACGGCGTGGTGCCGATCGTCGTGGCCACCCTGCTGCTGGGCCTGGTCAACGCGCGGCTGCACCAGCAGCTGCACAGCCGCGCCACCACCGACGAACTGACCGGCGTGCTCACGCGCCGCGCGCTGCGCGAGCTGGCGCCCGCGCTGGTCGACACCGAACAGGCGCGCGGCCGCTGCGTGGCCGTGCTGATGCTCGACCTGGACCACTTCAAGGCCGTCAACGACCTCGCCGGCCATGCCGCAGGCGACCAGGCGCTGCGGCTGGCCGCCGCCACGCTGCAGTCGCAGCTGCGGCCCGACACCCTGCTGGCCCGCTACGGCGGCGAGGAGTTCGTCGCCGTGATGCCGGTGCCCGACCTGCCCGCCGCGCGCCGCGCCTCGGAACGGCTGCGGCTGGCCGTGGAGCAGGCCGACTGGCGCAGCATCCCGGGGCTCGGCCGTGGGCTGACGGTCAGCATCGGCGTGGCGCTGGCCGGGCCGGCCGAAGCCCTGGATGCCGTGATGGCGCGCGCCGACGAGGCGCTGTACCGGGCCAAACGCGAAGGCCGCAACCAGGTGCAGGTCAGCCTGATGGTGGCCTAGGAGCCTGGGGCTGCCTCGGCGCCGGGCTGGGCTTGCGCCGCGCAGGCTCTAACCCGGTGGCTTCTGCTTGGAAGGGCAGGCGTCGCCCGCACCATGCACCTTGGGGTCGCTGGCGGGCAGCTCCAGCGCCCCGAGCGTGCGCACGCGCAGGCACTTGCCACCGCGCTTGTAGTTGAGGAAGCAGTAGTTCTTCGCGCCCCCGGTGCAGCGCTCGATCTCCGCAAACCCGGCTTCGAGGAACTTCGTGGCCTCGCCCCGTGACCGTTCGGCCTCGCCGCGGGAGTTGGTGAGGTGGGTCTCCACCGGCGTCCAGCCCTCGGCCACCAGCTTGGCGCGGGTGGCCGAGAACGGCTTGCCGATGAGGGCCGTCATCTCCTTGCCGGGCGCCGCCACCGCGGCGGGCCCGACGAGGCAGGCCGCTGCCCCGAGGACGGCAAGCGAAATCCGGGCAAGGGCTGGCGAGCGCATTTCAGTGGCAGCCTCCAGTGGCAGTCCGCGGCCGGGCGCCGTCAGTCCTCGAAACGCCCCAGCCGCACGGCCGTACCGCCGGGCTTGAGGTTGTTCGTGCCCGGCATCACCAGCACCGTGTTGTCGTAGGGCGTCACGAAGACCTGCTCGCCATCCTGCGCGATCGGCGTGCCGGCCTTGGCGATGACCGACAAGCCCATCGTGGGCACGAGGAACTTGAAGGCGTCACTGCGCGCCACCACGGGCTCGGTCACGCGAACAAGGCGCTGGCGCGCGGGCAGCGGCAGCCGCTCGTTGGCCCGCACCCACGCCAAGTCGGCCAGCCCGGTGAGACCGAGAAAGCGCACCACCGCGTCGATGGCCACATCGGCCGCCGCGGCTTCCCAGTGCTGGCCGCACTCGATGAGCAGGGCGCGGTGCTTCAGGTCGGCGGGGTCGCCGAAGGCGCCGCGCTCCACCATGCGCAGGCCGGCGGGGTGGCCGGTGTCGATGAGCAGCACCTCGGGCACGCCAAGTTCGCGTGCGAAGGCGGCGTTCTTGTCCTGCGTGCCGCACACCATCAGCGGAGCGCAAGGCTCGCTCATGCTGTGGATGTCCAGCAGCAGCTCGGTGGCGTCGACGAACGGCCGCAGCTCACGCGCGCGGCGCAGCTCGGCGCTGTCGCGGCTGCCCAGCAGTTGCTCGTCGGCCCAGACGCGGTTCAGGTCCTCGTCGACGCAGCGGCTGGCGAAGGGCCGCTCGCGATCGAAGCGCTGGTAGGCCGCGACGTTGGCAAAGGCCACGATCAGCCGGCCCCGCGCCGGGCGGAAGCGGCCGGCGGTGATCTCGCCCAGCAGCCAGTCGAGCGCGATGGCGCCGCAGATCTCGTTGCCGTGCGTCAGCGCCTGGATCATCACCCGCGGGCCGGGGCGGCCGGTGTCCCACGCATGCACGTGGTCCACGCCCGTGCCGCCGTCGCGCCAGCGGTCCACCGACGGAGGCGTCAGTTCGATCCTGGGCGGCGCAACAACGGGCGTCAGCACGGCCGGTCACTCGAACTGAAGGCGTGAAGGAACCGTCGCGAGCGGCCCGAGGTCGCGTCGAGCATCGCAGCCGTACCGCGGTACGGCGAGAAGCGCAGGCGCGGGATCGGGTCGCGCAGCAGGTTCATTCATGCCTTCAGCGCCGCGGCCGGATCATCGTCTGCGCGTAGCCGAAGCGCTCGCCCAGCACGTGCATCAGCTGCATCAGGTGGCCCTGCAGCTTGTTGAAGCCCTCGTGCTTCTGGATCGTCGCCGGGTCCATGTAGAGCTTCTTGTTGATCTCGATCTGCAGGCTGTGGCGGCCGCCGCTCGGGTCGCTGTACGCGCGCACCAGCTCCACGCCCTTGAACGGGTTGTTCAGCACGACGCTGTAGCCCAGGCCCTGCAGGAACTTGACGATGTAGTTGGTGAACGCGGGCTCGCAGGTGGTGCCGTCACGGTCGCCGAGGATGAAGTCGGGGCGCGGCTGGCCGTCGACGCCTTCCATGTCGAGGGTCGTCGTCGGGCCCATCGAGTGGCAGTTGATGTGGTACACGATGCCGAAGCGCGTGTGCGCGTTGGCCATCAGCTCCCACAGGGCATCGTGGTACGGCTGGTGGTAGCGCTCGATGCGGCCCATCACCTCGGCCACGCCGAGCTTGCGGTCGTAGATGGGCTTGCCGTTGACGAGCGTGCGCCAGACCAGCGCCTTGCCGAGCTTGGCCTTGCCGCTTTCCATCGTCTTGGTGGGCCAGGGCTCGGCCATCAGCGCGGCGTCGATGTCGGCGGTGTGGCGGTTGACGTCGATGTAGGTGCGCGGGAACTGTGCCGTGAGCAGCGGAATGCCCATCTTCGCGGCCGGCAGGTACAGCTCGTCGATGAAGGCGTCCTCGCCGTCACGCAGCTCCTGCACGCTGGCCTTGGCGCCGAAGTCGGCCGGCATCCGGAAACCCGAATGCGGCGAGTCGAGCACGATGGGGAAGGCCGGCGCCTCGGGCGGGCGGGGGCCGTGGATGACGAGCACGTTGGGATCCATGGCTTTGTCTCGGGGTCGTGGGT
>JAEUPC010000110.1 GCA_016789865.1 Rubrivivax sp.
GGCCGATTCGCCGGCGGCCCCGCCGTGCACGATGCGCGCATGCCGCTGGTAGGTCCAGTAGGCCCAGGCCCAGTTGAGCAGCACGAGCAGGCGGTTGCGGAAGCCGATGAGGAAGAACACGTGCGCCGCGAGCCAGAACCACCACGCGAGCAGCCCCGAGAGGTGCAGGCCGCGCAGGTCCACCACCGCGGCCATGCGGCCGATGGTGGCGAGGTTGCCGTAGTCGCGGTAGCGGAACGCCGGCGCAGGCCGGCCGGCCAGCCGCGCGCGCAGCGCGTGGGCGACCTGCGTGCCCATCTGCTTGGCGGCCGGGGCGATGCCGGGCACCGGGCGGCCATCGGGTTGGGTGATCGCAGCCAGGTCGCCGGCCACGAACACCTCGGGGTGGCCGGGCAGGCTGAGGTCCGCCGTCACCTTCACGCGGCCGGCGCGGTCGAGTTCGATCGTGGCGCCGCCGGCTTCGCCACCGGGCGTTGCAGGTGAGGCGTTAGGAAGAAGCCCCGGGCTGGCCGCCGCAGCCTGGGCGCTGGCGGCCAGCCGCCGGCCCAGCGGCGAGGCGGCCACGCCGGCGGCCCACAGCACCGTGCCGCAGGCATGGTGCGTGTCGCCCAGCCGATAGCCCGTGCCGTCGATGGCGCTCACCGGCTGGCCGGTGGCCACTTCGACGCCCAGGCGCTCCAGCTGGGCACGTGCCTTGGCCTGCAGCGCCGGTGGAAAGCTCGCCAGCACGGCCGGGCCGACCTCGATGAGCCGCACGCGCGCACGATGCGGGTCGATGTGCCGGAACTCGCGCGTCAGCGTGTGGTGCGCAATCTCGGCCAGCGTGCCGGCCAGCTCCACCCCGGTGGGCCCGGCGCCGACCACGGCGAAGTGAAGCCAACCCTCGGCCGCGGCGGCGTCGCCCGAGGCGGCGGCGGCCTCGGCGCGCTCGAAGGCCGTGAGCACGCGGCGGCGGATGGCCAGCGCGTCGTCCAGCGTCTTCAGCCCCGGTGCGTGCGCGGCCCATTCGTCGTGGCCGAAGTAGGCGTGGGTGGCACCACTGGCCACCAGTAGGAAGTCGTAGCCGAGCGCGCCGCCGTCGGCCAGCGCCACCGTGCGCGCCGCCAAGTCGATGCCGGTCACTTCGGCCAGCCGCACCGCCACGTTGGACTGCTCGCGCAGGATGTGGCGCAGCGGCGCGGCGATGTCCGGCGCCGACAGCCCGGCCGTGGCCACCTGGTAAAGAAGCGGTTGGAACAGATGATGGTTGGCGCGGTCGACGAGCGTGATCGACAACGGCACGCGCGCCAGCGAACGCACCGCCCACAGGCCGGCAAAGCCGCCGCCGACGACCACCAGGCGGGGCAAGGCAGCGGCGTGCGTCATGGCCGGTCATTGTGGGGTCGCAGGCCAGGCGGCCCGGCGCGCGGCCACCGGGCCGGCATGCGATGGGCCTTGGGCTGTCCGCGATGGTCAATGGGCGATGGTCAATGGGCGGTGGTCAATGGGCGGTGGTCAATGGGCGGTGGTCAATGGGCCGTGGTCAATGGGCCGTGGTCAATGGGCCGTGGTCAATGGGTATTGGTCAAGGGTCAACGGGCCGACCGCAGCCGCGCCTTCGGCGACGCGCCCCTTGGGCGATGCACGCGGGCGGTCCACAATCGGCGCCCATCATGTCGACCGCTTCGAGCCGCGAGCCCCCTGAAGCGCCGGCGGCGGCTTCGGTGCTGGGCATCGACGCCGGCGGCACCGGCACGCGCTTCGTGCTGAGGCTGGCCGACGGACAGGTGCTCGCCGAAGGGCGCGCGCCGGCGCTGTCGGGCACGCAGCTGTTCGACGCCGCCGGCGAGGCCGCTGCCGACGTGGTGCTGGGCGGCATCGCGCGCGCGCTGCCCGTGCTGCCGCAGGCGGTGGTGGCCGGCATCACCGGCTACGACCAGGCGCTGGCCCGCAAGATGGTTCCGCGGCTGATGCAGATCTTCGGCACGAACGAAGCGTGCACGCAGGCGATGAGCGACATCGAGCTGCTGTGCCATGCCGCCTTCGCCGGTGACGGCATCGTCGTCTATGCGGGCACCGGCTCGGTGGCCGCGCTGGTCGATGCGATGGGGCACTTGCATCGTGCCGGCGGGCGCGGCGCGCTGGTGGACGACGCGGGCAGCGGCCACTGGATCGCGCGCGAGGCGCTGCGCCAGGTCTGGCGCGCCGAGGACGAGGAGCCCGGGGCGTGGCAACGCTCCCTGCTGGCGCATGCGCTGTTCGAGCATGTGGGCGGCAACGAGTGGGCCCACACGCGCCAGTGGGTGTATGGCGCGTCGCGCGGCGAACTGGGCGCGCTGGCCACCGTGGTGGCCGCCAGCGCCGGCAAGGATGCCGAGGCGCTGGCGCTGCTGGAGCAGGCGGGCCGCGAACTGGCCCGCCTGGCGCAGGTGCTGCTGCGGCGCTACGGGCGGCTGCCCGTGGCCATGGCCGGGCGCGTGTTCGAGCTGCACCCGGCCATCGAGCGCGCCTTCGCGGCGGCCTTGCCGGCGGGCTGCGAGGTCGAGCACCTGCAGGAAGAGTCGCACGTGGCGGCCGCGCGCATGGCGTTGCGGCTGCTGGCGCGTGCGGTGGGTGCGGCGGGTTCGACTGGGACGCCGGGCGCACAGGGTGCACAGGGTGGGCCAGGTGGGCCAGGTGGACCGGATGTTCCCGGCACGCCGCCCGAGCAGCCGGCGGTCGGGAGTGCGCTCGCCAGCCTGGCCTGATCGCGCCGGGGGCGCCCTCGCCCCTGCCGCCCCTGCCGCCCCTGCGACCCCTGCCGCCCCCAGTCGCCCCTGGCCGCCGATCGAATCGGATTCCGTTCTTGCAGATCACGATGGCCACGACGAACACTCCGGCGCTCGGTTACTCGGGCACGCCACTGGCGAAGAAGCTCGGCCTGAAGGACGGCCAGCGCGCATGGCTGGTCGATGCCCCGCCTGCGCTGCCCGACTGGCTGGCCCCGCTGCCGCCGCGCTTGAGCTGGGCCGACCGTGCCGGCGCCGACATCGACCTCGTGCACGCGTTCTTCACGCAACGTACCGCGCTGGCGCGGCAGCTCGCCGCCTGGCGCCGGGCGCTGGGCGACGAGGTGGTGCTGTGGGTGTCGTGGCCGAAGAAGAGCGCCAAGGTGCCCACCGACATCACGGAGGATGTGATTCGCGAGGTGGCGTTGCCGCTGGGTTTTGTCGACGTGAAGGTGTGCGCGGTGAGCGAGGTGTGGTCGGGGCTGAAGCTGGTGGTGCGCAAGGAACTGCGCCGGGCCGCGGGGGCATCGGCGGGCGGTGCGCGGGGGACTGCGCTGAAGCCAGCCGCGAAGCCTGCCACGAAGCCCGCGGCGAACAACGCCGTGAAAACAACGGCACCCGCGAGGGCCGCCAGGGCAGACCCGAACGCAGCCCCGCAAGACTCGCCCCGCGGTCCGGCGCCGAAGAGGCCTCGTTGAGGCACCCGTGCCTCCCGAGCAGGCCGGCGCGCCACGCCGTCTTGGCGTTGCTGGTGCTGGTGCTGGTGCTGGCGTGGCACGGCAGCGGCGCGGCGGCGCCCGGAGGGCCCGCAGGTGCGGCCGTGCGCCCGGGCGCCCAGGGGCTGCCCGCCGAGCGCCTGCTGCCAGAAGCCGAACTGCCGCCGCCGGCGCCGCGCCAGTTCCGCGCCGCCTGGGTGGCCACGGTGGCCAACATCGACTGGCCGAGCCGGCCGGGGCTTTCGACGCGTGAACAGCAAGGCGAGGCGCGCGCCATCCTCGAGCGTGCCCGCGCGCTCGGCCTCAACGCGCTGGTGCTGCAGGTGCGGCCGGCCGGCGACGCGCTCTATGCATCGCGGCTGGAGCCATGGAGCGAGTACCTCACCGGCCGCCAGGGCCAGCCGCCGCGGCCGTGGTGGGACCCGCTGGCGTTCTGGGTGCGCGAGGCGCACGCGCGCGGGCTGGAGCTGCACGCCTGGTTCAACCCGTTCCGCGCGCGCCACCCCACGGCCAAGACGCCGCTGGTCAAGCCGCACCTGGCGCTGCGCGCGCCGCACGCGGTAAAGCCCTACGGCGAGCTGCTGTGGGCCGACCCCGGCGACGCGACCGCACGCGCGCAGATGCTGGCGGTGGTGGAAGACGTGCTGCGCCGCTACGACATCGATGGCGTGCACATCGACGATTATTTCTACCCCTACCCCATCACCGAAAGCGGCAGCGAGCTGGCCTTTCCCGACAGCGAGGCCTACCTGCGCTACCTCGGCGAAGGCGGCGCGCTGCCGCTGCCGGACTGGCGCCGCGCGCATGTCGACTCGCTGGTGCACGCGCTGCACGAGAAGGTGCGCGCCGTGCGGCCGCGGGTGCCGGTGGGCATCAGCCCGTTCGGCCTGCCCCGCCCCGACCGGCGCCCGCCTGGCGTGAGCGGCTTCAGCCAGTACGACAAGCTCTTTGCCGATGTCGAACGCTGGCTGCAGGAAGGCTGGCTCGACTACCTCGCGCCGCAGTTGTACTGGCCGCTGGCCAGCGAGAACCAGCCGTTCGTGCCCCTGCTGCAGTCGTGGGTGCAGGCCAATGTGCGCGGCCGGCACTTGTGGCCGGGGCTGTTCACGAGTTCCGTGCGGCCACCGGCACCGGTGGCCGGCGAGGGCCTGGGCGCCACGCGCTCGTGGCCGGCGCGCGAGGTGCTCGACCAGCTCGCCGCGCTGGCGCGCGAGCCGGGCGCCGGCGGGCACATCCACTTCAGCATGGTGGCGCTGCTGCAAGACCGCGATGGCCTGGCCACCCAGCTGCAGCGCGGCGCCTATGCGGTGCCGGCGCTGGTGCCGGCCACGCCATGGCTGGACGACCAGCCGCCGCCGGCGCCGCGGCTCGCGCGGCGCTCCGATGGCGCGCTGATCGAACCGGGCGTGGGGGAGGCGCCGGCGCGTTACGCGGTGTGGCGGCGCGTCGACGGCGCCTGGCGCTTCGCCATCCATGGCCCGGCCGAGCGCCGCGTGGCGCGCGACCGGGCCGACGCGGTGGTGGTGGCGGCGGTCGATCGCAACGGCAACCTCAGCGAGCGCCAGGCGGTGCGCTGGCCATGACCACCCCCACCGGCGGCCGGCCGCCCAACAAGGCCACGAAAGCGGCGCGCGCTCCACGGCCGCGCGCTCAAGAGACGCGGCCCCCGGCCGATGAGGTGGCCACCGCCGCCGTTGCGGTGCGCGGGCCGGCGCGCCGCGGGCGAACAACGCCGGAGCCTGCGACCCCCGTGCCCAGCAGCCGACCCCTCGAGACCTTGCCCAACGTGGCGCCGAGCTTGACACCCAGTGCCCCACCCACCGAGCAGCCCAGCGGCGAGCACCCGGCGCTGGACAGCTACGACAGCGCGGCGCTGGTGGCCGCCTTCGTGGCCGACCAGGCGCGTGCGGCCCTGGCAGTGCAGGCCGCCGCGCCTCAGCTGGCCGCGGCAGTGGACGCCGCGCTGCCGCGGCTGCGCCGCCACGGCCGCCTGATCTACGCCGGCGCCGGCACCAGCGGGCGCCTGGGCGTGCTTGACAGCGTCGAGCTGTACCCGACCTTCTCGTGGCCGCGCGAGCGCGCGCGCGGGCTCATCGCCGGCGGCGATCGCGCGATGTTCGCCGCCATCGAAGGCGCCGAGGACGACGCGGCGCAGGGCGCGGCCGACCTGCGCGCGCAGGCCGTGGGCCGCGACGATGTGGTCATCCTGATCGCCGCCTCCGGCACCACGCCCTACGTGCTGGGGGCGGCCGAGGCCGCGCGGTCGCGCGGCGCGCTGACCATCGGCTTGACCAACAACCGCGGCACGCCGCTGGCCGCCGCTTGCGAATGCGCCATCGTGCTGGAGACCGGGCCCGAGGCCATCTCCGGCAGCACGCGGCTGAAGGCAGGCACGGCGCAGAAGATCGCGCTGAACACGTTGTCCAGCAGCCTGATGGTGCGCCTGCACAAGGTGTACGGCAACCTGATGGTCGACCTGCGCGCCACCAACGCCAAGCTGGAGCGGCGCGCGCTGGCGCTGACCATGCGCGCCAGCGGGGCCGCCGCCACCGACGCGCGCGCAGCGCTGGCCGCCAGCGGCGAGCGCGTGAAGGTGGCCATCGTGATGCTGAAGGCCGGGGTCGATGCGGCCACTGCCCAGCGCCGGCTCGACCTGGCCGGCGGCAGCGTGCACACCGCATTGGCGCCCGCGCCAGCCGGCCGCCGCGGCACCACGATGCCTGCGGAGGACACTGCACGCAGCGGATCGGCCCACCCGCCGGTCGCCGACCCGCGACCGGCCTCTGCCCGGCCTTCGGGTGCCGACGCCGGAGCAGTCACGGCGCCGGGCGCAGGGCCGGGCACCGGGCCTGGCGCAGGTTCGGACCTTGCCGCAGACACCGGCCCGGACACCGTGCCCGGCGTCGTGCCCGACAGCGTGAAGGCGAGCGCACGCGCGGCGCCCCGCCGCCGCAGCGGCAGCCGCGGCCCCGATCGGCGCCGCGGCGGATAGCCCTGGGCCCCGGGGCGCCGGCCGCCTACTTCTTCGCCGCCGTGGCGAGCGGCTCGTTCGAGAACAGGTAGTTGGCCTTGTCCAGCGGCTTGTGGCAGGCCAGGCAATCGGCCTGGTTGACGCCGGCGCGCAGCGTCGAGTCCGGGTTGAAGACGGCGTAGTTCCAGTCGCCGTTGCGCAGCATCTCCGGGAAGTCGCTGCCCCAGCCCGCGCCGTTGCTCATCAGCGCGTAGGCGACCAGCCGATCGGGGGTGTAGAAGCCGCCGGCGCCGACCACCGGCTTGCGCTCGGCGTCGAGCTTGGCCGCCCATTGCTCCAGCAGCAGCACGGAGCCGGCGGGCAACGGCTTGCCCTCGCGCGCCGCCTGCCAGGCCACCGGGTTGGCGTAGAGGTAGCGCACCTGGTTGATGTCGGCGCGGTTGACCGTCTGGTACATGCGGAAGGTGGACCGGTAGCCCTCGGGGAAGGCGACCCGCGTCTTCACCAGGTTCGGCAGCTGCTCGGACTTGACCGCCACGTTGGTGGGCACCAGGCTGCCGAAGTACGCGGCGACGTCGGCGATGTCGCTGGGGGCCAGTTGGCTGGCGATGGCGTTCATCGACGCGGCCTTGCGCGTGCCGGCCTTGAAGGCCCGCAGTTGGGCTTCGAGGTAGGCCACACGCTGGCCGGCGAGGTTGGGGATGGCGTCGGCGATGCTCACGCCGTTGGCGCCGTGGCAGGCCGCGCACACCGCCTGCGCGCGTGCCTTGCCGGCTTCCAGGTTGGCCGCGGCGGGCTGCGCCGCCGCCGGCGCGGCAAGCACGGCCGCGGTCGCCCCGAAAAGAGCCAAGGCACGAAGCGGGGTGTGGGTCATGGGGTGAACTCCTGAGGTGTGGGGATGGGTGATCGGCAAGCGACCGCGGGCTCGCGCGGACGAGCTTGGTCGTGCCGGTCCGGGGCCGGATTACGCACTCGCCGGGCTGGCGCGCGCTGGGCGCCGAGGCAGCAGGCTTCGGTGCCCCGGTCGAACGCGGTCAGCCGGGCAAGGGCGTGTGCCGAGATACGCAGCGCCCGCCGGGCGGATGCAATCCCGAGTGTTGCCGTGGGATTCCAGCGCGCGGGGGGCGCGCAGGAGTCCTACAGCCGCAGCTCCAACCTCAACTGCCAGTTCGTGTAGCTGGGGCCGCGCGAGATGCCGGTCTCGCGCAGCGGAACGAGCGAGCCCACCGCATCGAAGTCGAACTCGTTGCGCGTGGCGTAGTCGCGCGGCGCCAGGTTGTTGGCCAGCAGCCTGAGGCCGACCTCGGGGTTGAAGGTCCACAGCGCGAAGAGGTCGAACACCCGCTTGCCGCTGACGCTGACGGCGCGGTCGTCGGCCAGCTGGGTGCGGTAGCCGGGCACGACGTTGAGGTTGCCGCCCAGCGTGAGCGGCAGGCTGCGCAAGCGGTAATCGGCACCGAAGTTGGCCGTCACCGGCGACTGCTGGTCGAGCCGGTTGTCGGGGCCGGCGATGCCCTGCACGCGCGAGCGGTAGAAGGCGACGTTGTGGCGCAGCTCGACGCGCGCGGCGTCGGCCACCAGCTGGTCGAGGCGGTACTTGGCCTCCAGCTCCAGCCCCATGGTGGTGGCGTCGCCGATGTTCTGCTCGCGCGCCACGTAGCGCGGGCAGGCGCTCCACGACACCGTCTCCAGCGTGGTGACGCGGCGGATGAGGTCGCTGACCCGGCGCACGAACGTGTTGGCGCTGAGCACGCCGCCGCCTTCGAGATAGCGCTCGAAGGCGAGGTCGAGGCCGAGCGCGCGCTCGGGCTCGAGGTCCGGGTTGCCGGCGTTGTCGGGTTGCGTGGGGTCGTTGCCGGCTTCGGTGAGGCCGTTCGGGCACAGGCTGGCCGACGCGCGTGAGTTGATCGACGGGCGAGCGATCAGGCTTTGCGCGGTCGGTGCGCGGTAGCTGCGCGTGAGCGATAGCCGCACCTGGTCGCGCCGCGCCGGGTCGGGCTTCCACAACAGGTGCACGAGCGGCGTCGTGACGCTGCTGCGGTTGGTGGGCCGCGTGCCGTCGCCGGCGTCACCCTGGGTCTGGATGCCTTCCCAGCGCAGGCCGGCGTGGAACGCCCAGTGCGCGTTCAGGTTCCACTCGTCTTGCAGATAGCCGGCCAGGCGCAGCGTGGAGGCCTCGAAGCTGTCGCCGAACTCCGGCGCCACCAACGCGCCCTGGTCGGTGTAGCGGCGGGACTCGTTGCGCCGGATCGTCTCGACCTCGAGGCCGCCGACCAGGCTGTGTTCGGCCGGCGGGGCGGGGGCGGGGGCGGCGGCGGGGCGGCCGGAAGATCCGGCGGGTCCGAAGGGTCCGGAAGGGCCGCCTGCCCGGTCGAGCACCTCGCCGGTCCCCGCAGCCGCTGCCGCTGGCGCACCCGGCGCCGCCATTGCCGACCTTGCGCCCGGCACGGCGACGCCGCTGAACTTGGCCGTGAGGTTGAGCGAGCGCTCGCGGGTGGTGCCGTAGTCGTCGGTCACGCGCGTGGGCACGGACCCGGTGGCGGTCTGGAACTCGTTGCGCTGCGTGTCGTAGGCCGAGCGCCACAGCCCCGCGCCGCCTTGCAGCTCCATGCGCACGGCCGGGCCGAGGCGCTGGCGCCATTGGCCGTTCAGCCGTGCGCTGGTGAAGTGGCTGGTCGTGTCGCTGGTGCCGCTGTCGTAGGGTTGCGGGTCGGGTGGGCCGAACAGCTTGGTGCGGGTGAAGTCGCGGTCGGTGCGGCCTTCGTTGTGGAACAGGTGCGGCATCAGCACCAGGTTGTCGCCGCCTTCCGACAGCCGCCACTGCAGCCGCGTGGTGAGCGCCACGCCGGTGCGCTTCTCCTCCGAGTGCAGCGTGCCCAGCGCCTGTTCTTCCAGCGTGCCGGTGTCGCGGCGCGCCAGCAGCGTCTCGCTGGAGCCGTCGCTCAAGCGGTGCGGGCGGAAGACCGACAGCGACACGTTGTAGATGAGGTCGTCCACGCTGTCGTTGCGCACCGCGTTCAGGCCCGGCGTGTAGCCGCCGTTCTCGTAGCCGCTGCCCAGGCGCACGTCGTTGAGCCGGCGCCTGAAGCCTTCGCGCGTGATGATGTTGATGGTGCCGGCGATGGCGCGCGCGCCGGTCTCGGCCGTGGGTGCGCGCAGGATCTCGATGCGCTCGATCTGCTCGGGCGTCAAGGCGTCGAGGCTGAAGCCCGGGGGCAGCCGCTGGCCGTCGATGAGCAGCTGCGTGTAGCCGCTGCCCAGCCCGCGCAGCCGCGGCGGGCCGCCGCGCCCCGGCGCGCCGGGCGTCGTGACGCCGGGCAGGCGGCGCAGCACCTCGGCCACGCTGGCGTCGCCGAACTTCTCGATCTCCTCGCGGCCGATGACGATCTTGGCCGCGGTGCTGCGGCGGCGCGCGTCGGTGTCGCTGTCGCGACCCCCGGTGATCTCGACGCGCTGCGAGGGCGGCGCGGCGGCGGCCGGCGCTGATGCAGGGGCGCGGGGCGCTGATGCAGGGGCGCGAGCGGGCGTTGAAGCAGGCGCGGTGGTGGGCGTTGAAGCAGCCGCGGCAGTGGGCGGCGCAGCGGGCGTCGCGGCGGGCCCGGCAACTGGTGCCGAGGCCGCCGCACGCGGTGCCGACGCGCCCCCGGCCGGGGCCGGGCTGGTCTGGGCTCTGGGGGCTGGGCTCCACGCAACCGTGGCGCACGCCAGCCCGAAGGCGCACACCCATCCTCGCACCACTTTCATGCACCGAATTGTCCCGGACGCCCCGAGACGGGTCGCCCCGGGTCCGCCCGGCTTTGCCTATCTTCACCCGCCCGATGGGCCGGCCGCGGCAGCGCGCGCAGCGCCGGTTGCCGCGCGGCCACGCAGCCGCGCGGGACCGCAACGCCCCGGATCGGTGCCCGACAGCCCAAACCGAGGCGCTGCCGCACCGAACTGCGGCGCGCCGAATGGTGCGCCGCGCACCACCGCGGGCCCGCGCCTTGCTAGCCGAGTGCGTCGGCCGGCCGCGAACGGGGAAGCAATCACTGCCGTGCGGCCAGCCTCTCGAAGCGAGATTCGCCCCGCCCCCACCTCAACGCCAGCACACCCGCCATGGACCAACTCAAGCCGGGCACCGATGCCCTCTTCATCCTGCTGGGCGCCATCATGGTGCTGGCCATGCACTCGGGCTTCGCCTTCCTGGAGCTGGGCACGGTGCGCAAGAAGAACCAGGTGAATGCGCTGGTCAAGATCCTGGTCGACTTCGCCGTCTCGACCATCGCCTACTTCTTCGTGGGCTACGCGGTGGCCTACGGCACCAGCTTCTTCGTCGGCGCCGAGACGCTGGCGGCGAAGAACGGCTACGAACTCGTCAAGTTCTTCTTCCTGCTCACCTTTGCGGCGGCGATCCCGGCCATCGTGTCCGGCGGCATCGCCGAACGCGCGCGCTTCGGCCCGCAGCTGGCCGCCACCGCGGTGTTGGTGGGGCTGGTCTACCCGGTGTTCGAGGGCATCGCGTGGAACCAGCGTTTCGGCATCCAGGCCTGGATCAAGGCGATCACCGGCGCCGAGTTCCACGACTTCGCCGGCAGCGTGGTGGTGCACGCGGTGGGCGGCTGGGTGGGACTGGTGGCGGTGCTGCTGCTGGGCGCGCGGGCCAACCGCTACCGCAAGGACGGGGCAGTGAGCGCGCACCCGCCGTCCAGCATCCCGTTCCTGGCGCTGGGCGCCTGGGTGCTGACGGTGGGCTGGTTCGGCTTCAACGTGATGAGCGCGCAGACCATTGCCAAGATCTCCGGTCTGGTCGCCGTGAACTCCTTGATGGCGATGGTCGGCGGCACGCTGGCGGCCACGCTGATGGGCCGCAACGACCCCGGCTTCGCCTACAACGGCCCGCTGGCCGGGCTGGTGGCGGTGTGCGCCGGCTCCGACGTGATGCACCCGCTGGGCGCGCTGGTCACCGGCAGCGTGGCCGGCGTCATCTTCGTCACGCTGTTCACGCTGACGCAGAACCGCTGGAAGATCGACGACGTGCTCGGCGTGTGGCCGCTGCACGGGCTGTGCGGCGCCTGGGGCGGCATCGCCTGCGACATCTTCGGCAGCGCGGCGCGGGGCGGCCTCGGCGGCGTGGCCTTGAGCGCCCAGCTGCTGGGCACGCTGCTCGGGGTGGGCTGGGCGCTGCTCGGCGGCTTTGCCGTC
>JAEUPC010000111.1 GCA_016789865.1 Rubrivivax sp.
CCGCCAGGCCGCTCATCGCCAGCGAGGCCAGCAGCACCGGCCGGCCGATCGACCAGGAGGGCACGCCGGGGTCGCTGGCGTCGAGCGTCGCCACCTCGTCGTTGCCGCTGCGCAGGTCGGCGATGAGGAAGTCGCCGTGCAGCTGCGGCGGCCGCGGCAGCTCGCCCTGCGCGGCGACGAGGTGCGCCTTCACCACCGAGGCCACGTCCCACGGGCGGCCGTCGGCGAGCACGCGCTGGCCGGCCGCGAGCGACTCGACGGCCGGCGCGTCGCGCGGCGCCGGCGCCTCGAACGACATCACGTAGGCGCCGTTGTCCTCCGAAAGCCAGCCGCTCCTGCCGTTGTCGAAGAGCGCGTGCCACTCGTTCCAGGTGCCGCCCTCGTAGCCGTACTGCAGGCGGCCGACGAGCGTGAAGGCGACACCCTGGTGCGAGCCGCTGGCGCCGAGCTGCAGCGGCGAGTGGTCGTCGAAGAGCTCGGCGCTGGTGCCGATGCGCAGCAGCGACTGCCCGTCGCGCACGAGCGTGCTGCGGCAAAAGCCGCAGACGGCGCTCGCCGACGCCGCCGAGGCGAAATCGACGGGCGCGCCGCAGTTCGGGCAGGCCGCGCGGTAGGCGCGCTGCGGTGATCCGGAAGAGGTGGCCACGCTGGACGCGCGGTCTCGTTATGCGGGGCTCAGACCAGTTTCTTCAGCAGCTCCGCCTTCTTGGCGCTGAACTCCTCGTCGGTGAGGATGCCCTTGGCCTTGAGCTCGCCGAGCTTCTCGAGCGTGGCCATCACGTCGTCGGGCTTGATGCCGGCCGACGCCGCCGCACCGGCGGCGGCTGCGGCGGCGGCCGCCGCGGCACCACCGCCTTGCAGCCCGGTGTTGAGCTGCTGCGCCATCACCTGGCCGAGCGCGACGCCGGCGCCCAGGCCCATCGCGTCGCCGACCACGCCGCCGCCACCACCACCGGCCGCGCCCTTGGCGAACTCGGGGATCGCCTGCGCCGTCTGGTACTGCATGAACTTGCCCATGTCGCCGCCGACCATGCCCATGCCGATCTTCTGGTCGAGGATCTTCTGCAGCTCCTCGGGCAGGCTGACGTTCTGCACCGTCACCTTCTCGAGGCCCAGGCCCAGCGCGGCGAACTCGCCTTGCGTGGCTTCCTGCAGCTGCTTGGCGAATTCGACCTGGTTGGCCGCCAGGTCGAGGAACGGGATGCCGCTTTGCGCCACCGCGTCGCTGATGTGCTGCAGCATCAGGCCGCGCAGCTGGCCATCCAGATCATCGACGGTGTAGCGCTCGCGCGTGCCGCTGATGGCCGTGTGGAAGACCTTCGGGTCGGTGATGCGGTAGGCGTAGTTGCCGAACGCACGCAGCCGCACGGCGCCGAAGTCCTTGTCGCGGATGGTCACCGGCTGCGTCGTGCCCCAGCGGCGATCGAGCTGCTGGCGGGTGCTGAAGAAGTACAGGTCGCTCTTGAACGGGCTCTGGAACAGCTTGTCCCAGTTCTTCAGGTAGGTGAGGACCGGGATGGTCTGCGTCGTCAGCTTGTACATACCGGGGCCGAACACGTCGGCCACCTTGCCTTCGTTGACGAAGACCGCCATCTGGCTCTCGCGCACGGTGAGCGAGGCGCCGTACTGGATTTCGTTGCCGGCCATCGGGAAGCGCCAGGCGAGCGTGCCGTCGCCGCTCTCGGTCCACTCCAGGATGTCGATGAACTGTTTCTTGATGAAGTCCATCAGGGCCATGTCGCGTGACTCCTTGTCGCCCCTGCGAGAGGTGAGCACAGGGGGGCGGCGAATAATACGCGGCGTGCTTGGACGCAGGGGGCAGCAATCGTGAACCGTACCGCATGGCGCATCGCCGTCGTCGGCGCCGGGCCGGTGGGCCTGGCGCTGGCGCTGCACGGCGCGCGGCTGATGCCCGAAGCCTCCTTCACCGTCTTCGACGTGCGGCCGCCTGACCGCGACATCTCGGCCGACCCGCGCACGCTGGCGCTGGCGCTGGGCAGCGTGCGCTTCCTGCAGCGGCTGGGGGCCTGGCCCGCGGCCGCTGCGGCGCCGATCCGCGAGGTGCATGTCTCGCAGGTGCCGCCGCCGGCGACGGCGCCCGGTGTGTGGCTGCGCGCCGCCGATCTCGGCGAGGAGTTGCTCGGCGCCGTGCTCAGCTACGGCGCGCTGCTGGCGCCGCTGCAGCAGGCCTGGCAGCAGGCCGTGGCGGCCGAGCCCGGGCGCCTCGCGCTGCGCCTGGGCACGCCGGTGGCCGGCCTGCGGGCCGACGGCGGTGCGGCGCGGCTGGACATCGGCGGCGCCGGCGAGGACTTCGACCTGGCCGTGGTGGCCGAAGGCGGCGTGTTCGCCGACCAGGCACGCCGGGCGCTTGCCCACGACTACGCGCAGACCGCCTGGGTGGGCACGGTGCGGCTGCGGGGGTGCGAGCCGGGTCGCGCCTTCGAGCGCTTCACGCGCCAGGGGCCGCTGGCCTTGTTGCCGCTGCCCATGTTGCCGCTGCCGCAGGCGCCTTCGCCGCCCGGTCCTGCCGTGGCGGCGGCCGCGGACACGGTGCGCGCGGCGCTGGTGTGGTGCGTGGACGCCCGCGACGACCCGGTGCAGCCGCTGGCCGACGCCCAGCGGCTGGCCTTGCTGAACGCCCTGCTGCCCGGCGAAGCGGGGCAGGCGGTGCAGACCTCGCCGCTGAAGGCCTTCGCGCTGGGGCTCAACGCCGAGCGCAGGCTGGTGCAGGGGCGCGCGGTGCGCATCGGCAACGCCGCGCAGACGCTGCACCCGGTGGCCGGGCAGGGCCTGAACCTCGGCCTGCGCGACGTGCATGCCCTGGTGCAGGCGCTGCGCGACGCCGCTGATCTCGACCAGGCGCTGCGCCGTGTCGAATGGGCGCGTGCGCCGGACCGCTGGGCGACCATCGGCACCACCGACTTCCTGGCGCGCAGCTTCACCTGGCAGGCGCCGGGCGTGGCCGCGCTGCGCGCGTTCGGGCTGCATGCGCTGCAGGCGTTGCCGCCGCTCAGGTCGCGGCTGGCGCGGCAGATGATGTTCGGCTGGCGCTAGTCCACTGCGGCAGTGAAATGGCACCCCCCGCCGGGCTCGAGAGGGCGCGGGTGTAGGGCCCCAACGCAGGCCGCGAGTCGAGCCGTGCGGTCACTATGCGGGATCGCCCCGTGCCTGCCCAGCGCCGCGGCCCCCCGGAATCGGCGGGGCAAGTTCGCCGCGAGCCCCGCCAAACCGCGGGGGCGCGCAATCTGACCGGCCGCAGGCTGCGCGGTGACGGACTCCGCGGACCGGGCCCGCGCCGCGCGGCGCCTTTGCCTCAGGCCATCCTGCGGTGCGCCAGGGCGGGCAACTGCCGCCTCACCTGGGCCATGCGCTCGGTGTCGAGATCGGCGATGACCAGGCCTTCGCCCTCCAGCTGCCGCGCGAGCACTTCGCCCCAGGGGTCGATGACCATGCTGTGGCCGAACGTGCGGCGGCCGTTCTCGTGCGTGCCGCCCTGTGCGGCGGCCAGCACGTAGCACTGGTTCTCGATGGCCCGGGCGCGCAGCAGCACCTCCCAGTGCGCCTGCCCCGTGGTGTGGGTGAAGGCGGCCGGCACGACGATGAGATCGCAAGGCGGCTGCATCAGCGCCCGGTACAGCTCCGGAAAGCGCAGGTCGTAGCAGATCGACAGGCCCACGCGCAGCCGCTGCCCGGCCAGCTGGAGCTCGACAGCGCGCGGCGTCTGCCCGGCGGCCAGCGTGCGGCCCTCGTCATAGCTCTCGCGGCCGTTGTCGAAGGCGAACAGGTGCACCTTGTCGTAGTGCGCCGCTTCCGTGCCCTCGGGTGTGAAGACGCACAGGCGGTTGAGCACGCGCGCCGGGGCTGTGTTCGAGCCGGTGCCCGCGGTTGCGTACTCAGCGGCGCCCGCATCCCCGTTCGAGCCCGAGCCCGAGCCCGAGCCCGAGCCCGAGCCCGAGCCCGCGACTGCCGGCGGGGCGGCAACGGGCAACGTGCCGCCGACGATCGCCACGCCATGTTCGCGCGCCGCCGCTGCGAGGAACTGCTGGATCGGGCCTTGCCCGGGGGCTTCGGCGATGGCCAGCTTGTCCGTGTCACGCCGGCCGAGCAGGCAGAAGTACTCGGGCAAGGCGGCCAGGGAGGCGCCGGCGCGCGCGGCTTCGGCGATGAGGCGGGCGGCGGCCTCGAGATTGCGCCCGAGGTCGGGCGTGGAGACCATCTGCAGCGCGGCGATCTTGAGGCGGGCCATCGGCGAATTGTCTGCGCGGCCGGCCCGGGCTGCCCGGGGGCGAGGATCAGAATGACCCCCAGGTGCCCTGGGCCGGCGCGGGTCGTCTACGCTGCGGGGTCATGACAGCCTGGCCGGTGATCAACGCCGCCGGGGCCAACGAGGGCGCACGAGGGTGCACGAGGGCGCACGAGGACACGCGGGGAGTGAGGGACGACAGCATGCCGCCAGATCCGGGGCTCGCCAGCGAGACGACGCCGGCACCGCCATGGGCCGACCCCGCGCACAGCCGCTTCGTCCAGCGCATCCGCCGCCGTTTCGCCGCGGAGCTGTCGCGGCTGAATCCGGGCCTGCCGGGGCCAGCCGAGATGTCCGCGCTGATCGCGCAGCTGCAGGAGGCCGGGCGCCTGCTGCCGGCCGCGTTGCGGGTGGCGCGGCAGCTGGTGATCGAGCGCCTGGCGACCCTGGACGTGACGCGCGCTGCCAGCCTCGACGAGGTGACCGGCGCGATGACCGACCTGGCCGAGGTGACGCTGGAGCTGTCGCTGGCCGCCGCGCTGGCCGAGGCCGACCGGCGCCACGGCGCGCCGCTCGATGCCGAGGGCCGGCGCGTGGAGTTCTGGATCGTCGGCATGGGCAAGCTCGGCGCGCGCGAGCTCAACGTCTCCTCCGACATCGACCTCGTCTACGTCTACGAGGACGAGGGCCAGGGGCGGCTGACCACGCCCACGGCAGATGCCGCGGCCGAACGCGCGCGGCCGGTGTCCTTCCACGAGTACTTCAGCTTCGTCGCCAAGCGGCTGTACGCGCTGTTGGGCGAGGTCACCGACGAGGGCTTCGTGTTCCGCGTCGACCTGGCGCTCAGGCCCAACGGCAACTCGGGCCCGGCGGTGGTGAGCCTGGCGATGCTGGAGGAGTACTTCCTCGTGCAGGGCCGCGAATGGGAGCGCTTCGCGTGGCTGAAAAGCCGCGTGGTGGCGCCGCGCGCGGCGGTGGCCGGCGGCAGCGCGCTGGCGCTGCGCTCGCTGGTCACGGCCTTCGTCTACCGCCGCTACCTCGACTACGGCGTCTTCGAAGGCCTGCGCCAGCTGCACCACAAGATCCGCGAGGAGGCGCAGCGCCGCGCCGCCGGCCGCCCCGAGCGCGCCAACGACGTGAAGCTCTCTCGCGGCGGCATCCGCGAGATCGAGTTCATCGTGCAGCTGCTGCTGGTGGTGCGCGGCGGCCAATTCCCGGAGATCCGCACGCGGCGCACGCTGCGCGGGCTGGACCGCGTGGTGGCGCGCGGGCTGATGAAGCCCGAGACGGCGCGGCGGCTGGCCGAGGCCTACGAGTTTCTGCGCCACGTCGAGCACCGCATCCAGTACCTGGACGACCAGCAGACGCACCTGCTGCCCACCGACGACGCCGACCTGGCCTGGATCGCGCGCAGCCTGGGGCTCACCTGCCGCCGCGAGGCCTGCGAGCTGCTAGAGCGCCTGGACGAAGTGCGCGAGTTCGTCGCCGCGGAGTTCGACGCGCTGCTGCGCGACGGGCAGGGTGCCAGCCGCAGCGGTGGCGCGGGCGACGGCAGCTCGCCGTGCAAGAGCTGCGGCGCGGGGCCGCTGGCCATCGAGAGCCCCGCGCTGCGCGAACAGCTGGTGGCCGCAGGCGAAGGAGCGCTGGCCGAGCGCGTGACCACCTTCGCGCAGAACCCGCGCGTGGCGGCGCTGCGCGACGAGAGCCGGTTGCGGCTGGGGCGGCTGGCGCAACGCGCGGGCGAGGCGGTGCGTGAGGGCTGGTGCAGCGAAGCGGCGGCGGTGCGCTTCATCGACTGGGTGGAGCCGCTGCTGCGGCGCGAGGCGTACCTGGCGCTGCTGGCCGAGCGGCCCTCGGTGCTGCGGCGGCTGCTGCGCCTGCTGGGGCTGGCGCGCTGGCCGATGCGCTACCTGATGCGGCACCCCGGCGTGATCGACGAGCTGGCCGACGAGCGCCAGCTGCAGGACCGCTTCGAGCGCGCGGCGTTCGAAGCCGAACTCGAGGACCGCCGCGCGGCCTGGGCGCGCGCCGGCGAGGACGACGAGGACAAGCTGCTGGACACGCTGCGGCACGCGCACCACGCCGAGGTGTTCCGCACGCTGGTGCGCGACGTCGAGGGGCGGCTGACGGTCGAGCAGGTGGCCGACGATCTTTCGGCGCTGGCCGACGCGGTGCTGGCCATCGTGCTGCGCTGGGCCTGGGCGCGCTTTGCCAAGCGCCACCGCGAAGTCGGCACGATGGCCGTCATCGCCTACGGCAAGCTGGGGGGCAAGGAGCTGGGCTACGGCAGTGACCTGGACGTCGTCTTCCTCTACGACGACCACGACGAGGCGGTCGACGAGAAGGTGCGTGACGAGGCGCGACAGCGCGCGCAGGAGGTCTACGGCGCCTTCGTGCGCAAGGTCATCACCTGGCTCACGCTGCGCACGGCGGCCGGCGAGCTGTTCGACATCGACACCGCGCTCCGGCCCAACGGCAGCTCGGGGCTGCTCGTCACCACCGTGCAGGCCTACGAGGGCTACCAGGTGGGCCGCGGCAGCAACACCGCGTGGACCTGGGAGCACCAGGCGCTGACGCGTGCACGTTTTGCCGCCGGGCCGCCCGAGGTGGCGGCGCGCTTCGAGGCCACGCGGCGCGCGGTGCTGACCGCCTCGCGCGACGTGGCCGGTCTGCGCGAGGAGGTGCGCGCGATGCGCGAGCGCGTGCGCGCGGCGCATACCGTGCCGGCCGGGCGCTTCGAGGTCAAGCACAGCCCCGGCGGCATGATGGACGTGGAGTTCGCGGTGCAGTTCCTGGTGCTGGCCCAGGGCCGGGCGCACCCGGCGTTGCTGGACAACGCGGGCAACATCGCGTTGCTGCAGCGCGCCGAGGCGGCGGGGCTGTTGCCGCGCGGCGTGGGCGCGGCCGCGGCCGACGCCTACCGCGAACTGCGGCGCGTGCAGCACCGCGCGCGGCTGGACGAGCAGCCCACGCATGTCGAGCCTGAGCGCGTGCAGGCCGAGCGCGCCGCGGTGCTGGCGCTGTGGCAGGCGGTGTTCGGCCCCGCCGGCGATGCCGCTGTGGCGGCACCGCCAGGCCCGGCGTCCGCAGGCTGAGCGGCGGTGCGGCAGGCAGGCGCTGCCGCGGCGTGGGCGGGGGGTGATGCGCCGCGCGCCTGGCTGGGCCTTTGCATTGCGTTGGCTGCCGGGTCGGTGATCGCCTGGTGGCTGCCCGCCGCGGCGCTGGACTGGCAGCCCGGCGCGGCCCTGGCGCAGCCCTGGCGTCTGTTGACGGCGGCGTGGGTGCACTGGAGCCCGCTGCACCTGGGCGCCAACCTCGCGGCCACCGTGGCGGTGGCCGCGCTGGGTTGCGCGGCCCGTTTGCCGGCCGCGGCAGCGGGCGCCTGGCTGCTCGCCTGGCCGCTGGCGCATGCCGGGCTGTGGGCGCAGCCGGCGCTGGCGCGTTACGGTGGCGCTTCGGGCGTGCTGCACGCGGCGGTCGCCGTGGCGGCGTGCTGGCTGGTGGCGACGCGGCGGGGTCGCACCCAGTGGGTGGGTTGGGCGATCGCCGCCGGCCTCATTGCCAAGCTGCTGCTGGAGCAGCCCTGGCGAGGGCCGCTGGTGCAGGCGGCCGGGTGGGATATCGCCGTGGCACCGTGGGCGCACGCGAGCGGCGCGTTGGCCGGGGTGACCGGCGCGCTGGTGGTGGCGGGGCTGCGCCGGCCCACGGGCCGGCTTGGGCGGCACGGACAATCATCCGATGGATGACACTGCCGCCCTGCCGGCCCCCACCCCCCGCGGGCGCCGCAGCCATCTGGACACGACGGCGGTGGCCACGTTGCTGGCCTGCTGCCTCATCTGGGGCCTGGGCCAGGTGGCGATCAAGCTCACGCTGGCCGAGGTTCCGCCGTTGCTGCAGGCGGGGGCTCGCTCGGCCGGTGCGGCGTTGCTGCTGCTGGCCTGGATGCGCTGGCGCGGCGTGCGGCTGCAGTTTGGGGGCGGGGTGTGGCGCGGCGGGCTGTGGGTGGGCCTGCTGTTCGCCGCCGAGTTCGGCTGCATGTTCTACGGGCTGCAGTTCACCACCGCGTCGCGCATGGTGGTGTTTCTCTACACCGCACCGTTCGTGGTGGCGCTGGGCATGCCTTTCATCGCGCGCAGCGAGCGGCTGGCCGGCTGGCAGTGGGCGGGCCTGGTGATGGCGTTTGCCGGCGTGGTGTGGGCATTCGCCGAGGGCTTCACCAGCACGCGGGCGGCGCCGCGGCAGTGGCTTGGCGACGCGCTGGGCATCACGGCGGCGGTGCTGTGGGGGGCCACCACGCTGGCGCTGCGCGCCAGCGCAGTGTCGCGGGTGAGCGCCGAAATGGCGCTGCTGTACCAGCTGGCCGTGTCGGCGCTGCTGCTGAGCCTGGCCGGTGCCTGGGCCGGCGAGGTGTGGCCGGTGGCGCCGCGGTGGTCGACGTGGGCCGTGCTGGCGTTCCAGATCATCGTCATCACCTTCGCTTCGTACCTGGCGTGGTTCTGGCTGATCGCGCACTACCCTGCGACGCAGATCTCGGTGTTCACTCTGCTGACGCCGATGTTCGGCCTGCTGGCCGGCGCTTGGCTGCTGGGCGAGCCGCTGACGCTGCGGCTGCTGGTGGCACTGGCCGCGGTGTGCGGCGGCCTCTGGCTGGTGAGCACGCGCGGGCGACGGCCCGGGGCGACGTAGCCGCGACCGGCAGCGGGGAAGGCCCGGGCCGAAGCGCGTGCGGTGCTGCCGCACCGGAGCGGGCGGCGCCGCGGCAAGTGGGCAGGGGCGCCCGCCAACCGCGCGCCGCTCGAGCGCCCAGACCCGTTCAGCTCAGCGATTCAGCGCCTTCAGCGCCAGCTTGATGCCTTCGCTCACTCCGATGCCGGGCGGCAGCGCTTTCAGCGCCGCCTGCGCTTCGCGCTCGTTGTAGCCCAGCGCGAGCAACGCCTGCGTGATGTCGGCCTGCGCGTCGTCCAGCGGCACGGCCTGCGACGCGCCGAGCTCGGGCCCGAGGCGGCCCTTCAACTCGAGCAGCAGCCGCTCGGCGGTCTTCTTGCCGATGCCGGGCACCTTCACCAGGCGTGCACCGTCCTGCAATGCCACGGCCTGCGCGATCTCGGCCACCGACAGGCCCGACAGCAGCGCGAGCGCCGTGCGCGGGCCGACGCCGCTGATGCGCGTGAGCTCGCGGAACGTGGCCCGCTCGGCGGCGGTGAGGAAACCGAACAGCAGCTGGGCGTCTTCGCGCACCACGAAATGCGTCAGCAGCACCACCGGCTCGCCAAGGGCGGGCAGGTTGTAGAAGGTGCTCATCGGCACGTCGAGCTCGTAGCCGACGCCGTGCACGTCGAGCAGCACCTGCGGCGGCGCCTTGGCCGCCAGCGTGCCCGCGAGGCGGCCGATCATCGCCGGCCCCGGCTCAGGCGCTGGGCGCCCGGGCCGCCTGCGCGCGCCGGCTTCATGCCGGCTCGCCCAGCAGCACTTCGAGCTGCCTGCGCAGCGCGGCGAAGTCGGGCGCGCCGACGATGCGCTGCACGATCTCGCCGCGGCGGCTGATGACGAAGGTGGTGGGCGTGGCCTGCACGTTGCCGAAGGCGCGTGCGATGGCGCCTTGCAGGTCGATGACGACATCGAAGGGGAGCGCATGCCGCTCGGCGAAGCCGGCCACGCGCGCCGGGGCGTCGTAGGGCATGGCGACCGCGAGCGTGCGCAGCCCGCGGGCGTGCAGGGCCTGCGAGGTGGCGGCCAGCGCGGGCATTTCCTGCACGCAGGTGGCGCAACTGGTGGCCCAGAAGTTGACGAGCACGACCTTGCCGCGCAGGGCCTGGGCGGTGTGCTCGGTGCGGCCGTCGAGCAGCGTGTAGCTGAAGGCGGGCGCCGGCTCGCGGCGGGCGCAGCCGCCGGCCCACAGCAGCAAAGCGCAGGCGCTGCCCGCCAAGGCGGTGCGGCGGCGCAGCCGCAGGCGTTGCGAGATCGAGGCGGGCAGGTGCGGCGCAGTCACGGCGGCGCATTGTGCGCCGGCGGCGGAGCAGTCGGCTCCAGAGGCGCTGGCCCTGGAGCGCGCCGCCCGGGTGCGCGCCGCCGGGTGCGCGCGCCGCCTCAGCTGCCGTCGCCCACCAGCCGCGAGAGCTCGAAGCTCAGCGCCGCGGGCAGCTGCTGCAGGATGGCGTCGCGTCCGACGCTGGCGAACTGGCGCCCCGCGTCGTGCAGCAACTCGAAGGCCTTGCCCTGCTCGGCGATCTGCACGAAGGCCAGGTTGGGCACCGACTCCAGCCAATCGGCGCGCAAGCGCTCGAAGCGCTCGCCGCGCAGCGTGCCCTCGAACACCAGCGCGTGGGGCATGCTGGCGCGGCAGAACTGCGCCGCCTCTTCGAGCGAGGTCACGTAGTCGACCATCAGGCCCATGTTGCGCACGGCTTCGCGCACCGTGTTGCGCACCTCGCGCCGCGGCGCCACCACCAGCACGTGGCGGCCGGCCAGCGGCTGAGAGTTGGCGAACAGCGTGCCGAGCTCCTCGGGCTCGGCCTCGGTGCTGGGGATCAGCGAATCCAGGCGTGCCGGCAGCGTCTCGGGGAACTCCACCGTCAGCGTGGTGCGCCCGGCGTCGTCCTTGCGCTGCACCGTGAGGCCCAGCACCGCGGCCGTCTGGTGCACGAGGCGCCACGACATCGTCTCCACCGTGCGGCCACGCTCGACCTCCATCTGCGAAAACGCCGTGTCGACGCGGTCGGGGTGCTCGAAGGCGAAGCTGCACACCAGCCGCGCGCGGGCCGGCCAGCTGCGCACATCGAGCGCCAGGTCGACGCGCGACACGGCGTGTTCGAACGACCAGTCGAGCACCACCTGCAGGAACGAGAACGACAGCGTGGTGTCGCTGGAGACCTCGGCCGGGGCGAGCACCTGGCGCACCTCGATGCCGCGGGCCTCGATCTCGCGGCCGCGCTGGCGCAGCGCCTCGCGCAGCAGGTTGGTGAGGTTGATGCGCTCGTGGGCCACGCGCACCCGGCCAGCGGCCAGCCGGCTGACCTGCTGGCCCATGATGGCAACACGGCGGGCGTGGTCGACCTCCTCGCGCAACGCGCGCAGCGAGGCGCGATCGATCTTGCCGGTGGTGGCCAGCGTCGTGACGCGTTCCAGTGCCGTGGAGAGCACTGTGGCCACTTCGCTGCCCAGCTGGGCGACGAGGTCGTGCGGATCGGTCGCGATCATGGGTGCACGGCGCGCTTCGCTTGAATTGCCTTTGACGTCCGAGAGGTCCATGGCGACGAGGGTTTGCTCACCCCGTGCGGCGCTGTCGCCGTCACGGCAGTGGAAAACCTTGGAGTAGGCTGGGGTCGCATTGTGGCTCCCCTGTGGATAACTGTGCGGGATGTAACCGGGTGTGCCAATCCCGCGCCCTGGGGTTCACCCTAGGTGCCTGCCTGCGCGGCTGCGGACCCTATCACGCCAAGTGCACGCAGTCTCGCCACTTCCGCACTGCCAAGACCGAACTCGGCCAGCACCTCGTCGGTGTGTTCGCCGAGCAGCGGTGGCGGGCGGCGCACGGACACCGGCGTGGCGGAGAGCTTCATCGGGCTGGCCACCAGCCGAAGCGCGGGGTTCAGCGGGTGGTCAACGCCTACGGTCATGCCGCGGGCCGCGACATGCGGATCGGCGAAGACGTCGGCCAGGTCATTGATCGGCCCGCAGGGCACGTTGGCCGCCTCGAGCGCGGCCATCCAGTCGGCCCGCGACCGCGTGCGCAGGCGCTCGGCCAGCATCGGCACCAGCAGCAAGCGGTTCCGCACGCGTTCGGCGTTGCGTGTGAAGCGGGGGTCGGCGGCCAGTTCGGCACAGCCGGCCACGGCACAGAAGCGGGCGAACTGCCCGTCGTTGCCGACGGCCAGGATGAGGTGGCCGTCGGCCACCTCAAACACCTGGTAAGGCACGATGTTCTGGTGCGCATTGCCGGCACGGCGGGGCGCCTGGCCGGTGACCAGGTAGTTGGCGCCCAGGTTGGCCAGCATCGCCACCTGGGTGTCGAGCAGCGCCATGTCGATGGCCTGGCCCTGGCCCGTGGCGTCGCGGTTTCGCAGCGCGGCGAGGATGGCCACCGTGGCGTACATGCCGGTGAACAAGTCGGCCACCGCCACGCCCACCTTCTGCGGGCCGCCGCCGGCGAGGTCGTCGCGCTCGCCGGTCACGCTCATCAGGCCGCCCAGGCCCTGGATGGCGTAGTCGTAGCCGGCGCGTTCCCGGTAGGGGCCGCTCTGGCCGTAGCCGGTGATCGAGCAGTAGACGAGTCGCGGGCAACCGGGCGCGAGGCTGGCGTGGTCCAGGCCGTAGCGCGCCATGTCGCCGACCTTGTAGTTCTCCACCAGCACGTCGCACTGGGCGGCCAGGCGGCGGATGAGGGCCTGGCCTTCGGGCCGCGCGATGTCTACCGTGACCGAGCGCTTGTTGCGGTTGGCGCCGAGGAAGTAGGCGGCCTCGGCGGTGTCGTGGCCCTGCGGGTCTTTCAGAAAGGGCGGGCCCCAGCCGCGCGTGTCGTCACCGCCGGGGTGCTTGTCCGACGGCGGGCGTTCGATCTTGATGACGTCGGCGCCGAGGTCGGCCAGCGTCTGCGTGCACCAGGGGCCGGCGAGCACGCGCGAGAGGTCGAGCACGCGCACGCCTTGCAATGCGCCGGTGGGCAAGGGCGGGGTGGGTGTGTGGACGGGGTTCACGCCGGCATTGTCGGGGGGGCGCGACGCGCACGACGCGGTTCGGGCGTGCGGGGTGTGCGCGCCGGGATAATCGCCGCGATGTCCTTGCGGCGGGCGTTTCCTCGATCGGGGCTGGAGTCGGTGGCCGGTCGCGCCGGCCGCGGCGTGGCGTGGCTGGCGGTGTGCGCTGCGGCGGCGTGTTCGCCGGCGCTGGACTGGCGCGAGGTGCGCCTGCCCGGGACTTCGGTGGTCGGCATGCTGCCGTGCCGGCCTGGAGACTCGACGCGCACGGTGACGCTGGCCGACCACGCCTTGCAGCTTTCGATGCGCGCGTGCAAGGCCGGTGAGTGGACCTGGGCGTTGGCCGCCGTGGACGCCGGCGATCCGCGGCGGGTGGCCGCCGTGCTCGAGGCCTGCCGGCGCAGCGCGCAGGAGAACATCCGCGGCGAGGTGCGCGGCCGCGACGCCGCGGCGGTACCGGGTGCCACTGCGAACGCCTTGAGCGGGCAGTGGCACCTGGCCGGCCGACGGCCCGACGGCAGCGAGGTGCATGCGCGCCTGGCGCTGTTTGCCCACGGCACCCAGGTGTTCCAGGCCACTGTTGTGGGCAGCCGGCCGCCGGGTGCGGCGGCTGATCCGTTCTTCGAGGCGTTGAGGGTGAGGTTGTGAGCCGCGTCGGCGTGCAGCAGGCAGGGCCTGGCGCCGCGCAGGCGGTGCACCGGTTGGGCGTGGCCGCGGTGCTGGCGATGTTCGCGGCGTTTGCCTCGGCCTACTTCCTCTCGGCGTTGCTGCGGGCGGTGACGGCCACGTTGGCGCCGGTGTTCAGTGTCGAGCTGGGGCTCAGGGCGTCGGACCTCGGGCTGCTGGCCGGGGCGTACTTCATCGGCTTTTCGGCGATGCAGCTGCCCCTGGGCCGCTCGCTGGACCGGTTCGGGCCGCGGCGCACGCTGCTGGCGCTGCTCGCCGTGGCCGTGCTCGGCTGCGCAGGCTTCTCGCAGGCGCACGGCTTGCCCTCGCTGGTGATGGCGCGCATGCTCATCGGCGTGGGCGTGGCGGCCTGCCTGATGGCGCCGCTGACCTGCTATCGGCGCTGGCTGTCGCCGGCGGTGCAGCTGCGCACCAACTCCTGGATGCTGATGACCGGCTCCCTGGGCATGGTGGCCTCGACGCTGCCGGTGCAGTGGCTGCTGCCCGTGCTGGGCTGGCGCGGCATCTTCTGGCTCGTGGCCGGCCTGCTGGGCGCGGCGATGCTGCTGGTGGCGATGTGGGTGCCTCGCGACGCCGCGGCGGCATCGGGCGCACCCGGCGAAGGTGGCGGCAGCTACCGGGAGATCGTGCGCCACCCGCTGTTCATGCGGGCGGCTCCGGCGGGCTTCTTCATCTACGGCGGCATGATCGCCGTGCAAGCCCTTTGGGCCGGGCCCTGGCTCACCCGAGTGGCCGGGCTCGATGCCGCGGCCGCCGCGCGCGGGCTGTTCGGCATCAACCTGGCCATGTTGCTGGCGTTCATGACCTGGGGCACGGTAATGCCCCGGCTGGCGGCGCGTGGAATCCATGCCATGCGGCTGATGCGGCTGGGGCTGCCGCTGGCGCTGGTGGTGCTGGTGGGCATCATCGCGCTCGGGCCGGCTGCCGGCGCCTGGCATTGGGCGGGCTGGTGCGTGGCGTGTACCTTCGTCACGGTCAGCCAGCCGGCGGTGGGCGCGGCCTTCCCGGCGGCGCTGGCGGGGCGCGCGCTGTCGGCGTTCAACCTGGTCATCTTTGCCGGGGTGTTCGCCATCCAGTGGGGCATCGGGCTGGCGGTCGATGCCGCGCTGGCCTTTGGGGCCAGCGAGGTGGGGGCCTTCCGCGCCGCCTTCGCGGTGTTCGCGGCCTGCTCGGTGGCCGCCTACGGCTGGCTGCTGCGGCCAGGCGGCGTTGCCGATAATGCGCCGGCCGAGCGCGGGCGCACCTGAAGCCCGGTGCTGCACGCCGGGCTTGCCCACCATGTCGATGCTGCTGATCGTTGCCCACGCCCCGCTGGCCAGTGCCTTGCG
The DNA here is from genome assembly GCA_016789865.1 of Rubrivivax sp. Taxonomy (GTDB): domain Bacteria; phylum Pseudomonadota; class Gammaproteobacteria; order Burkholderiales; family Burkholderiaceae_C; genus Rubrivivax. The sequence goes on from JAEUPC010000111.1 coordinate 14,952, forward strand.
GGCGGTGGCTGCGCACGCGTACCCCGAGCGCATCGGCATCGTGGCGGCGGTGGACATCGCGCCCGACGACCACGAGCCGGAGCTGGCGGTGCGACGCGCGTTGCAGGCGCTTGGCGGGCAGGAGGTGCTGATGCTGACCGACGCCTTTGGCGCCAGCCCTTGCACCGCCTGCCAGCGCGCGGCGGCTGCGATGCCGCGCGCGCGCATCGTGACCGGCGTGAATGTGCCGATGCTGTGGCGCACACTGGGCAGCCCGGACCTGCCCCTGGACGAGTTGGCGCAGCGTGCCCTGGCCGGGGCGACGCACGGTGTGATGCAGGCCAACCCGACGCCGCGGCAGAACCAGGCCGGCCCCAGGCCCGGACATGATCAAGACGGCCATCACGATCAGCAATAGGTTGGGCCTGCATGCCCGGGCGTCGGCCAAGCTGACCAAGCTGGCCGGCAGCTTCACGTGCGAAGTGCACCTGGCGCGCAATGGCCGCAGGGTGAATGCCAAGAGCATCATGGGTGTGATGATGCTGGCGGCCGGGATGGGCTCCGAGGTCGAGATCGAGACGGAGGGCGCCGACGAGGTTGCCGCGATGCAGGCGATCCGCCAGCTGATCGGCGCGCGCTTCGGCGAGGGCGAATGAACACCGCAGGCTGCCAGCGAACGATCGGGTCGCGATGAGCATCCAGGTCTTCGGCATCCAGGTGTCGCGCGGCGTGGCGATCGGTCGCGCGGTGCTGGTGGCCTCCAGCCGGGTCGACGTCGCGCACTACTACATCGCCGCAGCCGATGTGCCGCAGGAGATCGAGCGGCTGCGCCTGGCACGCAATGCGGTGGCCGACGAGCTGGAAGTGCTCAAGGTCGACATGCCGCCCGAGGCGCCGCACGAGCTGGCGGCGCTGCTGGACGTGCACCTGATGCTGCTGCACGACGAGACCGTGATTGCGGCGACCAAGAACTGGGTGCGCGAGCGGCACTACAACGCCGAGTGGGCGCTGTCGGCACAGCTGGAGGTGCTGGCGCGGCAGTTCGACGAGATGGAGGACCCGTACCTGCGCGAGCGCAAGGCAGACGTGGAGCAGGTGGTGGAGCGCATGCTGCGTGAGCTGACGCAGATTGCCCCCGGGGCGCCGACGGCGCCGCCTGCCGCACCGGGGCCTTCTGCATCGGTTGACGGTGGCGCGGGGCCGAACCGGGCGGCCGGCTTGGCGAGCGCGGCGGCTCCGGCGCCGGCGCGGCGGGGCGCGGCCGTGGCAACGCCCGCAGCGGCGCGCGACTTCGCCGGTGAAGACCCCCTGGTGCTGGTCGCGGCCGACGTGGCGCCCGCGGACATGCTGCAGTTCAAGCGCAGTGTCTTCACCGGCTTCGTGACCGATGTCGGCGGGCGGACGTCGCATACGGCGATCGTCGCGCGCAGCATGGACATTCCCGCGGTGGTGGGCGCCCGGGAGGCGAGCCGCCTGATCCGCCAGGACGACTGGGTGGTCATCGACGGTGATGCGGGTGTGGTGGTGGTCAACCCGCCGCCGATCGTGCTGGAGGAATACCGATTCCGGCAACGCCAGAGTGAACTCGAGCGCGCGCGCCTGGGGCGGCTGCGCAACACGCCGGCCGTGACGCTGGATGGGCAGGCGGTCGAGCTGCTCGCGAACATCGAACTGCCCGGTGACGCCGACGCTGCGCTGGCCGCGGGTGCGATGGGCGTCGGACTCTTCCGGACCGAGTTCCTGTTCATGAATCGCGACGGAGCGCTGCCCGACGAGGATGAACAGTACGAGGCCTACCGTGAAGCGGTGCAGGCGATGCGGGGACTGCCGGTGACCATCCGGACTGTGGATGTGGGGGCGGACAAGCCGCTGGAGCGCGTGGGTGCCGCGGAGGCGAGGCACGACCATGGGCTGAACCCGGCGCTTGGGCTGCGCGCGATCCGCTGGAGCCTGGCCGAGCCGGGCATGTTCAGGCAGCAGCTGCGCGCCATGCTGCGTGCGGCCGCTCACGGGCCGGTGCAGGTGCTGGTGCCGATGGTGGCCCACTTCAGCGAGATCCACGCTATTCACGAAGCCATCTTGCGCGCGCGCCAGCAGCTCAGTGATGCCGGCAAGGCGCAGGGCGCCGTGACCGTGGGCGCGATGATCGAGGTGCCGGCCGCCGCCGTGGTGATCAGCCGGTTCCTGCGGCACTTCGACTTCGTCTCCATCGGCACCAACGACCTGATCCAGTACACGTTGGCAATCGACCGTGCGGACGAGGCGGTCAGCCATCTCTACGACCCGTGGCATCCCGCTGTGCTCGCGTTGCTGCAGCAGGTCATCGCCGCGGCCGCAACGGCGGGCAAGCCCGTGAGTGTGTGCGGGGAGATGGCTGGCGACCCCGCGTTCACGGAGCTTCTGCTCAGCTTCGGCCTGCGCAGCTTTTCCATGCACCCCTCCTGCGTCGCGGAAGTCAAGCAGCGCGTGCTTCGCACAGACACGCGGCAGCTTGCGGAACTTCAGCGCACAGCGCTGGACGCCGACGCCCCGGAAGCAGAGACGCGAGCGGTCCGCGGCAGGCTGCGCTTGTGAGTGGACTCCGGTATGGTGCGCTGGTCCGATGGGCTGCGGGGAGGTGCTAGACTTCCAGATTCTGGTCGTGGCAGGGGCTGCTCTGTAGCGCTCCCGCCGCTTGGTCCCCAGCGACCGGCCACGGCGATCTGGCGACAGGCTCCGAAAAGACCTAGCGCTTGACACTGGTTATCAGAACATGCCAGAATCGCTGTCTTCGCTGATCTTGAGGTCGGCGCGCCGAAAGGCAAGCTCTTTAACAACATACAGCCGATAAGCGTGGGCGTTTGAAGGCGAATGCCAAGGCTGCGGGCTCAGGTCCGCGGCACAAACGCTCACGGAAACAGCAAGTGAAGAAAGTTCACTTCAATTCCATGAGCAACATTCAAGATCGAACTGAAGAGTTTGATCCTGGCTCAGATTGAACGCTGGCGGCATGCCTTACACATGCAAGTCGAACGGTAACGCGGGGCAACCTGGCGA
>JAEUPC010000134.1 GCA_016789865.1 Rubrivivax sp.
CCCATCGTCGGCAGCATCGTGGCGCTGGTCACGCCGATGCACGAAGACGGCCGCATCGACTACGACGCGCTGCGCCGCCTGATCGACTGGCACATCGCCGAAGGCACCGACTGCATCGGCGTCGTCGGCACCACGGGCGAATCGCCCACGGTGTCGATGGAAGAGAACTGCGAGGTCATCCGCGTCGCCGTGGACCAGGCGAAGAAGGCTTCGCGCAAGGTGCCCATCATGGCCGGCACCGGCGCCAACAACACCACCGAGGCGATCGAGCTCACGCGCTACGCCAAGCAGGTGGGCGCCGATTGCCACCTCTCGGTGGTGCCCTACTACAACCGGCCCTCGCAAGAAGGCATCTACCGGCACTTCAAGGCCATTGCCGAGGCGGTGGACCTGCCGATGGTCTTGTACAACGTGCCCGGGCGCACGGTGGCCGACATGCAGCCCGAGACGGTGCTGCGGCTGGCGCAGGTGCCCGGCGTCATCGGCATCAAGGAAGCCAGCGGCAACATCGAGCGCGCGGCCTGGCTGATCAAGCAGGCGCCCAAGGGATTCTCCATCTACAGCGGCGACGACAACACCGCCATCGCGCTGATGCTGCTGGGCGGCCACGGCAACGTCAGCGTCACCGCCAACGTGGCGCCCAAGCGGATGCACGAGATGTGCATCGCGGCGGTGGAAGGCGACGTGCGCCGCGCCACCGCCATTCACCTGAAGCTGCTGCCGGTGCACAAGCAGTTGTTCTGCGAACCGAGCCCGGCGCCGACGAAGTGGGCGCTGTCCCAGCTGGGGCGTTGCGGCCCGCACGTGCGGCTGCCGATCGTGCCTTTGACCGAAGGCGGCCAGGCGGCCGTGCGCGAGGCGCTGCGCGAAGGCGGCCTGCTGGGCTGACGGGCAACGACGGTCGGTCCTTCCGGCCGTCGTCGCCCGCGCCAGGCGGTTGTGGCTTGGCCACCGGTTCGTCCGCCTTCACCTTGCACTTCTATCCATTCAACTTGCGCGGCTCGATGGCGGGCCTGCTGAGGGTCTGATCTTGAGCTGTACTCCCTTCATCGGCGGTCACCGGCCGCACACCATCTCGGCAGCGATGGCACGCCGCGGCACGGGCCCCGCCGCGGCCGCGATCGCCTTGCTCGTGGCGCTTGGCCTGGCAGGCTGCTCGTCGGTGGGCACACTCTTCGGCGGCGACAAGATCGACTACCGCACCGAGGCGGTGAAGACCAAGCCGCTGGACGTGCCGCCCGATCTCAGCCAGCTGGCGCGTGAGTCTCGCTACCAGCCCGTGGGCGGTGCCGTTACGGCCTCAGGCGCCACGGCCCCCGGCTCCGCGCCAGCGGCGGCTGGCACGGCGGCGGCATCCACACCCACCGTGGCCGTGGACAAGCTGCAGAACCTGCGCGTCGAGCGCGCGGGCCAGCAGCGCTGGCTCGTGGTGACGCAGCAGACTCCCGAGCAGCTGTGGCCCAAGGTCAAGGAGTTCTGGGAGAAGACCGGCTTCACGCTCGCGGTGGAAAACGCGCAGGCCGGCTTCATGGAGACCCACTGGTCCGAGAACCGCGCCAAGCTGCCCAACGACGCGGTGCGCAACCTGCTGGGCGGGCTGTTGCGCAACCTGTTCGACAGTGGCGAGCGCGACCAGTACCGCACCCGCCTGGACCGCCTGCCCGATGGCGCGGTGGAGATCCACGTCAGCCACCGCGGCGTCGAGGAGGTGGTCAGCGGCCCGTTCAGTGACCAGTCGCGCTGGCGCACCCGCCCGAACGACCCGGACCTCGAGGCCGAGATGCTCGCCCGCCTGATGCTTGCTTTGGCGCCGGCCGCCGAACCCGCCGGGCGCCCTGCGCCGCAGGCCTTGGTGGCCGCCAACGCCGCCGTGGCCGCCGCGGCGCAGCCCCCGGCCCGCGCGCGTGCGCTGGCCGGCGAAGGGCGCGCCCGCATGGAACTGGACGACACGTTCGACCGCGCCTGGCGGCGTGTTGGCCTCGTGCTCGACCGCGGTGGCTTCACCGTCGAGGACCGCGACCGTGCGCAAGGCGTCTACTACGTGCGCTACTCCGACCCCAAGGCCGCCGGCCAGGAGGAACCGAACTTCTTCGCCCGCGTCTTCAGCGGCGCCAAGGACCCGCAGATTCCGGTTCGCTACCGGCTGGCGCTCAAGAGCAGCGGCGGCAAGACGACGATCGACGTGCTCACCTCCGACGGCAACGCGGCGGTGGGCGAGAACGGCCAGCGCATCATCGAGCGGCTGGTGAACGACCTGCGCTGAGGTCGCAGGGCTTCAGTCGACACTGAAGGGGGACTGAAGACAGGCCGCGAGCGCGCCTCTGCGCGCCACGCGAGCCATCCCTCCGATCCCTCGAATGCTGCGGACCGCCGGGCCCATGCGCGGTGTTCGCGCGGCCTTCACCAATGAACAAGGCCGCCCGCAGGCGGCCTTCACCAATGAACAAGGCCGCCCGCGGGCGGCCTCACGAATGAACAAGGCCGCCCGCGGGCGGCCTTGGTGCCTTTCACAGCGCGCTTGGGGCACCCCGGTGGGGCGCCCTTGGGTTCACTTGGAGGCAGCAGCGGCGGCAGCCGAAGCGGCGGCCTGCACGGCACCTGCAGCGGCCGAAGCGGCACCGGCCACCGCGCCAGCGGCGGTGGAAGCGGCGCCGGCAACCGCCGAGGCGGCGTCGGTCACGGCAGCGGCGGCGGGCGCCGGGGCAGGCGCGGCAGCGGGCGCCGGGGCCGGCGCGGGCGCAGCGGCCTCCTTCTTGCCGCAGGCGGCCAGCGCCACGACAGCAACCAGGGAAGCCAGAACGAGCGACTTGTTCATTGCGTAGGTCCTCAGAGTTTTGTAAGGGAGTGCTGAATCAATCGATTGCGGCTGTCGCTTGCGTGCTTTCGGCTGCGAGGAGCCCTGCCCGCGGACAGACCGGGAGCGATAGGACAGAACGCCAGCCCCGGCTGAAGAACCGCTTGGGCCCCACAGTAGAAGGCCTGTCATTTCTGCCTAACAAAGCATTATAGCCAGCCCACGGGTTTGCCCTATAGACCCAGCGTCTGGGCGGGGAACGCCGGCTCGGAGCGTTGTACCAACGCATCGATCTGCTCGCGCCAGGGCCGCGCCTCACGCTCGTCGGCATGCACGCGCCCCCGCCAGTGCACGGCATCGATCAGGCGCACGCAAGTGCCATCGTCGTCGAGCAGCAGCGTGGGCAAGGTGGCCGCCACGTCCTCCGGCGCCGCGTAGGGAAGCACCGCATGCGTGAAGCTGCGCCGCCAGGCCACGAAACGCGCGTGACGGCGCGGCACCTCGTCGTAAGCGGCGGCCAACAGCACGAGTTGGCGCTGCCCGGCCCGCAGCCAGGCCGTCAGTGGGTCGAGCAGGGCCGGATCGTCCAGCGGCCACTCGGTGAAGTCGCGGTCCACGCACAGGATGCGGCGCGATCGGCCGCCCTCGCGCATGGCCCGCGCGAAGCCCCACAGCACGGCCTCGCCAAAGCGCCGGCGCGAGTCGATCACGGGCAATGCTTCGTCGTTCATTCAACGCTCCTGCGCATTCTCGGAGTGGCGCCTGCAAAGGCTGATGATTCGCCGGCGCCCTCTGCCGCGCGCGGCTGGGCGTGCAGCCAGCCCGCTTCGACCCATTGCGCAAGCACGGCCCGCGCCTCTTCACTGAGCGCAGCCACGTCGCTCGCGCCCAGGCATCGCTGGTCGGCAAGGCGCCGCATCAGCCCGGCGTCGCGGCCACCCATGCGCAGGGACTCGCCGTTGATGTAGGCATGGCGCGTGTCGTACAGCATGCGTGTGCGCGCATCCAGCGCCACCGCGACGGCGGTCGTCGGCAGCCCCTGCCCGGCCTCGAACCACACCTGCGGCTTGGGCTCGCTGAGCAGTTCACCCAGCGCGCGTTCAGCGGCTCCGGGCGTGGCCAGCGCGCGTGCCAGCGCGCGCTGCGCAAAGCGTTGCAGCGGCACAGGCACTGCGCCGGTGGCCGCCGTGGCCGGCTGGCCCGCATCCGCATAGAGACGCCCGCTTCCCGGCCGATCCTCGGCGGCCTCGCTCAACCGCACCAGCAACTCTCGCTCCAGCTCGGCCATCGAAGGCGCCCGGAAGCCCACCGAGCAGGTCATGCAGTCGCCGCCCACCGCCACGCCGTCGTGGCCCCAGCCGGGCGGCAGGTACAGCATGTCGCCGGGCTCGAGCACCCAGTCGTGAACCGGCTCGAAGTGGCCGAGGATCTTCAGCGGCAGCCCGGCGATGAACGACACGTCGCCCGGTGGCCCGATGCGCCAGCGCCGCCGGCCCTGCACCTGCAGCAGGAAGACATCGTACGAATCGACATGCGGCCCGACGCCACCGCCCGGGCTGGCCCACGACACCATCAGGTCATCGAGCCGGGCGGCGGGCACGAAACGAAACGGCGCCAGCATCGCGTGCGCCGCGGCGACATGCAGGTCGAGCCCCTGCACGAGCAGCGTCCAGCCCGGCCGCGCCAGCGCCGGCCAGCGGCCCGAGGGGAACGGCCCGTGCCGCACATGCCATGTGCCGCCCCCGTGGCCCGCTGGCCACGGCTGCGTGCCTGCTTGGCCCGCCGGCCACGGCTGCGTGCCTGCTTGGTCCGCGGGTCGGGGCTGCGTGCCCCCGCGGCCCGGGCGCCGCGCCGCGGGATCGCCACGCCGAACGAGCCGCGACTCGACACCCTCGCGCCCCGCCAGCGCAAACAACTCGGCGCGCGTCAGCGGCGGCTGCACCCCGGGCCAGGCCTGCCGCACCAGCAGCGGCTCGCGCTGCCAATGCCGGCGCATGAACTGGCGCGGGCTCAGCCCGCCCAGCAACGCGGATGGCGCTTGCAGGTCGATCATCGGGTCAGGATTGTCCTCGCAGGCCTGCGGCGGCCGCCTCGACGCACATCAAGTGGCGCCCCGCCAAGCCCGGCGCACGGCGCGGGCGCAACGCAGATCGGCGGCATTCGCCGGGGCGCGCGTCGCGGGGGCCGGCCACCGCTGTGCCATCATTCCCGCATGGAAATCCGCAGTCCCTGCGTCGTGAGCCTGACCTGGAAACTCGCCGACGCGCAGAACCGCGCGCTCGACGACCTGGCCGAGCCGGTGGAGTTCTTCTTCGGGGGCAATGACCTGCTGGCCAAGGTCGAAGAGGCGCTTGCCGGCCACGCCAGCGGCGACGAACTGCACCTGCAGCTGGAGCCTGCCGACGCGTTCGGCGACTATCGCCCCGAGCTCGTGTGCTTCGAGGACCGCAAGCTTTTCACCGAGCCGGTGGAAACCGGCATGGCCTACGAGGGTCTGCCCAAGGGGCACGCCACGCCCGGCATGCCCGCCGACGTGATCTACATCGTGACCGAGATCTACCCTTCGCACGTGGTACTCGACGGCAACCACCCGCTGGCCGGCATGGCACTGCGCCTGCACATCAAGGTGCGCGCGGTGCGTGATGCGACCGAGGCCGAGATCGAGGCGCGCAGCGTGGGCGACGGGCCGGTGACGGTGCTGGCCAGCGCGCCCGGCCGCTCCGGCGGCACCACGCTGCACTGATCTGATACGGCTTCGCGATCGATCGAACAGGTCAGGGCAAGAGACCGAGGCGGGATCGGGCCGACGGGGTGCCCTGCTCCGCGAATGTCCTCTTGCGGCGGCCCGGCTTCGCTGGTCCCCCGCATGCCCCCTTGATTTCGCTGCGCAAGGCACCCCATCGTCCCGATCCGACACCCGCGTAGGAACTTGGCCGACGAAGCCCAACCCAGGTGCCACCGAGGACGGCGGGTGGTCGGCGCAGCGAAATAAAGGATGCATTCAGGGGTCCAGCGACGCTGGGCCGCTGAAAAAGGACATTCGCGGAGCCGACCACGCGCCATCCTCGGCGCCACCACCTCGTCGAAGGCCCTTCCATGTTTTCGACCGCAAATGCGTATGAAATGAATCGAGTGCCCGAATCGAGTGCGTGAAGCGGGCCGGCGCCCGTTTCATCTCGTGCTTGGGGGCGGGGGTCACCGGGCCGGCGCCGCGTCACTCCAGCCGCAACGGCGCGGCCAGCGCGTGGTCGACGACGATGAACTCGCCGCCGCCCACGTAGCGCAGCTTCAGCGCGTCGTAGCGCCCGCCGCTCGCGGCCCCTGCCGTGCCGGTGCTGCTGCGCCCGAGCAGCGAGGTGCGCACGGCGCCGCCGTTGAACGGTGCGGCGACCAGGCGCGTGCCGTCGGCCGAGCAGGCGACCGCCGCCCAGGTGTCGCTCGTGCCCTGCGCGGTCCAGCTGGCGCCGGCGTCGAGCGACACGTGCAGCCGGCCCGGGTGGTCGGCGGCCAGCAGCCGCCGGCCGTCGGCCGACGAGGCCACGGCGAGCCAGCGGCCTGAAGGGCCGACCGGCGACCAGTTCACCCCGCCGTCGGTGGAGCGGTACAGGCGCCCGCCATCTGCCGCAGCCACCAGCTTCAGGCCATCGGCCGACGAGGCCACGCCGCGCCACTCGCGCGCGCTTTCGCGCTGCGTCCAGTTCGCACCGGAGTCGCTGGAGGTGTAGATGTAGTCCCCGCCGCGCACCACGGCCACCAGGCGCGTCCCGTCGGCCGAGGAGGCCACGGAGTCCCATACCCTTGTGCTGTCGCGCGACGTCCAGTTGCTGCCGCCGTCGGTGGAGGTGTAGATCTGGCCGAACTGCGCCACGGCCACGAGCTTCAGGCCGTCGCTGGACGAGGCCAGGCCGGTCCAGCCGCGCGCGCTCTCCTGCGCCGCCCAGTTGGCGCCGCCGTCGGTGGAGATGTAGATCTGGCTGTTGTCGGCCGCCGCGGCCAGACGCAGGCCGTCGTCGGAGGAGGCCACCGCGGTCCATTGGCGCACCGACTCGCGGGCCGTCCAGCTGGCGCCGCCGTCGGTGGAGACCTGCAGGTTGCCGCCCATCTGTGCCGCCACCAGGCGCTGGCCGTCGGCCGACGACGCCACCGCTGCGAAGGCGCCGCCTGTCAGCGGCGTGGCCGCCCACACCCCCACGTGCGGCACCGCGCGCGCGCTGACGAACTGGCCGGCGTTCTGCGCGATCTTCCAGCCGCCAAAGCCGGCGCCGGAGACCGCCACCGTGTCACCCAGCGCCGGGCTGGCCGGCAGCGTCAGCGTGACCAGCGTATCGCCGGTGGCCAGATAACCGGTGTTCGCGGCCATCGCCTGCGTGGAGTCGGCGGCGGCCACCCAGTTCAGGTCGGCACTGGGGGCGCCGTTGCACACGTAGTCGGTGCGGCTCACCTCGCCCATGTCGAGCGCGGCGTTGCCGTTGGCGTCCAGGCCCGAGCTCACGCGCTTGCCGCCGTAGGTGCAGTTTGCGCCGGCGGTTTCGTCGGCGATGGCCATCAGGCTGGCAACGCCGTTGCTGCCGTTCGTGCCGTTGCTGCCGTTGGACCCGTTCGTGCCATTCGTGCCATTCGTGCCGTTCGTGCCGTTCGACCCGTTGGCGCCCGCGCACACGTAGCTCGTGCTGGTGGCCTCGCCGGCGAGTGCCAGCACGCCGTTGCCGTCGAGGTCGAGCCCGGCGCTGATGCGCGAGCCGCCGGCAGCGCACTGGGCCCCGGGCGCTTCGGCATCGATGCGCACCAGCGCCAGCGCGGCGGCGCTGCCGCTGGCGCCGTTGCTGCCGTTGGCGCCATTGGCACCCGCGGTGCCCGGTGCCCCGTGGCAGGCGAACTGCACGCCGCTCACCTCGGCGCTGTCGAGCGCGCCGTTGTTGTTGGCATCGATGCCCGATTCGATGCGGCTGCCGCCGTGCGAACAGTTGGCGCCGACCGGTTCGACGCTCACCTTGGTGGCGGCGAAGCGGGCCGCGGCCGTACCGCCACCGCCGCCGGCGCTACCGCTGTCGCCGCTGCCGGCACCCCCACCCCCACCTCCGTCTCCGCCGCAGGCTGCGAGCGCGACAACAACGGCAGCGGTACACAGCGCCCGCGGCCCGCTGCGCGCGGCAGCGCGGCCCCACAGCCTTTCATTCCACATGGAACACCCCCGCGGCGCTGTGATCGATGGCGACGAACTCGCCGTTGCCCACGTACTGCAGCGTGAGCGTGTCGTGGGCGCCGCCGCTGATCGAGCCGCCGGTGCCGGCCGTGCTGCGGCCGCTGAAGGACGTGTGGATGCCTCCACCGAAGTCTGCGATGGCCACGATGCGGCTGCCATCGGCCGAGATGACCGAACCGCGCCAGTAAAGCGCAGGGCCTTGCGGCGCCCACGTGAGCCCGCCGTCCTTCGAGATGTACAGCGGGCTGTTCCAGTCCGCGACGACAAGCGTGTTGCCGTCGGGCGACGAGTTGATCGACCACCAGTCCGTGGTCACCGCGCCCGCGCTCCAGTTCGCACCGGCGTCGACCGACGTGTAGATGGCGCCGGCGTAGGCCACGGCGGCGAGCTTGTTGCCGTCGGCCGATGAGGTCACCGAATTCCACAGGCGGTTGCTGTCGCGCGCCGTCCAGGTGGAGCCGGTGTCCGTGGATGTGTAGAGCTGGCCGTTGTTGACGGCGGCCACCAGCTTGGTGCCGTCGCTCGACGAGGCGAGGGCAGTCCACTCACGGGCGCTGTCGCGGGCGGTCCAGGTGTCGCCGCCATCGCTGGAGGTGTAAATCTGCCCGCTGTCGGCGGCGGCGACCAGCTTGCTGCCGTCGGCCGACGAGGCAACCGCGCGCCACGCACGGGCCGACTCGCGCGTCGACCAGCTCGCACCGGCATCGGTCGACAAATGAATCTGCGCGTTGTGGGCAACGGCCACCAGCCTGGTGCCGTCGGCCGACGAGGCGACCGCGCGCCACGAGTTCGTGATCGGGCGTTCGGTCCAGGTCGTGCCCGCGTCCGTGGAGGTGTAGATCGACCCCGACCAGGTCACGACCACCAGCTTGCGGCCATCGGCCGACGCTGCCACGGCATGCGGGTCGAACGCCGGCGTCGAGGCGTGCCACACGCTGCCCGCTGCCAAGTCGTTGGGCACCCCTCGGGCACTGATGGACTGCCCGGCGTTCTGCGCGACTTTCCAGCCCCCCGCGCCCACGCCGTTGACGGCCACCACGTCGCCGACGTTCGGGCTGGCCGGCAGCGTCAGCGTCACCTGCGCCGAGGCATGGCTGGCCAGGTAGCCGGTGTTGGCGGCCATCGTGGCGCTGGTGCCGGCGACGTTCACCCACGCCATGCCCGGGGCCGGGGCACCGTGGCACAGGTAGTCGGTGCTCGCCACCTCGCCGGCGTCGAGCACGCCGCTGCGGTTTGCATCGGCACCGGCGGTGACTTTCTTGCCGCCGTGCGTGCAGTGGGCGCCCGCGGCTTCGTCGGCAATGGCGATCAGGCGGTTCAGGCCGTTGGCGCCGTTCGCGCCATTCGTGCCGTTGGTGCCGTTCGTGCCATTCGTGCCGCTCGTGCCATTCGCGCCATTGGCCCCGCTGGCGCCCGAGCACACGTAGCTGGTGCTGGTCACCTCGCCCGCATCGAGCTGGCCGCTGGCATTGGTGTCGCGGCCGGCTTCGATCTTCGTGCCGCCCGGCGCGCAGTTCGCTCCGGGTGCCTCGGTGACCAGCCGCACGAGGCTGGCCGTGCCGGGGGCGCCGGCCGCGCCGTTGTTGCCGCTGGCGCCGGGGATGCCCGCACCGCCCGGCCCACCGTGGCAGGCGAACTGCACGCCGCTGACTTCGCTGCTGTCGAGCTGGCCGTTGCCGTTGGCGTCGAGGCCCGATTCGATGCGGGCGCCGCCGAGTGCGCAGTTGGCACCGGCCGGTTCCAGCGAGACCTTGGCCGCGGCGATGGTCGCCGTGTCGTGGCCGGCCTCGGTGGTGCCGTGGCCGGCGCCGTCGCCGCCGCACGAGGCCAGCAGCGCCGCGACGAGGGCCGCCGCCAACGTGCCCGCGCCCGGTCGCGGGTGCTGCGCGATGGGGCCGGCTCGATCTGCGCCGCCGGCGCGGCCGCCGTGTGTGTCACTCCACATGGAACACCCCCGTGGCCGTGTAGTCGATGGGCATGAACTCGCCGCCGCCGATGTACTGCAGCTTCAACATGTCGTACTGGCTGCCGCTGAGTGCGCCGCCGGTGCCGGTGGTGGTGCGGCCGGCCGCCGAGCGGTAGATGGCGCCGCTTTGCGATACCGCGGCAAGCCGCTTGCCGTCGGCCGAGGCGGCCGCGGCGCGCCAGTTGCGGCTGCTTTCGCGCGGCTGCCAGGTGGTGCCGCCGTCGTGCGACGTGTACATCAGGTCGCCTTCGGGCATCGCGACCAGTTGCGAGGCGTCGGCCGAGGAGGCCAGGCCCGCCCATTGGCGCACACCGGCGCGGGCGGTCCAGTTCTGGCCGCCGTCGGTGGAGATGTGGAGCTGGCCGTTGTAGGCCGCGGCGGCCAGTTCGAAGCCGCTGGCCGACGAGGACAGCGCGGTCCAGTTGGCCGCCGAGCCCTGCGGATTCCACGTGACGCCGCTGTCGGTGGAGATGTAGATCTGCTCGGCCAGCCCGGCGGCCACCAGGCGGCGCCCGTCGGCCGACGAGGCCACGCTGGTCCAGTTGCGGTTGCTGTCGCGAGCGGTCCAGTTGGCACCGCCGTCGGTGGAGGTGTGGATCTGGCCGCCGTAGGCCACGGCGACGAGCTTCATGCCCTCGGCCGACGAGGCCACTGCGCGCCAGGGCACGTCGCTGCCCGTGCGCTCGCTCCAGTTCGTGCCACCGTCGGTGGAGGTGTAGACACGGCCGCCATTGACGACGGCGACCATCTTCAAGCCGTCGGCGGAGGAGGCCACGCCGGCCCAGTTGCGTGCGCTCGCGCGCGGGAACCATGTGCCGCCGGCATCGGTGGAGACGTACAGCGCGCTGCCGTCGGCGGCGGCGACCAGGCGCTCGCCGCTGGCGGAAGAGGCGATGGCCTTCCAGTCCAGTGCCGGGCCGGCGGTCAGCCACAGCGCACCGGCCGGCCGGTCGGTGGGCGCTGCGATGGCCGAGATGAACTGGCCGGCGTTCTGCGCCACCTTCCAGCCGCCGCTGCCCACGCCATTGACGACGACGATGTCGCCCAGCGCCGGGCTGGCCGGCAGCGTGAGCGTGGTCAGCGAGGTGCTCGTCGCCACGTAGCCGGTGTCAGGCGCCATGGCCTGGCTGGTGCCGGCCACCTGCACCCACGCCAGCGCGGCGCCGGGCGAGGGCTGGCACAACGTGGTGGTGCTGGCGACCTCGCCGCCATCGAGCACGCTGTTGCGGTTGGTGTCGAGCCCGCTGGTCACGATCTTGCCGCCATGCGCGCAGGTGACGCCGACGGGCTCGTTGGCGATGGCGATCAGCGCGTCCAGGCCGTCGGTGCCGTTGGCCCCGTTGCTGCCGTTCGTGCCGTTGCTGCCGTTCGATCCGTTCGTGCCGTGGCTGCCGTTGGCGCCGTCGGTGCCGGTGCAGGCGTAGCGCGTGCTGGTCACCTCGCCGTCGTCGAGCACGGCGCTGGTGTTGGCGTCCAGGCCGGCGCGCACGCGCGCGCCGCCGAGCGGGCAGTTGGCTCCGGCGGGTTCGGCGTCGATGCGCACGAGGCTGTTCACGCCGGCGGCCCCGGCCGCGCCGTTGGCGCCCTGGGCGCCGGCGCCGCCGGCCGCGCCCGGCGTGCCGTTGCAGGCGTACTGCACGCCCGTCACCTCGGCCGTGTCGAGCGCACCGTTGCCATTGGCGTCGATGCCCGACTCGATGCGCGTGCCGCCCCAGATGCAATGGGCGCCCGCTGGTTCGAGGCTGACCTTGGCCTTGGCCGAGGCGACTGCGGCGGCCGGCGTGGCGGCCACCGTGTCTGCGCTGCCGTCGGTGGCGTGACCGCCGCAGCCCGCCAGCCCGGCCAGCACCGAGGCCGCGGCGGCGGCGAGGCGAAGCGGCCCGGTGTGTGGATGCGGGCGCGCGCCGGGCCAGCGGCGCGATGAGATGGCCAAAGACATGCGTTCCTCCAGCGCGGGTTCGCGAGGCTCACAGCCTTTTCGGCCGCTGCGGGCGCGACTGAAACCTCGCGGCGTTCGGCCCGCGGCTCGCGGCGCACGGCGCGGCAAAGTGCCGCGCCTCACGCAACCGGGCCAAGGTCGGCGCGCGCGGCGGCAGTCCCAATTCCTGGGCACGACGCCGGCGTGGTCTCTTGGAGCGCTCGGCCGCGCTTCCTAGACTGCCGCCGCCCCGGTGCGCTGCGGGGCGGGGCGCCCGGCCCCGGGGCCTGACACGAACGGCCCTTCGACGCGCCAGCACTTCAACTGAGAACGCCAGAGGAGACCATGAAAAAACGCCTGATCGCCACTGCAATGCTTGCCGGCCTGGTGAGCGCTGCCTCAGCCCAGCCGAACCTGGAAAAGCTCAAGCAGTTCCGGGTGGCCACGACGGACCTGAACATCCCCGTGGTGCCGCAAGCCGGCCCCAACGCCGCGGCCATCCGCGAGAACCTCAAGCGGGTGAAGCTGCCGCCGGGGTTCAAGATCGACCTCTACGCCATCGTGCCCGACGCGCGGCACATGGCGGTGGCGCCGTCGACCAACATGCTGTTCGTCGGCACGCGCAAGACCGCCGTGTGGGCGGTGACCGACCGCAACAGCGACGGTGTCGCCGACGAGGTGAAGAGCTTCGCGCCGAGCCTGAAGTTCACCAACCCCAACGGCGTGTGCTGGACGAAGGACGGCTTCCTCATCGTCGTGGAGCACAACCGCGTGCTCAACTTCCCGGCCGCCGAGTTCTTCTACGAAGGCCCCGACGTCGCGGTGATCGAGGTGCTGCCGCAGGGCAAGCTGATCCCGCCCGAAGAGGAAAGCTTCAACCACGGTGCGCGTACCTGCCGCGTCAGCGACGACGGCAAGCTGTACATCACGCTGGGCCAGCCGTTCAACGTGCAGCCCAAGGAGAAGATCGCGCTGTACGAGCAGCTGGGCATCGGCGGCATGATCAGCATCAACCCGTTCGACGGCACCGGCCGCACGGTGGTGGCCCGGGGCGTGCGCAACTCGGTGGGCATGGACATCAGCCCGAAGGACAAGACGGTGTGGTTCACCGACAACCAGACCGACGGCATGGGTGACGACACCCCGCCCGGCGAACTCAACCGCATCACCCGCCCGGGCGGCGGCGGCGAGCACTTCGGCTACCCGTACATCCACGGCAACAACGTGGTGATCGCCGGCACCGGCGCCGCGCCCGACCTCAAGGGCATGAACCCGCCGTCGCAGTGGACCCGGCCGCAGGTGGAGTTCCCGGCGCACCAGGCGCAGCTGGGCATGACCTTCTACAACGGCAAGATGTTCCCGGCCAAGTACCAAGGCGGCATCTTCGTGGCCGCACACGGCTCGTGGAACCGCGTCAAGCCGAGCGGCGCCTTGATCGACTTCGTTTCGGTGAAGGCCGACCGCACGGCCGACAAGCACGAGGTGTTCGCGCAGGGCTGGCTCGACGAGAACGGCATCTACCGCGGCCGCCCGGTCGACGTGGCCGTGATGAAGGACGGCTCGCTGCTCATCAGCGACGACTTCGCCGGCGCCATCTACCGCGTCACCTACTCCGCTCCGTAGGCGCGTTGTGCGCGCTTTGCGTGGGGGGGCCGGCGCCGCCCACCGGCCCGGCCTTGGCCGGCTGTGGCTGCTGCCTGCGCTGCTGGCCGGTTCCATGGGCGTCTTTGGGCCTGCCCATGCCCAGGACGCGGCCAGCGGCCGTGCGCGCGCGCAGCCTTGCGTCGTGTGTCATGGCCCGCTCGGCTTGTCGACGATGCCGGACACGCCGCACCTTGCCGGCCAGCCGGCCATCTATCTGGCCGCGCAGCTGCGCGCTTACCGCAGCGGCGCGCGCAAGCACGAGGTCATGGCGGTGATGGCCCGGCCGCTGACTGACGCGGACATCGAGCAACTCGCGGCGTGGTTCGCGTCGATCCGCGTCGAGGCCAAGGAGCCTTGAGCCAGGGCGCGGGGCCCACCCGGGCCCCACGCAGGCCTGCCGTGGATGGCGGCGCGTACGCCGCGCCGTCGGCGCGCGCTTTTCTCAGCCTGCGCGCACGTTGTCCAGCAGCGCCAGCGTGGCCGCGTCGCGCTGGCCGCGGAAGTACTTTTCGATCAGGTGCGTGAACACCGGCTCGTCGGGCGCGGCGCGTTCGAACAGCGTCAGGCACGAGCGCAGCTTGAACTCGTCGACGCTGCCGAAGATGGCCAGCGCCGTGCGGCCCTGCAGCCGCTGCAGGATCTCGCAGCATTGCAGCAGCCGCGGGCCGAGCAGTGGGTGGGCGACGTAGGCCTCGGCCTCGGCGAGCGAGGCGACACCGAAGCGCCGCGCCAGGTCGCTGCGGCCCAGGCCGCGCAGCTGCGGGAACACGAACCACATCCAGTGGGTTCGCTTGGCGCCTTCCTCGAGCTCCTCGATCACGCTGTCCCAGGCAGGGTCCTGGGCGTGGATGAAGCGCTCCAGCTCGTTCGAGCCCGGCGCGGGGCCGCTGGGCTGCAGCTCGCCCGGCAGCGTGGTGTGGGCCCACGGATCGGGCCGCTTGCTGCTGGTCATGACCATGGGTCCAGTCTACGGTCGCGCGCGCACGGGTAACCACCATTCAAACCCGCCTGTCACGAGTGCCACGAACGCAGGCCGCGACGCGGGGTTGGCCAGCGCGGATTGTGCGCCCATGGCGCTTCGGGTGGGCCGGGGCGTGCCGCGGCGCAGCCGCTCAGCGCCGCGGAACGGCCTTCTTGGCGGCGCCTGCGCGAGCCGCTCGCGAACCCGCGGCGCGCCGGCTGGCGCGGCGGGTGCGCGCCTCGCTCTCGGGCGCTGCCGAAGGGGCCGGTTCGCCGGCCTCGCGATAGCCGGCGAACAGGTCGCGCAGGGTCGCTGGCGGCCGCGGTGCGGGGCGGGTCAGCGCGGTCTGCAGTTCGGCCAAGTGCTGCTTCATCTCGGCCGCCGCGGCCGCCGCACCCAGGCGCAGCGCAGAGATCAGCTCCACATGGCGGTGCGCCACGCACACGGGCTGCCCGCTTGCCGCGAACCGCGACATCAGCAGCGAGGTGGTGGGCAGCAGCGAGTCCAGCAGCCGCGCCAGCACCGGGTTGCCGTGCATGCGCGCGAGCGCCTGGTGGAATTCGCCCGACAAGCGCACGGCCCGCGCCGCGTCGCCGGCTTCGCTGGCGTGCCGCTCCTGCTCGGCCAGGGCCGTCAGCTCTTCCAGCTGCGCGGTGCCCAGCCGCCCGCCCAGGCGGCGTGCGATCTCGCACTCGGCCACGCGGCGCGCTTCGAACACATGCTCGGCATCGGCCAGCTCCGGCGAGGGCACGCGCGCCCCACGGTTGTGGATCAACTCCACCACCTGGTGTTGCGCCAGGCGGTGCAGCGCCTGGCGTACCACGGTGCGCGAGACGCCGAAGGACCCGGCCAGCTCCTCCTCGCGCAGCCAGGCGCCGGCCGCCAGCCGGCGCTCCAGCACGGCCAGGTAGATGCCTTCGTAGACGCGCCCGGTGGCCGTGCCCGCGGCGCCGCCGCGATGGGCCGGACCTGGCGGTGGGGCCGGCGGCGGGTCACGCGGGGGCATGGCGGTGCGGGTCCCGGGGGGCGTGGTGGGCCGCGTGTGTCGCAGGGCGGTGGCGGCGCTGGGGTGGTGCAGGTGCCGCGGCGCCGCAGGATCAGCGACCGGCGGCGCCCAGCGTCGCCCCGGTGTGGATGCAGCGGGCCTGGTGGCCGGGTTGCAGCGTCACCACCTGCGGCGCAGCGGCCGAACAAGCCTCGGTGACGAAGCGGCAGCGCTCGGCGAATGCGCAGCCCGCGGGCAGGTTGGCCAGGTCGGGCGGCGCGCCGCCGATCGTCTCCAGCCGCTCCCCCTTGGCCAGGGCGCCGTGCGCGCGGCTGCCCAGCAGGGCCAGCGTGTAGGGGTGCCGCGGCTCGCGGATCAGCGTGCGCGCCGGGCCTTCCTCGACGATGCGGCCGGCATACATCACCGCGATGCGGTCGGCCACCTCGATGGCCGCGCCGATGTCGTGGGTGACGAAGATGACCGCCAGCCCCATCTCGCGCTGCAGTTCGCGCAGCAGCAACAGGATCTGGATTTGCACCGTGGCATCGAGCGCGGTGGTCGGCTCGTCGGCCAGCAGCAACTGCGGCTTGCAGGCCAGCGCCAGCGCGATCATCGCGCGCTGGCGCATGCCGCCGCTCATCTCGTGCGGGAAGGCCGCCAGCCGCCGTTCGGGGCTGGGGATGTGCACCCGCTCGAAGAGTCCGAGGGCGCGCTTGTGCGCTGCATCGGCCGAGGTGGCCGGCTCGTGGCGGCGGATGGCCTCGGCGATCTGCGCGCCCACGCTGTACACCGGGTCCAGCGCGAGCAGCGGCTCCTGGAAGATCATCGAAGCGACCTTGCCGCGGTAGTCGGCCAGTGCCGCGGGCGCCAGCTTCAGCACCTCATGCCCGCCGACCACGATGCGCCCGCCGATCGTCGTCTTGCGCGGCGGGTGCAGCTTGAGCAGCGAACGCAGCGTGACGCTCTTGCCCGAGCCCGATTCGCCGATCAGCGCCACCACTTCGCCGCGCCGCACCTGCAGGTCGACGCCGCCCACCGCCTTCACCGGCTGGCGCCCGCCGGTGAAGGTGACGGTGAGGCCCTGGATGTCGACGAAGGGCGCGTCGTTCACCGCGGGCCCTTCGCGCCGTGGGCATCGGCCTTCGCCGCCGGGCGGCCAAGCGGGTTCATGCCGCCACCTTCGGCGCCGCGCCATGCCCGCTGCCGGCCTCGTACATCAGGCAAGCCACCGGGTGGGCCGCGGCGGGCCCCGTGCCGAGCGTGGGCACCTTGCTGCTGCACGCCGCTTGCGCCATCGCGCAGCGGGTGTGGAAGCGGCAGCCCGAAGGCGGATTGATGGGATTGGGCGGGTCGCCGGCCAGCGGCGGCCGCTCGGTGCGCCGGTCGGGGTCCATCGTCGGGATGCTGGACAGCAGCGCCCGCGTGTAGGGGTGCAGCGGCGCCTCGAACAGCGCCTCGCCGCGGCCGAGCTCGACCACCTGGCCGAGGTACATCACCATCACGCGGTCGCTGACGTAGCGCACCACGTTGAGGTCGTGGCTGATGAAGAGGTAGGTCAGGCCGAACTCGTCTTTCAGGTCGAGCAGCAGGTTCAGCACCTGCGCTTCCACCGACTTGTCCAGCGCCGAGACGGCTTCGTCGAGGATGATGACGCGCGGCTGCAGCGCCAGCGCACGCGCGATGTTCACGCGCTGGCGCTGGCCGCCCGAAAGCTCGTGCGGGTAGCGTTCGGCAAAGCGCTGCGGCTCCAGGCCCACGCGCGAGAGCAGGTCGCGCGCGCGCTCCACGGCCTCGCGCGCCGGCGTGCCATGCACCTGCGGCGCAAACGCGATGCTGTCTTCGATGGTCAGGCGCGGGTTCAGCGACGCGTAGCTGTCCTGGAACACCATCTGCACCTGGCGGCGGTAGGTCTTCAGCGGCAGCGCGGCGCTGCCGACCACGGCGCCATCGAAGACGATCTCGCCGGCGCCCGGCTCGATGAGGTGCATCAACAGGCGCGCGGTGGTGCTCTTGCCGCAGCCCGATTCGCCCACCACGCCCAGCGTTTCGCCGCGCGCCACGTCGAAGCTCACGCCGTCGACCGCGCGCACCACGCCGCCGCCGCGGCCGAAGACGTCTTTCTTCAGCGGGAAGTGCTTGACCAGGCTGCGCACCTGCAACAGCGGCGCCGCGGCCTTCGCACCCGGTGCGCCGGCTGCACTCATTGGACACCCCTGCGCTCTACGCGCTGCGGGACGAGCGCCTGGGAACGGCCGGCCGCGTTCATGCCTTGATCTCCATCGCGCTGCGCAGCCCGTCAGACAGCAGATTGAACGCCACCGAGGTGACGAAGATCATCACGCCGGGCAGCGCGGCCAGCCACGGCTGCACGTAGATGGCGGTGCGCAGCGTGTTGAGCATCAGCCCCCACTCGGGCTCGGGCGGCTTGACGCCCAGGCCGAGGAAGGAAAGGCCCGACGCCAGGATCATGCTCACGGCGATCAGGCTCGTGGCGTAGACGAAGATCGGCCCGAGCACGTTGCCCAGCACGTGCACGCGCACGATGGTCATGGCGCCGGCACCGCTGGCGCGCGCGGCCTCGACGAAGTCGCGCGCGCGAATCTGCGTGGTCACGCTCTCGGCCACGCGGGCGATCGGCGGAATGAACACCACCGTCAGCGAGATCAGAGAATTGGTGATGCCCGCACCCAGCGCACCCGAAAGTGCAATCGCCAACAGCACCGACGGGAAGGCGTAGAACACATCGATGGTGCGCATGATCACCGTGTTCAGCGCGCCGCCGGCATAACCGGCCACGATGCCGATGAACGAGCCCAGCACGAACGCGCACAGCACCGGCGTGATGCCCATGAACAGCGACAGTCGGGCGCCCACGATCAGGCGGCTGAGCATGTCCCGGCCCAGTTCGTCGGTGCCCAGTGGGTGGTCTTCGGTGCCGATTTCCTTCAGGCGCTTGAGCACCGAAGCGGCGAAGGGATCGGCCGGCGCCAACGCGGGGCCGAACACGGCCATCACCAGCAGCGCCAGCACCACCAGCCCGGCGGCCATGGCGACCTTGTCGCGCACGAGGCGCCGGCCCACCGTCTGCCAGTAGCCGGGCGAGCGCTCGAAGACCGCTTCGGGCAGGGGTTCGAGGATGGTGCTGTGCATGTGTCAGTGCCCCGAACTCATTCGCAGCGGTTCGGCGATCTGCCGGCAAGCCAGCCGAGCGATCGCCGCGGAACCGGCTTTGCCGGGCCGCTGGCGGTGCCCCCTGGAGGGAGGCGCCGAAGGCGCTTCGGGGGGGTCATGATCTGGCGATGCGCGGGTCGAGCAGCGTCTGGACCACATCGACCACCATGTTGAGCAGCACGAAGAACAGCGCCAGCACGAGGATCGTGCCTTGCAGCAGCGGCAGGTCGCGCTGGAAGATGGCGCTGTTGAGCAGGAAGCCGGTGCCCGGCCACGCGAACACCGTTTCGATGAGGATCGAGCCGCCCAGCAGGTAACCGAGCTGCAGGCCCATCACCGCCAGCGCGGTGGGCGCGGCGTTCTTGACCACATGCTTGAACACGCCCCAGTCGGTGAGGCCCTTGGCGCGCAGGCCGACCACGAACTCCTGCGCCAGGATCTCGGCGACGAGTGCGCGCACGGTGCGCGCGATGATGCCCATCGGGATGACGCTCATCGTCACCGCCGGCAGCACCATGTGGCGCAGGTGTTCCCAGTTCCATTGCCAGTCGGCGCTGCTGCCAGGGCCGGCGCCCGAAGCCGGCAGCCAGGGCAGCAGCACGGCGAAGACGATGACCAGCACCATGCCCAGCCAGTAGTGCGGCACGCTCACGCCCAGCACCGAGGTGAAGCTGGCGGCCTTGTCGACCCAGCTGCCCTGGAAGTAGCCGGCGACGAAGCCGAACAGGCACCCGAGGATGAAGCCGATGAGCGTGGCCAGCACCGCCAGGCGCAGCGTGTTGCCCACGGCCTTGAAGACTTCAGCCGCCACCGGGCGGCTGGTGGCGATGCTGGTGCCGAGGTCGCCTTGCAGCGCGCGCCACACCCAGCTGACAAACTGCTCGGGCAAGGTGCGGTCGAAGCCGTAGAGCGTGCGCAGCTGCTGTTGCAGCTCGACGCTGGCATCGGGGGGCAGGATGCTGACCAGCGGGTCGCCGGGGGCCAGGTGCACGAGCGCGAAGCACACCAGCGCCACGCCGACCATGATGGGCAAGGTGTAGAGCAGGCGGCGCAGCAGGAAGGCGATCACGACTGGCGTGGGTGGCGCGAATGCTGCCGTTGCGCAGGCGGTTGGGACGCTCGAGTTTGAGGTGTTTGAGGTTGAGGCGTTCGCGGTTGACGGTTGCGGCGCGCCAAGGCCGCCGGGTGGCCGGCTCTGCTCGTTTCCTCTTTCGAGTGCCCTGCTTCGCGGGGCACTCGAATGCCCCCTTTACCTCGCTGAGCCGGCCACCCAGCGGCCTTGGTGGGCACCCGCGCCGCAGTGTGCGCGCTCGTACGCCGCAGCGCGTGGTGGATCGGGCCGGCGGGGTGCCCTGCAAAGCGAAGTAAAGGGTGCATTTGAGGGACCAGCGAAGCTGGGCCCTCAAAAAAGGACATGAGCGGCGCAGGGCACCCCGCCGGCCCGATCCCGCCACCACCTTCGCAGTGCAACGCGATCCCGCCACTGCCGGCAGAGTGCGAACCGAGCCAGCGGTGCATCCCGTTCCTCTCCAGTCGAGCTGGCGACCTCAGGAGCCCGCCAGCCAACCTCACTCGATCGACATCGGCGCGATGTCGATGAACCAGCTCTTGGGCTGCACCACGCCCTTGACCTTGGCGCTCATCGCGCGCGGGCCCACGTCGTGCGCGATCCAGACGAACGGCGCCTCTTCCACGATGCGGGCGTGCAGCTTGGCCAGCGCGGCATCGCGTGCCTTGTCGTCGAAGCTGTTGCGCGCATCGGCGATCAGCTTGTCGAACTCGGCATTGCCGAAGTAGCCCCAGTTGTTGGAGACCGGCGGGAACGTCTTGGTGCTGGTGAAGCGCACCATGGCGAAGAACGGGTCCATCGCCGCGTAAGAGACGTTGATGGCATGCGAGCCGTTGGCCGACGCGTCCTTGACGCCCTTGCGCCAGTTGGTGAACAGGGTGTTCCACTCGATCACGTCGAACTGCACATCGAAGAAACAGGCCTTCAGCGACTGCTGCACGAACTCGTTCATCGGCAGCGGCTGCATCTGGCCCGAGCCGCTGGCGCTGATCTGGATCTTCACCTTCAGCGGCTTGCTGGCGCTGTGGCCGGCCTCGGCCATCAACTTCTTGGCCGCATCGGGGTCGTAGCGGATGTCGAACTTCGGGTTGCCCCACCACGGGTGGCCCGGCGGCACGGTGCCCTTGGGCACGCCCATCATGCCGCCCAGCAGCTTGACCAGGCCCAGGCGGTCGACGCACAGGTTGGCGGCGTGGCGCACGCGCTTGTCCAGCCACGGCGAACCTTCGGCGAACGACAGCTGCCACGGCCACACGTGCGGCTGCGGATTGAAGTACAGCGAGTAGCCGCGGCTGCGGATGGTGCTCATCGCGTCGGGCGCAGGGGCCTCGATCCAGTCGACCTGGTTGCTCAGCAGCGCGGCGGTGCGCGCGTTGGCCTCCGGCATCGGCAGCATCACCACGCGGTCGATCTTCGGCGTGCGCTTGGGGTCCCAGTAGGCCTTGTTGGCCACCACCTCCAGGCGCTCGCGCGGCACGAAGCGCGCCATCTTGAACGGGCCACTGCCCGAGGCATCGGCGGCGAAGGCCGTCCACGCGGCCTTGGCCTTGTCGGCGGGCGCGGCACCGGCGGCGGCATCGAACTTCTTCTGCCAATGCGCGGGGCTGGCCATGAACAGGTTGGTCAGGTTCAGCGGCAGGAAGGCATCGGGCTCGCTGGTGGTGAGTTCCACCGTCAGGTCGTCGATCTTGCGCGCGCTGCGCAGCGTGGGCATGCGCGAGGCGGTCACGCCCACCTGGCTGGCGTCGAAGTGCACGGCGTCCTTGTCCAGCACCTTGCGCACGTTCCACACCACGGCGTCGGCGTTGAAGTCGCTGCCGTCGTGGAACTTCACGCCACGGCGCAGCTTGAAGACCCACTTCGTCTTGTCCTTGGCGTCGGTGGTCCAGCTCAGCGCCAGGCCCGGGATCAGCACGCTGGCTTCTTCGGCCTTGCTCAGGTCCCAATGGGTGAGCGCGTCGTACATCGGGATGCCGGTGAAGCGGTTGCCCTCGAAACCCTGGTCGGGCTGGCCCAGCGTGCGCGGGATGTCTGCCGCGGTCATTGCGATGCGCAGCACCTTCTCCTGCGCCAGCGCGCCGCCGGTGGCGAGCGCCAAGGCCATGGCGGCGCAGCTCAGGCGCGCAGTGCGGGCGTGGAGATTGATCATGCGGTTCATCGGAATCCTCCTGCGACGTTGGGCCGAAGGCGCTTCGGCCAGGTGGGGTTGCGGGCAATGGCCGCCGCGGCGGGCGGCCGGCTGGGGAGCGTTTTGACTCCGCTTTGTATGCAATGCGCGTGCCACCGGCCAAGCCGGCCCGGTCCGCACCAGAAAGCAGCACCGTGGCGCCATGGCGGTGCCGCCGCCCTGGCCGGGCTCGCTGAGAAGCGCTTTGTATGCAATCTCGCAGCCCATCATGCATGATCGCGGGCATGAAGATGCTTCTGGTGAACCCCAATACTTCGGCCGCGATGACGGCCCAGATCCGCATCGCGGCACGCGAGGTGGCCGCTGCCGGCACCATGCTGACTGCGGTCAACCCGGGCTTCGGCCCCGAGTCGATCGAAGGCCACTACGACGAGGCCGTGGCCGCGGCCGGCGTGGCCCAGGTGCTGCGCGAACAGCCGCCGCATGACGCGGTGGTGCTGGCCTGCTTCGGCGACCCCGGCCTCGACGCGGCGCGCGAGGCCTGCGCCGCACCGGTGCTGGGCATCGCCGAAGCGGCCTTCCATGCCGCCAGCTTCGTGGCCACCGGCTTCTCGGTGGTGACGACGATGACGCGCACCTGCATCATCGCCGAGCGCCTGGTGCAGCGCTACGGGTTCGAGCGCGCCTGCCGGGGCATCCACGGGACCGACATCGCGGTGCTCGAACTGGACGACCCGGCCAGCGACGCGTTCGACCGCATCGAGGCTGCATCGCGCCAGGCGCTGGAGCGCGACCGCAGCGGCGCCATCGTGCTCGGCTGCGCCGGCATGACCACGCTGGCGCGGCGGCTGCAGCAGCGGCTGCAGGTGCCGGTGATCGACGGCGTGGGCGTGGCGGTGAAGTTCGCCGAGGCGCTGGTGGCGCTGTCGCTTGGCACCAGCAAGCGCGGCGACTACGCCACGCCGCTGCCCAAGCGCTACAGCGGCTGGGCGGCGCCACTGGGCTGGCCGGGCTGAAGCCCGACGGGCCGCGACGTTCGAATCCTCCTGCGCCGGCGCACAATGCCGTGCGCCTCGCCCCAGGCCGGTGATGCGGCCCGCGCGGCTTCGAGAAGGAGAGATCCCATGCCCCACACCATCCGCCTGCACCGCGTGCTGCGCGCACCGCCCGCGCGGGTCTACAAGGCCTTCATCGACGCCGAGGCGATGGTGAAGTGGTTGCCGCCCAACGGCTTCACCGCCAAGGTGCACCACATGGACGCCCGGGTGGGCGGCCGGTTTCGCATGTCGTTCACCAACTTCGGCAACGGCCAGAGCCACTCGTTCGGCGGCGAATACCTCGAGATGCAGGAAGGCGAGCGCCTGCGCTACACCGACCAGTTCGACGACCCCAATCTGCCCGGCACCATGTCGGTCACCGTCACGTTCAAGGCGGTGTCGTGCGGCACCGAGCTGAACGTGGTGCAAGAAGGCGTCCCGGAAGTCATTCCGGCCGAAGCCTGCTACCTGGGGTGGCAGGAATCGCTGGTGCTGCTGGGCAAGCTGGTCGAGGCCGAGATTCCCGGCGAGTAGGGCGACGTGCGGGGCACGCGGGCCCGTGGGTGCCCGGGTGCGCCGCAGGCGCAGGCCAGGCCAGCGCGCGCGGCCGTGCGTGGTGCGCGAATTGCGAGAACCACGGTCCCGCCGTTGCACCTCGCGCGAGCACCTTGCGCACCGCTTTCGCGGCCACTACAACCGCTGCCTCACGAACCTGTTCGCCAAGAGGAGTTCCCCATGGCCCGCACCAGCACCTACCTCAACTTCCCGCGCGAGACCGAGGCCGCGTTCCTGTTCTACCGGCAGGTCTTCGGCGGCGAGTTCAACGGCCCGATGCATCGCTTCAAGGACATGCCTCCCGCGCCCGGCCAGCCGCCGCTGGCCGAGGCCGACCGCGAGCTGGTAATGCACGTCGAGCTGGCCATCACCGGCGGCCATGTGCTCATGGGCACCGATGCACCCGAGTCGATGGGCTTCAAGTGCGCGCCGGGCAACAATGTCTACATCAACCTGGAGCCCGACACGCGCGCCGAGGCCGACCGCCTGTTCACCGCGTTGAGCGCCGGCGGCAAGGTGGGCATGCCGATGCAGGACATGTTCTGGGGCGCCTACTTCGGCAGCTGCACCGACCGCTTCGGCGTGCAGTGGATGGTGAACTGCACGCAAAAGGCCTGAGCACGTTCGGCCGACCACGCCATCGCCATCAAGCGGTGGCCGATTCGCCTCGGTGACCTTTCCGAGTGACGGTTGCGGGCGGGGCACCTCGGCAGCGCCAGACCACGTCGAACCCTCAGTCGATCAGCTTGCCGCCGTCGTGGAACGGAAACGGCCCGGGGTGCTCGCCGATCGACGCCACGTGCGTCACCAGCCGCCCCGGCCCGCTCCACGCGTGCACGTGGAAGCCCGGCGGCTCCAGCGTCCAGGCCGAGGCGGCGTCGGGCGCGAGGTCGAGGCACACCTGGTGCGCCGGGCTCGGCGCCGTGCTGGCCAGCCGGCCGCCCACGTGCGTGTAGATGGTGCGGTGCAGGTGGCCGCAGATCACGCGCTCGATGTTCGGGTGAGCGGCGACGATGCGCGAGAACTCTTCGACGCCCTCGACGATGCCCAGGCGGTCCATGTGCCCGATGAGGGTGGCGAACGGCGGGTGGTGCATGGCCACGATCACCGGCTGGCCGGCCAGCCGCGCCAGTTCGTCGTCGAGCCAGCGCAGCCGCGCCGCGCACAGTGTGCCGTGCCCCTTGCCGGCCTGCACCGTGTCCAGGCACACCAGCTGCAGGCCCTCGCGCCCCACGGCCGCGGTGTACTGGCAGAACTCGGTATCGGGAAAGTGGCCGTGGTGCGCGAAGCTGCGCCGCAACTGGTGCCGTTCGTCGTGGTTGCCGGGCAGCATGAACAGCGGCAGGCCGGCCGCCTCCAGCGGCGCCAGCAGCTCGGCCAGGTGGGCGTACTCGTCGGCGCGGCCGAAGTCGGTAAGGTCCCCGGTCAACACCACTGCATCGGGGCGCTGCCTGAGGCCTTGCAGCGCGCCAACGGCCGCGCGCAGGTAAGGCGCGGTGTCCAGGCGGCCGTAGGCCAGCCGGCCGGGCTCGCGGATGTGCAGGTCGGTGATCTGCGCCAGCAAGGTGGTCATGGCGTGGGCCTCGCGTCGTGGCTACGGTGCAGTGGCGGCCCCGGCGGGCATCAGCCGCGCGGGGTCGATCGTGATGACCACTTCATCATCGGCCATCGCCGGGCAGTCGCGTGGCTGGTCGGCCAGCAGCGGGGCGGGTTGACCCGCCACCGCCAGCCGCAAGTGCACCCGATCGCCGAGGAAGGTGCGGTGCGTGACGCGGGCGCGGCCCCACGGCCCCCCATGTGGCGTTCCCGCGCCCTCTGGCTCGGATGCATGGCCGTCTTGCACGCGCACGTCCTCCGGGCGCACCAGCAGCACCGCGTGGCCGCGCAGGGACGCCGGGCAGGGCAACGCACAGCCGCCCAGCACCAGGCGGTTGTCTTCGGCGTCGGCGGCGGTGCGCACGAGCCGGTTCACGCGGCCGAGGAACTCGGCGACGAACGGGTGTTCGGGCGCGCGGTACAGCGCCTCGCCGCTGCCCACCTGCACGATGCGTCCGGCGTGCATCACCGCCAGCCGGTCGGCAATGGCCAGCGCCTCCTGCTGGTCGTGCGTGACGTGGATGGCGGTGATGTGCAGCGCGCGCAGCAGCTGCGCCAGTTCGTCGCGCAGCGCTTCCTTGAGCTTGGCGTCCAGCGCGGTCAGCGGCTCGTCCAGCAGCAGCACGCGCGGCTGCACCGCCACCGCGCGGGCCAGCGCCACGCGCTGGCGCTGGCCGCCGGAGAGCTCTGCCGGGCGGCGGCGCTCCAGCCCGTTCAGGCGCACGAGGTCGATGACCTCGCCCACGCGGCGGCGGACCTGCTCGGGTGCCACGTGCCGAACGCGCAGCCCGTAGCCGATGTTGGCCTCGACCGTCATCTGCGGAAAGAGCGCGTAGTGCTGGAACACCATGCCGACGGCGCGCCGCTCGATCGGCCTTGCGGTGACGTCTTCGCCGTTGAAGAGCACGCGGCCGCCGGCGTCGGGCTCGACGAGGCCGGCCACCACACGCAGCAGCGTGGTCTTGCCGCAGCCGGAAGGACCCAGCAGCGCCAGCACCTCGCCGGGCTCGACGGTGAGCGTGGTTGGCTGCAGCGCCCGCGAGTCGCCGGCGTAGGTCTTGGCGCAGCCGACGATGTCGACGCGCGTGTGCTCACCGGCGGCCGCCGGTGCGAGGCGCGGCGGCCGGGCTTCAGCGGGTGTGGACAGGGAGGGCGCCATGGCGTTGTTCGATCCAGCGTGCCGCCGCCTGCATGCCCCACAGCACGGGCAGGATGACGACGAAGAAGACCAGCGTGTAGGCCGAGCCGATCTCGATGCGCATCGAGGCATAACTGTCAGCCAGCCCGACCGGCAGCGTGCGCGTGAGCGGCGTGTGTAGCATCCAGGTGAGGTTGAATTCGCCCACCGACAGCGTGAACACCATCAGGCTGCCGGCGACGATCGAAGGCGCGACGGCCGGCACGAGCACGCCAAGAAAACGCTGCGGGAAGCTCGCACCCAGTGAGCGCGCCGCCTCGTCCAGCGCCGCGAGGTCGTTGCGCGCGAAGGCCGCGGCCACCGTGCGCACCATGAACGGCAGCGTGAAGACGACGTGGCCCACGAGGATGAAGGCGAAGCTCTGGCGGAAGCCGCGCACCTCGCCGTAGGCGAGGATCAGCGCCAGCGCGGTGGCCAGCCCCGGCACCGCCACCGGCAGCGTCAGCAGTTCCTCGAAGGCGCGCGCCCAGCGCGAGGGGCTGCGCGCCAGTACCCACGCGCAGGGCACGCCGATGAGCAGCGCCACCACCACGCAGGCCAGCGCCAGCGCCAGCGAGCGCCACGCCGTGGCGCCGTACAGCGACCACACCTCCACCAGCCAGCGCGTGGTGAGCCCGCTGGCCAGCCCGCGCGAGAAGTTGTTCGTGAGCCCGGCGGTCACCGAAATCAGCATCGGCAGCACGGTGAACAGCGTGACGAGCACGGTGATGGCCAGCAGCACCGGCGCGTCGACGCGGCCGCGGCGCGCCGCCGCTTTGCGTCGGGCACGAAGGTGCGAGGCCGCGCGAAGCGCAGCGCGTTCGCGCTGGTCACGCCGCGCCCTCATGCCGCGGCCCCCGCTGTCGCCGCGCTGCCGAAGCGCCGCGCCACGTAGAGCACCGCCCAGGTCATCACGCCCAGCGCGATCGACAGCGACGCGGCGAGTGCGAAGTTGGCGTAGTTGGTGAACTCGTTGTAGATGGTGATCGGCAGCACCTCGTAGCGGCTGGCCAGCGTGAACGCGGTGCCGAAGGCGCCCATCGCGGTGGCGAAGAGGATGGCGCCCACCGCCACCGCGGTGGGCTGCAGCGCCGGCCACCACACGTCGCGCACGATCGGCCAGCGGCCGGCGCCCAGCGACCGCGCCGCTTCCTCCAGTTCATGGTCCATGCGTTCGACCACCGCCGTGAAGCTGGCGATGGCGCGCGGCAGCGAGAAGTAGACATAGGCGAGGAACAGACCCACCAGGCCGTAGGCGAACGTGATGCGCTGGCCGACGAGGGCATCGGTGAGGCTGGCGAAGGGCCCCTGCCGCCCGCCGACGAGGATGACGAAGAAGCCGACGATGACGCCCGGGAACGACAGCGGCAGCGTGAGCAGCGAGAGCAGGAAGCGGCGGCCGACGAATTCCCGGCGGCCGAGGTACAGCCCCACTGCCGCTGCCACCGCCAGCGACACCAAGGTCACGGCGGCGGCGAGCACGGTGGTCTGCAGCAGGCTGCGCAGGTAGCGCGGCTCGGTCAGCACCGCGAAGTAGGTGGCCGCGCCCTTGGTCGAGGGCAGCCACAACAGCTCGGCCATCGGCAGCAGCCAGAAGGCCGCGAACACCACCGCGGCGGGGGCGAGGCACAGCGCGGCGATCACTGCCGCGCGGTCAGGGTGGGTTGATCGCGCATGTCGCGCCTTGAAGTCCGGCGCGCCACGCGCCCTGCCACGCCTTGGGCGGCAGGCCGTGGGCGCGCCACGACTGCGGCGGCTACTGCACCTCGCGCAGGTAACGCTCGGAGAAACCCTTCTGCACCGCGGCCATGCGGCCGTAGTCGATGGTGCGGGCGCGGGCGTACTCGCTGGCCGGCAGGAAGCGGGCCTGCGCCTCCTTCGAGATCGCCGAGGCGCGCACCGGCCGCAGGAAGGCGTTGGCCCAGATCGCCTGCCCCTCGTTGGACAGCACGAAGTCCAGCGCCTTGCGGCCGTTGCCGGCGTTGGGACCCTTGTTGGCCAGGCTCATCACGTAGGGCACCACCACCGTGCCTTCGGCCGGAATGACGAACTCGACGTTCGCCTTGTCCTTGTACTTGGCGCGGTAGGCGTTGAAGTCGTAGTCGAGCAGGATCGCGATCTCACCGGAAAGCACGCGCGCATAGGAGGTCTGCTTGGGCACGATCGGCTCGTTCTTCTTCAGCGCCTTGAAGTACTCGACGGCCGGGCCGAAGTTGTCCATCGTGCCGCCGCGCACCTGGTTGATCGCCACGGCGCCGACATAACCGACGAAGGCGCTGGCCGGGTCGAGGTAGCCCACGAGTCCCTTGTATTCGGGCTTGAGCAGGTCGGCCCAGCTCCTGGGCACCGGCTTGCCCTTGAGCGCATCGACATTCACCATGAAGCCGAGCGTGCCCGAGTGGATGGTGAACCAGTGACCGTCGGGGTCCTTCAGGCCGTCGGGAATCTCGGCCCAGGCGGCGGGCTTGAACGCCGCGGTGACGCCTTCCTTCTTCGCCTGGATGCCGAAGGTCACGCCGTAGTAGGCGATGTCGGCCACCGGGCTGGCCTTCTCGGCCACCAGCTGCGCCAGGGTCTGGCCAGAGTTCTTGTTGTCCGGCGGCACGGTGATGCCGGTCTTTTCCTTGATGGCGCGCAACTGGCTCGCCCAATCGGCCCACTCGGGCGGGCAGTTGTAGCAGATGGCCGTCTGTGCCGAGACGGCCACGGGCGTGGCCGCGGCGGCCAGCAGCCCCAGGGTGAGCAGTGCGCGCTTCAAGCGGGTCGTCGTCAGGGTCATCATCACCTCCAGCGTAGTGGCGCAGTGTGGCGGCCTGGTGACGCGGCGGTGAAGCGGGGATTCCCTGGACCTCGCGTTCATGCCGCCCGCGCCATCCGTGCAGCCCGCGGCCAGCACGCGGCCGCAGCGAGCAGGAGCAGCGCGTACAACGCCGTCGCGCGGATCAAGGCGCTGACCAGGATGATCGAGAACCGGTAGGGGCCATCCGCCGCCTCGGTGCCGAACCACGACCACGGCAGCGCCACCGCGAAGGCCAGCGCGAGGGCTCCCAGCCACAGCCGCCGGCGCAGTGGCTCGAGCCCGTCGTCGGGCACCGCGGCGGGCTGGCGGCTTCGCAGCCAGCGCCGGTAGGCCCAGGCCAGGCACAGCAGGCCGATCACCGTGCTGGCGTGCTGCAGCGTGTTGTAGACGAACAGCCTCCGCCCGCCGAACTCCATGACCGGCTGCTGCAGCAGCGACCAGGCGCGCACGGCGAATCCGTGGCTGTGCGTGCAGGCGTCCCACAGCATGTGTGTGGCCGCCCCGACGACGATGGCCGCGGCCATGCCGAGCCAGCCGCGCATGCCCAGTGCCGCGGGTGGCTGCAACGTGGCCAGCGCGGCGCGGTGCGGCTGCGGCACCAGCGCGATGAAGCGCGCATGCCAGGCGCGCAGCAGCCAGACGATCAGCAGGCCCGGCGGCAGGCACAGCCACAGCAGCCCGAACGGCCGGTGCGCCTCGTGCGCGAGCGCGAAGGCGCCGACGTAGTAGCCGAAGTCCGGCGCCATGCTGCCCACGACGAGACCGACGAAGGGCAGGTGCCGCGAGCAGCGCGCCAGCGGCAGCACGGCGGCGGGGTGGGAAAAGGTCCAGGGCATGGCGAAGCGATGGAGGGGCAGCGCGAATGGCGCCAAGGCACGGGCCATCGCGTGGCCGATTGTGTCGGCCCTCACGCGGCGGCGCGCCCGCGCAAGGGGAGCTTCGCCGCGCCCACCGTACGGGCGGCAGGGGGCAATCGCGAGCGCGGGCGTCGCGGCGATTGTCAGCCGGCCTCGGCGGGCGCGTTATCGTGCGGCCGACCACTTCGCAGGAGACAGGACCATGAAGATCGCCTTCCTCGGCACCGGGCTGATGGGTGCGGGGTTCGTGCGCCGCCTGATCGGCCAGGGCCACACGGTGCAGGTGTGGAACCGCAGCGCCGACAAGGCGCGTGCGCTCGAAGCCCACGGCGCGCGCGCCTTCGCCGACGCCGCCGCGGCGGTGGCCGGCGCCGAGCGCATCCACCTGTCGCTGTCCGACGACGCGGCGGTGGATGCCGTGCTCGAGCCGCTGGCGGCGGCGATCCCCACCACGACGTGGATCGTCGACCACACCACCACCGGCGTGCGCGGCACCGCCGAGCGGGCCGCGCGCTGGCGCGCGCGCGGCCGCCACTTCATCCATGCCCCGGTGTTCATGGGCCCGGCCAATGCCGCCGACGGCACCGGCGTGATGCTGCTGGCCGGCGACCCCGCCGAGTGCGAGGCGCTGCTGCCGCACCTAAAGTCGATGACCGGCAACGTGGTCAACCTGGGCGCCGCGCCCGAGCGCGCTGCGGCCTTCAAGCTGCTGGGCAACCTGACCATCCTCGGCCTGATGGGCGTGCTTGGCGACGTGGCACGGCTGGCCGAGGCGATGGGCATCGGCGCCGAAGACGCCTTCTCGCTGTTCCAGCACTTCAACCCCGGCGCCACGCTGGCCGCACGTTCGGCGCGGCTGGCCCAGGGGCCGTACCTGCCGGCCAGCTTCGAGACGACGATGGCGCGCAAGGACGCGCGGCTGATGCTCGAAGAGGCACAGCGCGGCGGGGTCGATCTGCTGCTGATGCCCGCCGTGGCGGCGATGCTGGACGCCGGCATCGCGCGCGGCGAGGGGGCGCTGGACTGCTGGGCGGCGGCACGGCCGCCGGGCATGCTGCGCACCGCGGCAGGCCGGGGCTGAGCGCGCCCGGCATGCCCCCGCAGCTGCTGGCCGGGCCGATCCTGGCCACGCTGCTGCGGCTGGCCGCGCCCAACGTGCTGGCGCTGTTCCTCACCGCTGCGGTGGCGGTGGCCGAGACGTACTACATCGGGCGTTTGGGAACGCCGCCGCTGGCCGCCATGGCGCTGGTGTTCCCGTTCGCGATGCTCACGCAGATGCTGTCGGCCGGCGCGATGGGCGGCGGTGTGTCGTCGGCCGTGAGCCGCGCGCTGGGTGCCGGCGACCGGCCGCGAGCGCAGGCGCTGGCCGTGCATGCGCTGGTCATCGGCGCCGGGCTGGGGGCGGTGTACACGGCGCTCTTCGTGGCCTGCGGCCCGGTGCTCTACCGTGCGCTGGGCGGCGCGGGCGAAGTCCTCGCCGAGGCAAGCCGCTACGGCGCCGTGCTGTTTGCCGGCGCCTGGCTGGTGTGGCTGGCCAACACGCTGGCTTCCATCATCCGCGGCACGGGCAACATGCGGGTGCCGTCGGCGGGCATCGCCGCGATGGCGCTGGTGCAGATCGCGCTGGGCGGCGCGCTGGGCCTGGGGGCCGGGCCGCTGCCGCGGCTGGGCATGGTGGGCGTGGCGCTCGGGCATGTGGTGGCCACGGCGCTGGGGGTGGCGTTGTTCTTCGGCTACCTGCGGCGTGCGCGCGGCCCGCTGCGGCTGGGCCTGGCCGGCTTCGTGCCGCGGCGCGAGATGTTCGACGACATCCTGCGGGTGGGGGCCATCGCCTGCCTGTCGCCGCTGCAGGCGGTGTTGACGGCGCTGATCTTCACGGCGCTGGTGGCGCGGGTCGGTGTGGGTGCGCTGGCCGGCTACGGCATCGGGCAGCGGCTGGAGTTCCTGCTCATTCCCATCGCCTTCGGCGTGGGCGTGGCGGCGGTGCCGATGGTCGGGATGGCCATCGGTGCCGGCCAGGTGCAGCGCGCGCGGCGCGTGGCGTGGACGGCTGGTGCGGTGTCGGCGTTCAACCTGGCCTGCGTCGGGGCGCTGGTGGCGCTGTGGCCGGACCTGTGGGCGCGCCTGTTCTCCGCCGACGCCGCCGTGCTGCAACACGCGCGCGAGTACCTGCGCGTGGCCGGGCCGGCCTATCCGTTCTTCGGCTTCGGGCTGACGCTGTACTTCGCTTCACAGGGTGCCGGGCGCGTGCTCGGCCCGGTGCTGGCGGCCACGGCGCGGTTGCTGCTAGTGGCCGCGGTGGGGGCGTGGCTCGTCGCCGAAGGGGCCGAAGGCGCCGGCGCCGGCAGCGTGTTCGCGCTGGCCGCCGCGGCAATGGTCGTCTATGGCCTGCTCACGGCGGCGGCGGTGAAGCTCACGCGCTGGGGCCACGTCTGAGCCGCGGCTGACCGCAAGGGGGCGGGAGGCGGGCCGGTGGGCGCAGACGACCACCGCGGGCCCGCGAGGCGAGCTTCGCGCGCGGCGGTCAACCTCCGGTTGCCGGCCTGGCGCGCCACTCCTTCACCCGCTCACGCACGAACTCATCCAGCCGCATGAGCCGCACACCGAGGCGCTGCTCCAGCGCCGCGGCGCCGTCGAAACGCTCGCTGAACGCGTCGTCGGGCAGGCTCATGAGTTTCATGATGCGCGCCAGGCCCGGGTGCAGCGGTGCGGCGAGTGTGCCGATGACGCGCGCCACGCCGGCCGGCAGGTGCGAGGCGCGCAGTGCGATGCCGGCTTCGCGCGCGTAGAGCGCCGCCACCTCGGCGTTGCTGGCGTGGTCGTGGCCGCCGATGTCCAGCGTGCGAAACGGCGGCGGGTCTTCGAGCAGCGCACGCACGGCCAACGGCGCGATATCGGCGGCGCGGATGAAGTTGCGCGGCTTGCTGCCCGGGCCGATCAGGCGGGCCTTGCCGTTGGCCAGCACCGCGGCGCCGTTGAACAGGTGGACGTGCTGCTCCATGAATGAAGTGGGACGCAGGATGACCGCGTCGAGGCCGCTCGCCCGCACCGCCACTTCGATGCCGTGCTTGGTGCGGAAGAAGTCGATCGGGTGTTCGGGCCCGGCACCGAACGCCGACGTGTAGACGAAGCGGCGCACTCCCGCCGCCTTGGCGGCGGCAATCAGGGCGCGTTGTCCTGCGTCGTCCACCGCTTCGCTGCGCCAGCGGCCGCGGCCGAGGATGGAGTGCGCCGAGACGAGCACCCGCGCGGCCCCGGCGCAGGCGCGCTGCAGCGAGGCGGCATCGGTGAGGTCGCCGGCCACCACCTCGGCGCCACGCGCAGCCAGATCGGCGCCCTGCCCGGGGTGGCGGCTGAGCGCGCGCACCGGCACACCGCGTTCGCGCAGCAGCTTCACCACCGGCCGGCCGAGTGCGCCGGTTGCGCCGACGACCAGCACGAGACCCGCGGCGTGCGACGTGCCGGAGGGAATGGGGTGGGGCATGGCGGAGGGTGCGGCGCTTGGCATGGCAGCCATTCTGGTGGGCAGAGGCCGGGGGGCCAAGGTGGCGCCAACCCGTCGGCGGCGCGATTCAGAAACTTTCAGGGCCGCTCAAGGACGCCTCAGTGGGTACCCGCGCACAGTGCAGCCATCGACACCGCCCGCCACCGCACACCGGCGCCCACCCGCTGATCCCCAAGGACCCCAAGGAGACCGACATGGCACCGATCACCCTGACCTCGAGTCACCTGCCCACCTTCTCGCAGACCGCCGCAACCGCCGTACAGGCCGCGATGCAGCACATCCTGCCCGTGTGGCGCCGCAGCCTCGGGCGCCTGGCCGATGCGGTGACCGCAGCCAGCGCCGAGGACGCCGTGGCCTACCAGGTGCCGGTGGCGCATGGTGCCATCCGCCGATTCGAGCGGCCCAACGGGTTGCGCTTCACCTGCATGCGCGGCGCGCTCTGGCTGACGCTGGACGACGAGGTTGTCGACCACGTGCTGCACGCCGGCCAGAGCTTCGAGGCTCGTTCGGGCCGGCGGGTCATCGTCTACGGCCTGGAAGACGCCGTGCTGCGGGTGGGACCTTCGGCCGGGTCGCAAGCGCTGCGGCTGGTGATGCAGGCCGACTGAGAGACGCACAAGAAGAAGGGCCACCGGACAAGACGGCGCAGGCGCGAGCCTGC
This sequence comes from Rubrivivax sp., assembly GCA_016789865.1. GTDB lineage: Bacteria > Pseudomonadota > Gammaproteobacteria > Burkholderiales > Burkholderiaceae_C > Rubrivivax. The sequence goes on from JAEUPC010000134.1 coordinate 34,028, forward strand.
ACCACCTGCGGTGGCTGCTCGGGGAGCGCGGGGCGCCGCGGCCGGCCTGGCGTGGGCCACGGCCGCCGCGGCGCACCTTGCGACAATGCGGGCGTCTTTCGAGAACGACAGCCAACGCATGAGCTCCATCCTCCAGTCCCTTCCCACCGGCCAGCGCGTGGGCATCGCCTTTTCCGGCGGCCTCGACACCAGCGCCGCTGTGCACTGGATGCGCGCCAAGGGCGCCATCCCCTGCGCCTACACAGCCAACCTGGGCCAGCCCGACGAGAGCGACTACGACGAGATCCCGCGCAAGGCGCGGGCCTACGGCGCCGAGATCGCGCGTCTGGTGGACTGCCGCGCGCAACTGGTGGCCGAAGGCATCGCCGCCATCCAGAGCGGCGCCTTCCACATCAGCACCGGCGGCCAGACCTACTTCAACACCACGCCGCTGGGGCGCGCCGTCACCGGCACCGCGCTGGTGGTGGCGATGCGCGAAGACGGCGTCAACATCTGGGGCGACGGCAGCACCTACAAGGGCAACGACATCGAGCGCTTCTATCGCTACGGCTTGCTCGCGAATCCCGCATTGAAGATCTACAAGCCCTGGCTCGACCAGCGCTTCATCGACGAGCTGGGCGGCCGCAAGGAGATGAGCGAGTACCTAATCGCCAATGGCTTCGACTACAAGATGAGCGTCGAGAAGGCCTACAGCACCGACAGCAACATGCTGGGCGCCACGCACGAGGCCAAGGACCTGGAGTTCCTGAACAAGGGCCTGACGATCGTCAACCCGATCATGGGCGTGGCCTTCTGGAAGCCCGAGGTCGAGGTGAAGGCGGAAGTCGTGGCCGTGCGCTTTGACGAAGGCGTGCCGGTGGCGCTGAACGGCCGCACGTTCGCAAGCGCCGTGGAGCTGTTCGAAGAGGCCAACCGCATCGGCGGGCGCCATGGCCTGGGCATGTGCGACCAGATCGAGAACCGCATCATCGAGGCCAAGAGCCGCGGCATCTATGAAGCGCCGGGCATGGCGCTCTTGCACACCGCCTACGAGCGCCTGGTCACCGGCATCCACAACGAAGACACCATCGAGCAGTACCGGGCCAACGGCCGCCGCCTGGGCAAGCTGCTGTACCACGGCCGCTGGTTCGACCCGCAGGCGCTGATGCTGCGCGAGACGGCGCAGCGCTGGGTGGCCAAGGCCGTGACGGGCGAGGTGTGGATCGAACTGCGCCGCGGCAACGACTGGAGCCTGGTCGACACGCAAAGCCCGAACCTCACCTACCACCCTGAGCGGCTGACGATGGAGAAAGGCGAGGGCGCCTTCACGCCGGCCGACCGCATCGGCCAGCTGACGATGCGCGCGCTCGACATCTCCGACACCCGCGACAAGCTCGGCATCTACACCGGCGCGGGGCTGCTGGGCGGCAGCGAGGGCGGCGCGGTGCCGATGCTCTCGGCGCCGGCGAAGAAGGGCTGAACCGCGGCGCAGCGCCCGCCGGTGCCGGCGGGCGCACGGGGCCGCAACCGCCTCACACGAAAGGTGCCACGCATGGATACCGCCACGCTGAACCCGCTGACCGAAGCCGACATCGTCGGCGCCGTGCAGGCGCAGGCCGCCGAATCGGTGGCGCTGCTGAAGCGGCTGGTGGCCGAGCCGTCGCTGCTCGGGCAGGAGACTTCGGCCCAGGTGCTGATGGCCGGCGAGTTCGCCGCGCTCGGCCTGGAAGTGCGCGAGTTCGAGATCGACGAGAACAAGCTGCACGGCCACCCCGGCTACTCGCCTTCGATCGTCAGCTACCAAGGCCGGCGCAACGTGGTGGGGCTGCACCGGCCGGCGGGCCCGGTGCGCGGGCGCTCGCTGATCCTCAACGGCCACATCGACGTGGTGCCGGTGGGCGCCGAGCGGTTGTGGTCGCACCCGCCGTTCGAGCCGCACATCGAGCGCCGCGCCGACGGCGACCGTCTCTACGGCCGCGGTGCCGCCGACATGAAGGCCGGCATCGTCGCCTACACGATGGCCCTGCGCGCCCTGCAGCGCCTGGGCTGCGAGCCGGCGGCGCCGGTGACGCTGCAGTCGGTGATCGAGGAGGAATGCACCGGCAACGGTGCGCTGGCCTGCCTGCTGGAGGGCTACACGGCCGACGCGGCGGTGATCCCCGAGCCGGGGCAGGACGTGCTCTCGGCGCAGCTGGGCGTGATGTGGGTGACGCTCGACGTATACGGCGTGCCGGTGCACGCCGCGGTGGCGCACACCGGCATCGGTGCCATCGAGTTCGCACAGCACCTTGTGGCCGAGTTGCGCCGGCTCGAAGCGAAGTGGAACGAGCCGGCCCGTCGGCACTCGATGTATTGCGGGCACGAGCACCCGATCAACTTCAACCTCGGGCGCATCGAGGGCGGCGAGTGGAGTTCGTCGGTCTCGACGCATTGCCGCGTCGACCTGCGGCTGGGCTTCTACCCGGGCCGCACCCCGGCCGAGGTGCGCGCCGAGGTCGAGGCGCTGATCCGCGCGGCGCACGCGGCGCATCCGCAGCGCGACAGCGTGACGGTGGAGGTGAGCTACCACGGCTTCCAGGCCGAGGGGCTGGTGGTCGACCTGCAGCAGCCGGCGATGTTGGCCCTGATGCAGGCCCACGCGGACATCACCGGCCGGCCCTGCGCCACGCGCGCCTCCACCGCCACCACCGACGTGCGCTTCTTCCACCTGTATGGCCACATCCCGTGCACCTGCTACGGGCCGGCCGGCGAGCGCATCCACGGCATCGACGAATGGGTGTCGCTGCCCAGCCTGCACGAGGTGACGGCGGTGCTGGCGCTGTTCATCGCGCGCTGGTGCGGGGTGAACCGGCGGGCCGCGTGATCGACCGGCACGGCGCCGTGGCGCCCTTGGGCGACGGCGGCCCTGCGGTGCACACCTAGAATCGCGCCGGTTTTTCGAAGTCGGCAGCGCGAGAAGGAGGGCCCATGCTCGACGAACTGGACGATGGCGCACGCATCGGCGTGTGGACCGCACTGGGTGTGGTTGCCCTGCTGCTGTTCGGGCTGCTGGGCGGGTTGGCCATCAAGCAGTTGCACGACCGCAAGCCCGCGGCCCCGGCCGCTGCCAGGACGGTGGTGCCCGCGGTGGTGGTGGTGGCGGCCGCGGCACCGGCCAGCGCTGCCGAAGCCGCCCCAATGGCTGCCCCGGCCACCGCCGGCAGCGCCGACACCGAGCGGCTGCTCGACGTGCCGCTGGGCGGCGAGCTGGCCGGTACGCTGTACTTCGCCACCGGTGCCGCGGCGATCGGTGCGGACATGGCCGATGCGCTGAAGGGCCTGGTCGCCAACGTGAAGGCGGCCGACCCGCGCAAGGTGCTGATCTCCGGCTTCCACGATGCCAGCGGCGACGCCGCAAAGAACGCCGAACTGGCCAAGGAGCGCGCCAAGGCCGTGCGCGAGGCGCTGAAGGCCGCCGGCGTGGCCGCCGACCGCATCGCGCTGCGCAAGCCCGAGTCGACCACCGGCGACGGCACCAACCGCGAGGCGCGCCGGGTCGAGGTGCGGCTGATGCCGATCTGACCCCGCTGCGCATGGGCGGTCACGCCCGCAAGGTTCGGGCCTGACTCAGGGCGCAAGTCCGCCTGGCCGTCTCGGGCGGGCGTCCGCGGGCCGATGGCCGGGCCGCGGCAAAACGCGCCTCAGGCCGCGCGCAGGATCGACTGGGCGCGCAGCCGGCCCACCTCGATGCCGTTCCAGTTGCGCAGCGCGGCGTCGCTGCGCCCGCGCAGGAAGGTGGCCTCGTCATCGTCGCGCAGCGGCAGCAGCCGCTCCAGCAGGGCCGCCATCACCACCTCGGCGGCGCGGGCAGTGGCGCCGTCGTCGACCTTGATCGCCACGCCCAGGCCTTCGCCGGGCAGCGCGGCGCAGTAGACGGCCTCGGCGCCGGTCTTGCAGAACACGCGATCGCCGAAGCGCGCCATCACCGCGGTGTCGAAGCGGCCCTCGCCGGCCACCATGCCGGGTTCGCGCGCCACGGCCTCGCGCAGACGGCGTGCCGCGCGCGCGTCGTCGGGCGCCAGGCCCTGCCCGGTGGCGACCTTGGCGAAGGCCTGCGCCAGGTGGCGCAGCGGAATGGCGAAGGTCGGGATCGAGCAGCCGTCGATGCCCTGCGCGGCGCCGCCGAGATCGAAGCCGGTGGTGCGCTGCAACGCCGCGGTCACTTCGCGCATCACCGGATGCCCGGCGCGCACGTAGCCGCGCACGAAGTCGGCCGCGCCCGTGTTGCCGGCCAGCGCGCAACCCAGGCACACGAAGCCGGCGTGTTTGCCCGAGCAGTTGTTGTGCCGCGCGCGCGGCGTGCCGCCGGCGGCGGCCAGGGCGCGGGCGCTGGCGTCGTGCAGCGGCCAATGTGCGCCGCACTCCAGCGCGGCCTCTTCGAGCCCGGTCTTGCGCAGCATGGCCAGCGCCGTCTCGGCGTGGCGCGGCTCGCCGCCGTGCGAGGCGCAGGCCAGCGCCAGCTCGGCATCGGTGAGGCCGAAGCGATCGGCCGCGCCGCTGGCCACCAGCGGCAGCGCCTGCAGCACCTTGACGGCCGAGCGCGGGAAGACGGGCCGGTCGATGTCGCCCAGCGCCGTGTGCATGCGCCCGCCGGCATCGACCACCGCCACGGCGCCGCGATGCTGCGACTCGACGATGCCGCCGCGCAGGGCTTCGGCCAGAACGGGGTTGGAGCTCATGGCCGGCGAATGTAGCGCGCTGCACGCGCCGCTGGCCCCGCTTGCGCCGCTTGCGCCGCTTACGCTCGTTGCGCCGGTTGCGCAGGGCGTGCCACAAGCCGCGATGCCGAGGCGACCGGCGCAAGGGCGCACGCGACCACAATGCCGCCATGCCCGGCCTGCATGCCGACCGCCTGCTGCTCGGCGTCGACTTCACCTGCGCGCCCACGCGGCGCAAGCCCATCGTGGTGGCCCGGGGCCGGCGCGAGGGCACGGCGCTGCACCTGCAGGGCCTGCAGCCGCTGCACTCGCTGGCCGGGTTCGAGGGCCTGCTGGCCGAGGCCGGCCCGTGGCTGGGCGGCTTCGACCTGCCGTTCGGCCTGCCGCGCGCCTTCGTCGAGGCCCACGCGCTGGGCGCCGATGCCGCGGCCGTGGTGCGCGAGCTGCACCGCCGATGCGAGGGCCGGCGCATGGCCTTGCGCGCACTTGTCGATGCCTGGGGCAACGGCCGCGCGGCCGGCCAGCGGCTGGTGCACCGCGTGGCCGACCGGGCCGGCACGCCCATGTCCTCCAGCCCGCTGCAGACGCGCTACGTGCCGGTGGGGTTCATGTACTTCGAGGGTTTCTCGCGCATCGTTGCAAGCGGCGCGAAGGTGCCGGGCCTGTTGCGCGGCGACCCGCGCCGCGTGGCGCTGGAGGCCTACCCGGCGCGGGCCGCGCACGCGCTGCTGGGCGCGCGCTCGTACAAGAACAGCGAAGCGGCCGACCGCCGGCAGGCCCGCGCGGCCATCGTGCGCGGGCTGGAGCGCGGCGAAGGCGGTTTCGGGCTGCGGCTGGTGGCGCCGCGCGCATGGCGCGACGTGCTGCTGGCCGACGCCAGCGGCGATGCGCTGGATGCCGTGCTGTGCCTGGTGCAGGCGGCCTGGGCGGCGGGCCGGCCGCGTTGTGGCCTGCCGGCGCGCATCGACGCGGTGGAAGGCTGGATCGTCGGGCCCCATGCGCAGCGGTGACCGTGGCGGCGCACCCGTCCGAGGCGACGCCGGCCTCGCCCCGGGGCTCGATGCTGCCGTCGAGCGCTGGTTCGCCGCGCGCGGCCAGCGGCCGCACGACTTCCAGCGCGAGGTGTGGGCGGCCATGCGCGCCGGCCAGAGCGGCCTGCTGCACGCCACCACCGGCAGCGGCAAGACCTTGGCGGTGTGGCTGGGCGCGCTGGCGCGCTGCGCTGTGCCCTGCCTGCCGCCGGGTCCTGAGGCGGCGGGCGGGGCCGCGGCCACGCTGCCGGTGCCTGGCCCGCGCGCGGGCCTGCAGGTGTTGTGGCTGACGCCGATGCGTGCGCTGGCCGCCGACACCACGCGTGCGCTGCTGGAACCGCTGGCCGCGCTGCGGCCGGCGCTGGCCGCGTCGTTCACGGTCGCGCAGCGCACCGGCGACACACCCACAGCCGAGCGCGCGCGGCAGGACCGCCGCCCTCCGGCGGCGCTGGTGACCACGCCCGAGTCGCTGACGCTGATGCTCACGCGCGAAAGCGCCCACGCCGACCTGCAGGGGGTGCACACCGTCATCGTCGACGAGTGGCACGAGCTCATCGGCAACAAGCGCGGCGTGCAGGTGCAGCTGGCCATCGCGCGGCTGAGGCGCTGGCATCCGCGGCTGGTGGTGTGGGGGCTGTCGGCGACGCTGGGCAACCTCGAGGAGGCGATGGCCACGCTGGTGGGCACCGGCAGCGCGCGGCGAGGTGAAGAGGGTACCGCGGGGCCCCGGCGCGCGCCGGCGGCCACGCAGCCGCCCGCCACACCGGCGCCGCGCCTGGTGCGCGGCCGCCTGGACAAGACGCTGGTCGTCGACACCTTGCTTCCGCACGAGCCCGGCCGCTTCAGCTGGGGCGGGCACCTGGGCGCGCAGATGCAGCCGGCAGTGGTGCAGGCGCTGGCCGAGAGCGAAGGCACCGCGCTCGTCTTCACCAACGTGCGCTCGCAGGCGGAGATCTGGTACCAGCTGATCCTGGCCGCGCGGCCCGACTGGGCCGGGCTCGTGGCGCTGCACCACGGCTCGCTGGACAAGAGCGTGCGCGAGTGGGTCGAGGCGGGCCTGAAGGCCGGCACATTGAAGGCCGTGGTGGCCACCTCGTCGCTGGACCTCGGTGTGGACTTCCTGCCGGTGGAGCGCGTGCTGCAGATCGGCAGTGCCAAGGGGGTGGCGCGGCTGCTTCAGCGCGCGGGCCGCAGCGGCCACGCGCCGGGCCGGCCCAGCCGCGTGACGCTGGTACCCACC
>JAEUPC010000161.1 GCA_016789865.1 Rubrivivax sp.
CCGACGAGCGCTCTCGACACCGGAGTAGTCCATGGCGCAAGCAACCCCCTACACCTACACCGAGCGCAAGCGCATCCGCAAGAGCTTCGGCAAGCGCGAGGCCGTGCTGAACGTGCCTTACCTGCTGACGATGCAGAGCGACAGCTACGTCGCCTTCCTGCAAAAGGATGTGCCGCCCTCCAAGCGCAAGCCCGAAGGGCTGCAGGCGGCGTTCCTGTCCGCCTTCCCCATCACGAGCCACAACGGGCTCGTGCAGATGAGCTTCTCCGAGTACAGCATCGCCAAGCCGCCGTTCGACACGCGCGAGTGCCAGCAGCGCGGCCTCACCTATGCGGCGGCCGTGCGCGCCAAGCTGCAGATGGTGATCTACGACCGCGAGAGCCTGCCGCAGAAGGTGGTGAAGGAGATCAAGGAGCAGGAGGTCTACATGGGCGAAGTGCCGCTCATGACCGACTATGGCTCGTTCATCGTCAACGGCACCGAACGCGTCATCGTGAGCCAGCTGCACCGCAGCCCAGGCGTGTTCTTCGAGCACGACAAGGGCAAGACGCACAGCAGCGGCAAGCTGCTCTTCAGCGCCCGCATCATCCCCTATCGTGGCTCGTGGATCGACTTCGAGTTCGACCCGAAGGACATCCTGTACTTCCGTGTCGACCGGCGCCGCAAGATGCCGGTGACGATCCTGCTCAAGGCGATCGGCCTGAACCCCGAGCAGATCCTCTCCCACTTCTTCGTCTTCGACAACTTCAGGCTGATGGACGCCGGCGCGCAGCTCGAACTCGTTCCCGAGCGCCTGAAGGGCGAAGTCGCGCGTTTCGACCTGACCGACCGCGAAGGCAAGGTCATCGTCGAGAAGGACAAGCGCATCACCGCGCGCCACATCAAGCAGCTGGAGCAAAGCGGCACGACCTTCCTCTCGGCGCCCGAGGACTTCCTCGTCGGCCGCGTGGTGGCGCGCAACCTGGTCGATGCCGACACCGGTGAAATCGTCGCCAAGGCCAATGACGAGGTCACCGAGGCGCTGCTGAAGAAGCTGCGGGCTGCCGGCATCAAGGAGCTGCCTTGCCTGTTCACCAATGAGTTGAACCAGGGCGCCTACATCAGCCAGACGCTGACCATCGACGAGACGGCCGACCAGCTGGCCGCTCGTGTGGCCATCTACCGCATGATGCGCCCTGGCGAGCCGCCCACCGAAGACGCCGTGGAAGCGCTCTTCCACCGCCTCTTCTACAGCGCCGACACGTACGACCTCAGCCGCGTCGGCCGCATGAAGTTCAACGCCCGTGTAGGCCGCGACACGCCCGAAGGCGCGATGACGCTGTCCAACGAGGACATCCTCGACGTGGTGAAGATCCTCGTCGAGCTGCGCAACGGCAACGGCGACGTCGACGACATCGACCACCTCGGCAACCGCCGCGTGCGCTGCGTGGGCGAGCTGGCCGAGAACCAGTACCGCTCGGGTCTGGCGCGCATCGAGAAGGCGGTGAAGGAGCGCCTGGGCCAGGCCGAGCAGGAGCCGCTGATGCCGCACGACCTGATCAACTCCAAGCCGATTTCCGCGGCGCTCAAGGAGTTCTTCGGCGCGTCGCAGCTGTCGCAGTTCATGGACCAGACCAACCCGCTGTCCGAGATCACGCACAAGCGGCGCGTCTCGGCCCTGGGCCCGGGCGGACTGACGCGCGAGCGTGCCGGCTTCGAGGTGCGCGACGTGCACCCCACGCACTACGGGCGCGTGTGCCCGATCGAGACGCCCGAAGGCCCGAACATCGGCCTCATCAACTCGCTGGCGCTGTACGCGCAGCTCAACGAGTACGGCTTCCTCGAGACGCCCTACCGCCGCGTGAACGACGGCAAGGTGACCAATCAGATCGACTATCTGAGCGCCATCGAAGAAGGCAAGTACGTCATCGCCCAGGCCAACGCCAGCCTGGACAAGGACGGCAAGCTGATCGATGAGCTGGTGAGCGCCCGCGAGAAGGGCGAGTCGGTGCTGCTCAGCCCCGAGCGCGTGCAGTACATGGACGTGGCGCCCACGCAGATCGTCTCGGTGGCCGCCTCGCTGGTGCCGTTCCTCGAGCACGACGACGCCAACCGCGCGCTGATGGGCGCCAACATGCAGCGCCAGGCCGTGCCCGTGCTGCGCCCCGAGAAGGCGCTGGTGGGCACGGGCGTGGAGCGCGTGGCCGCGGTCGACAGCGGCACGGTGGTCACCGCCCGCCGCGGCGGCGTGGTGGACTACGTCGACACCAACCGCATCGTCATCCGCGTCAACGACGCGGAAACGGTCGCGGGCGAAGTCGGCGTCGACATCTACAACCTCATCAAGTACCAGCGCAGCAACCAGGACACGAACATCCACCAGCGCCCGATCGTCAAGCGCGGTGACAAGCTGGCCAAGGGTGACGTGATCGCCGACGGCGCCAGCACCGACCTCGGCGAGCTGGCGCTCGGGCAGAACATGCTCGTGGCCTTCATGCCCTGGAACGGCTACAACTTCGAAGACTCCATCCTGATCAGCGAGCGCGTCGTCGCCGAAGACCGCTACACCAGCATCCACATCGAGGAGCTGGTGGTGATGGCCCGCGACACCAAGCTGGGCAGCGAGGAGATCACGCGCGACATCCCCAACCTCAGCGAGCAGCAGCTGGCGCGCCTGGACGAGAGCGGCATCGTCTACATCGGCGCCGAAGTGAACCCCGGCGACGTGCTGGTGGGCAAGGTGACGCCCAAGGGCGAGACGACGCTGACGCCGGAAGAAAAGCTGCTGCGCGCCATCTTCGGCGAGAAGGCCAGCGACGTGAAGGACACGTCGCTGCGCGTCGACCAGGGCACCAGCGGCACCGTCATCGACGTGCAGGTCTACACGCGCGAAGGCATCCAGCGCGACAAGCGGGCGCAGCAGATCATCGACGACGAGTTGAAGCGCTTCCGCCTGGACCTCAACGACCAGCTGCGCATCGTCGAGGCCGACGCCTTCGAGCGCATCGAGAAGCTGCTCGTCGGCAAGCCGGCCAACGGCGGCCCGCAGAAGATCGTCAAGGGCACGGTCATCACCAAGGAGTACCTCGACAGCGTCGACAAGTACCACTGGTTCGACGTGCGGCCCGGCGACGAAGACCTCGCCAATCAGCTGGAGAGCATCAAGAACGGCCTCGACCAGACGCGCCACAGCTTCGACCTGGCGTTCGAAGAAAAGCGCAAGAAGCTCACGCAGGGCGACGAACTGCCTGCCGGCGTGCTGAAGATGGTGAAGGTGTACCTGGCCGTCAAGCGCCGCCTGCAACCCGGCGACAAGATGGCCGGCCGCCACGGCAACAAGGGCGTGGTGTCCAAGATCGTGGCGGTCGAGGACATGCCCTACATGACCGACGGCACGCCGGTGGACATCGTGCTCAACCCGCTGGGCGTGCCTTCGCGGATGAACGTCGGCCAGGTGCTCGAAGTGCACCTGGGCTGGGCCGGCAAGGGCATCGGCCAACGCATCGGCGACATGCTGCAGCAGCAGGCCTCGGCCACCGAGATGCGCAGGTTCCTGGACGAGCTCTACAACAAGAGCGGCGGCCGCACCGAGCAGCTTGACCAGATGGACGACGGCGAAATCACGGCGATGGCCGGCCATCTGGAGAGTGGCGTGCCGTTCGCGACCCCGGTGTTCGACGGTGCCGCCGAGACCGAGATCCGCGGCATGCTCAAGCTGGCGTTCCCCGACGACATCGCGGCGCGCAAGGGCCTCACGTCCACCCGCACGCAGGCCACGCTGTTCGACGGCCGCACCGGTGAGGCCTTCGAGCGCCCGGTGACCGTGGGCTACATGCACGTGCTGAAGCTGCACCACCTGGTGGATGACAAGATGCACGCGCGCTCCACGGGCCCCTACAGCCTGGTCACCCAGCAGCCGCTGGGCGGCAAGGCGCAGTTCGGCGGCCAGCGCTTCGGCGAGATGGAGGTGTGGGCGCTGGAGGCCTACGGCGCGAGCTACGTGCTGCAGGAGATGCTCACCGTCAAGTCCGACGACGTGAACGGCCGCACCAAGGTCTACGAAAACATCGTCAAGGGCGAGCACGCCATCGAGGCCGGCATGCCGGAGTCGTTCAATGTCCTGGTCAAGGAGATCCGCTCCTTGGGCATCGACATCGAACTCGAGAAGAACTGATGGCCCACCCCAGAAGCGCCTTCGGCGCCCTCCCCTCGAGGGGGCGCCGCCAGTGGACCGGCAAGGCCGGGTCTGCGGCGGCCGCTTGGCTGCGCCGTGCCACCGAACTCAGGATCTAGGAGAACCCCATGAAGGGACTGCTCGACCTTTTCAAGCAATTCACCCCCGATGAGCATTTCGATGCCATCAAGATCGGCCTAGCGAGCCCGGACAAGATCCGCAGCTGGTCGTTCGGCGAGGTGAAGAAACCCGAGACCATCAACTACCGGACCTTCAAGCCGGAGCGCGATGGCCTGTTCTGCGCCAAGATCTTCGGGCCGATCAAGGACTACGAGTGCCTGTGCGGCAAGTACAAGCGCCTGAAGCACCGCGGCGTCATTTGCGAGAAGTGCGGCGTCGAGGTCACGCAGACCAAGGTGCGCCGCGAGCGCATGGGTCACATCGACCTGGCGGCACCCTGCGCGCACATCTGGTTCCTGAAGAGCCTGCCCAGCCGCCTGGGCCTGGTGCTCGACATGACGCTGCGCGACATCGAGCGCGTGCTGTACTTCGAGGCGTACGTGGTCGTCGACCCCGGCATGACGCCGCTGAAGAAGTTCGGCATCATGACCGAGGACGACTTCGAGGCCAAGCATGCCGAGTACGGTGACGAGTTCACCGCGCTGATGGGTGCCGAGGGCATCAAGCGCCTGCTGGAAGAGCTCGACGCCGATGTCGAGATCGACAAGCTGCGCAACGACATGACCGGCAGCGAGCTGAAGATCAAGAAGAACAGCAAGCGGCTGAAGGTGCTGGAGGCGTTCAAGAAGAGCGGCATCAAGCCCAGCTGGATGGTGCTGGAGGTGCTGCCGGTGCTGCCGCCGGACCTGCGCCCCCTCGTCCCGCTGGACGGTGGCCGCTTCGCCACGAGCGACCTGAACGACCTCTATCGCCGCGTCATCAACCGCAACAACCGGCTCGCGCGCCTGCTGGAGCTGAAGGCGCCCGAGATCATCGTGCGCAACGAGAAGCGCATGCTGCAGGAGGCGGTGGACTCGCTGCTGGACAACGGCCGCCGCGGCAAGGCGATGACCGGCGCCAACAAGCGCGCGCTGAAGTCGCTGGCCGACATGATCAAGGGCAAGAGCGGCCGCTTCCGCCAGAACCTGCTGGGCAAGCGCGTCGATTACTCGGGCCGTTCGGTCATCGTCGTGGGCCCCACGCTCAAGCTGCACCAGTGCGGCCTGCCCAAGCTGATGGCCATCGAGCTGTTCAAGCCCTTCATCTTCAGCCGGCTGGAGGCGATGGGCATCGCCACCACCATCAAGGCGGCGAAGAAGGAAGTCGAGAGCGGCACACCGGTGGTGTGGGACATCCTGGAGGAGGTGATCAAGGAGCACCCGATCCTGCTGAACCGCGCGCCGACGCTGCACCGCCTGGGCATCCAGGCGTTCGAGCCGGTGCTCATCGAAGGCAAGGCGATCCAGCTGCACCCGCTGGTGTGCTCGGCGTTCAACGCCGACTTCGACGGCGACCAGATGGCCGTGCACGTGCCGCTCAGCATCGAAGCGCAGATGGAAGCGCGCGTGCTGATGCTGGCTTCCAACAACGTGCTGTTCCCGGCCTCGGGCGAGCCTTCGATCGTGCCGAGCCAGGACGTGGTGCTGGGCCTGTACTACGCCACGCGCGAACGCATCAACGGCAAGGGCGAAGGCATGATCTTCGCCGACCTGCTGGAGCTGCATCGCGCGCTGGACAACGAGGCGGTGGAGATCACGGCCAGGGTCAACGTGATGCTGACCGAGTACGCCCGCGACAAGGTGACGGGCGACCTGGTGTCCGAGACCAAGCTGGTGGACACCACCGTGGGCCGCGCGCTGCTGTCGGAGATCCTGCCCAAGGGACTGCCCTTCGCGCTCATCAACAAGGCATTGAAGAAGAAGGAGATCTCGCGTCTGATCAACGCGAGCTTCCGCAAGTGCGGCCTGAAGGACACGGTGGTTTTCGCCGACCGGCTGCTGCAGGCGGGCTTCCGCCTGGCCACGCGCGCCGGCATCTCGATCGCCATCGACGACATGCTGGTGCCCAAGGAGAAGCCCGGCCTGATCGAGCGCGCCGAGAAGGAGGTCAAGGAGATCGAGCAGCAGTATGTCTCGGGTCTCGTCACCGCCGGCGAGCGCTACAACAAGGTGGTCGACATCTGGGGCAAGACCGGCGACGAGGTCGGCAAGGTCATGATGGGCCAGCTCTCCAAGGAGAAGGTGATCGACCGCAACGGCAAGACGGTGGAGCAGGAGAGCTTCAACTCGATCTACATGATGGCCGACTCGGGTGCGCGGGGTTCGGCGGCGCAGATCCGCCAGCTGGCCGGCATGCGCGGCCTGATGGCCAAGCCCGACGGCTCCATCATCGAGACGCCGATCACCGCGAACTTCCGCGAGGGTCTGAACGTCCTGCAGTACTTCATCTCCACGCACGGCGCCCGCAAGGGCCTGGCGGACACGGCGCTGAAGACCGCCAACTCGGGCTACCTCACGCGCCGCCTGGTGGACGTGACGCAGGACCTCGTCGTCACCGAGGAGGACTGCGGCACGCAGCACGGCATGAACATGCGCGCGCTGGTCGAAGGCGGTGAAGTCATCGAGAGCCTGCGCGACCGCATCCTCGGCCGCGTGACCGCGATCGAAGTGCTGCACCCGGAGACGCAGGAAGCCATCATCGGCGCCGGCGAGATGCTCGACGAAGACGCGATGGACCTGCTCGAGGCCGCCGGCGCCGACGAGGTGAAGGTGCGCACCCCGCTCACCTGCGACACACGCTTCGGCCTGTGCAGCAAGTGCTACGGGCGCGACCTCGGCCGCGGCGGCCTGGTCAACGTGGGCGAGGCGGTGGGCGTGATCGCCGCGCAGTCGATCGGCGAGCCCGGCACCCAGCTGACGATGCGCACCTTCCACATCGGTGGTGCGGCCTCGCGAGCCGCGGTGGCCAGCAGCGTCGAGGCCAAGAGCGACGGCATCGTCACGTTCAACTCGACGATGCGCTACGTGATGAACGCCAAGAGCGGCAAGGACGGCAGCAAGGGCGAGTTGGTGGTCATCGCGCGGTCCGGCGAGATCATCATTGCCGACCAGCACGGCCGCGAGCGCGAGCGCCACAAGCTCCCCTACGGCGCCACGCTGAACGTCAAGCCCGACCAGGCCGTGAAGGCCGGCACCGTGCTGGCCAACTGGGACCCGCTGACGCGGCCCATCATCACCGAGTTCGCCGGTCGCGCGAAGTTCGAGAACGTCGAGGAGGGCGTCACCGTCGCCAAGCAGGTCGACGAGGTGACGGGCCTGTCCACGCTGGTGGTCATCGACCCCAAGCGCCGGGGCTCGGCCAAGGTGGTGCGCCCGCAGGTCAAGCTGCTGGACGCCGCCGGCATCGAGGTGAAGATTCCGGGCACCGACCACGCGGTGACGATCGGCTTCCCGATCGGTGCGCTGATCCAGGTGCGCGACGGGCAAGACCTGACGCCGGGCGAAGTGCTGGCACGCATCCCGATGGAAGGCCAGAAGACGCGCGACATCACCGGCGGTCTGCCGCGCGTGGCCGAGCTGTTCGAAGCGCGTTCACCGAAGGACGTGGGCACGCTGGCCGAGGTCACCGGAACCGTGAGCTTCGGCAAGGAGACCAAGGGCAAGAACCGGCTGCAGATCACCGACCCCGAGGGCAAGGTGCACGAAGAGCTTGTGGCCAAGGAGAAGAATATCCTCGTGCACGAAGGCCAGGTGGTCAACCGCGGTGAACTGGTGGTCGACGGCTCGGCCGACCCGCAGGACATCCTGCGGCTGCTGGGCATCGAGGAACTGGCACGCTACATCGTCGACGAGGTGCAAGACGTCTATCGCCTGCAGGGCGTGAAGATCAACGACAAGCACATCGAGGTGATCGTGCGCCAGATGCTGCGCCGCGTGGCCATTGCCAACCCCGGCGACAGCGCCTACATCGCCGGCGAGCAGGTGGAGCGCAGCGAGCTGCTGGACACCAACGACCGCCTGCGCGGCGAGGGCAAGATCCCGGCCACGCACAACGATGTGCTGCTGGGCATCACGAAGGCGTCGCTGTCCACCGATTCGTTCATCTCCGCCGCGTCGTTCCAGGAGACCACACGCGTCCTCACCGAAGCGGCCATCATGGGCAAGCGCGACGAGCTGCGCGGCCTGAAGGAGAACGTCATCGTCGGCCGGCTCATCCCCGCAGGCACCGGCATGGCTTTCCACGAGGCGCGCAAGGTCAAGGAGGCGATGGACGAGAGCGAGCGCCGCGCGATCGCGCTGCAGGAAGCCGAAGAGCTGGCCGCGGTGCAGATGGCGCAGGTGGATGCCGAGCACGCCGCGGCGCAGCCGGCCGAGGGCGGCGACGACTGAAAGCGGCTTCGGCGGCGGCCTGGTGGCTGCCGTCGGTTCACGCAAGGGGCCGCAGCCGCGGCCCCTTTGCCTTTCCCTGCCCAACCCGCTGCGAGCCGAGAAGGGGGCGACCGCGGAACCGGCCCAGGGGCCCCAGGGCTGCCGGCGTGCCGGGAGATCAGGAGGCCACGAGGCCGGTCGGCGGCGCGGCATCGATGAGGTTTGGGAGGTCGGCGTCGCGTTCGGGAGGTGCCAGCCAACCCTCGGGCCCGACGATGCACACACCGACCGCGGACGCGCGGCGCCGCAAACGCAGCAGGGCCCAGTCGCGCGAAATCAGCCAGTCGGCGCGGGCATGCAGCGCCAGGTCCAGGAACTTCTGGTCATCGGGATCGGCGCACCGCCAACCCGCGGCGCACGGTGGCGGGATGGGGACCAACCGGGCCCAGCGTTGCCAGTCGATCGCCCGCACGGCCTCGCGCCGGCCCTCCCAGCGATGCCCGATCGGCCGGGCCAGCACCGACGCCAGCTCGTTCAGCATCGGCTCGGTGGCCTCCCAGCGCAGCCGCGAAGACTCGATGACCAGGCGCAGCGCACGCGCCGCCGGGGCCTCGAACAGCCACGCGTCGAGCACCGCGTTGGTGTCCAGGACGGCAACAGGGAGCGCGCCTGACGCGGCGGGCGTGGGCGTCTTCAACGGGCGTGCCTTGCGTGTGACCTGCAGGCCCATATAATGGCGGGCTTTTCATCCCCGCACACCCTCCACAAGCCCGCGCCGCGCGAGCCTTTCCGAGGCGCCACGGGCGGGGGTGCTGCAGACGCCGGCATGCGACCGTACATGCCGGGCCGACCCGACAACATCTTCCTTCGGCGCGGCAGCGCCAGGATCCGACCCCATGCCCACCATCAACCAGCTCGTGCGTCAGGGCCGCCAGGCCGAGGTGACCAAGTCCAAGTCGCCGGCCATGCAGAACAGCCCGCAGCGCCGCGGCGTCTGCACACGCGTCTACACCACCACCCCGAAGAAGCCGAACTCGGCGCTGCGCAAGGTGGCCAAGGTGCGCCTGACCAACGGCTTCGAGGTCATCTCCTATATCGGCGGCGAAGGCCACAACCTGCAGGAGCACAGCGTGGTGCTCGTGCGCGGCGGCCGCGTGAAGGACCTGCCCGGCGTGCGCTACCACATCGTGCGCGGCTCGCTCGACCTGCAAGGGGTGAAGGACCGCAAGCAATCGCGCTCGAAGTACGGCGCCAAGCGCCCGAAGAAGGCGTAGCGCCTGCGGCAGACACGACAGCCGGCCTGAAGGCCGGCCAAGCGTTTTTTGAGGCGGGGCCATCGGGGTTCCCGCCAGTAAGTGAAAGACCCGTCCGTCGTGGTCTTTCGCGATGTGCCCAGGCAGCGGTGCCGGGGCGCGTCAACTGAAGCAAGAAGGAAGTGTTCCCATGCCACGTCGTCGCGAAGTACCCAAGCGCGAGATCCTGCCCGACCCCAAGTTCGGCTCGGTCGATCTCAGCAAGTTCATGAACGTCATCATGGAGTCCGGCAAGAAGGCCGTGGCCGAGCGCATCATCTACGGCGCGCTCGACCAGGTCGAGAAGAAGGCC
>JAEUPC010000163.1 GCA_016789865.1 Rubrivivax sp.
CGGCGCGGCGCGCCCCTGGCCCAGGTTGCGCATCAGCGAGCGCAGCTCGCCATAGTCGGAGGCCTCGCCGACGACGCGGATGTCGCTGGCGTCCAGCAGCGTGTCGCGGATGCCGCGCCGGATGAGCGCGTGGTCGTCGCAAAGAATGACATCGATCATGGTGCGTGTGCAGACGGTGCAGGAAAGCGACCCCCGGTGCCAATCCCCAACCTGACCCGGCGACCCGCGTGCCAGGGCGGTGCCGGGTGGCCGGTGGCGCGCGGCAGTCCGGGGCGCCGCCCGGCCGGTGGCGAAGGCGAGGCGCCCAGGGCGCTGGCGGCGAAGGGCGTCAATACCGGGTCGACCAGACTTCCTCTTCGGCGTCGTCAGGCCGGCTGCGCCCGCTCCAGGTGCCGGCATCCTCGGGCGACTGCACGGGCACCGACAGGATGAGCGTGGTGCCGCGGCCGATGCCGTACGGGCCGCCATGCGGGCCCTCGTCGCCGCGGCTGACCTCCACCCAGCCGCCCACCGTGGAAGCGCGTTCGTGCAGGCCGCGGATGCCGAAGCTGTTCGACTTGGCCAGGTCGGTCTGCGAGATGCCGCGGCCGTTGTCGCTGATCTCCAGCGACAGCACGCCGCGCCCGAGCGACAGGTCCATCGACACGCGGCTGGCGCCGGCATGCTTGCTGACGTTGGTCAGCGCCTCCTGTGCGGTGCGGTAGGCCACCACCGGCACCAGCGGGGGCAGCGTCATGCGCTCGTGGCTGGAACGGAACGTGCAGCGCGCGCCGGTGCGCTTCTCGAAGCCCTGCGCCATCCACTGCAGCGCGGCCACCAGCCCCTGCTCCAGGATCGCCGGCCGCAGGTTCTGCATGATGCGCTGGCTGGCCTGCGTGGCATGCGTGAGCAGCTCCAGGGCGCTGGCCACGCGCTGCTGCACGGCCGGCTCGGCGGCGTGGCGGCGCACCCAGTCGAGCTCGAAGCGCAGCGCGGTCAGCGAGCCGCCCACGTCGTCGTGGATCTCGCGCGCGATGGCGTGGCGCTCGGCCTCCACGCTGGTCTGCAGGTGCTGGGCGAGTTCCGACAGGCGCTGGCGCGACGCCGCCAGCTGGCGGTCGGCCTCGGCGCGTGCGCGCTGCGCCTCGGTGGCCGCCATCGCGTGCTCCACCGCCGGCGCCAGCCGCGCCAGGTTGTTCTTCAGCAGGTAATCGTTGGCGCCGTTGCGCATGGCCTCCACGGCCGTGTCCTCGCCGATCAGGCCCGACACCAGGATGAACGGCAGCTCCATGCCGCGCTGGCGCAGCAGGGCCAGCGCCTCCAGGCCCGAGAAGCCGGGCAGGTTGTAGTCCGACAGCACCACGTCCCACGGCTCGCCCAGCGCGCGCGTGAATTCGTCGCGCGTCTCGACCCGCCGCGACTGCACCCTGAGGCCCGCCCGGTCGAGATACGCCAAGGCCAGCTCGTGGTCCAGCGGCGAGTCCTCCAGATGCAGCACCTGGCAGACGCGGCCGCGCGCCGGCACGCGCTGGCCGACGCGCAAGCCGTTGGCCGCTGCGCCCGCCGGCCCGCTGGCCGGCCCTTGGACCGCATGACGGCCGGGCAGGCGGCCCGCGGGCGAGCCGCCGGTGCCGCCACCGTTGCCGCCACCGTGGCGCGCCGAAGCAGGAACTCTGTCACCCGACATGGCGGCCAGTATGGCAAAGCACGCACCGGCGTGGCGCGTGCGGCCGGCCGCCGCTGCGTCGAAATGGCCGGCAATCGCCTCCAAGTTCGGCTCAATGTGCCCACCCCCCCTGCCGAAAATGCCTGGACGGTCGCACCCCGGGTCCGTCGTGGTCACCCTGGGAATCGGCCCCGCCGACCCTTGACCCTCGCGCACCCGATGCTTGCTGCCGACGCCCCCGACGACCCCATCGCCCCAGCCGGCCCCGAAGGCGGCCTGCCGCCGGTGCTGGCTGCCGACCTGCAAGACCACTTGCTGGTGGCCGGCCACGACCTGGACCGGCTGCAGCGGCTGCTGGCCGATGCCGGCGATTCGCTGATGGCGCATTTCCACGGCGCCAGCCTCGAGATGAAACAGCTGCAGCAGCGCCTGGCCACCGAACCGCCCGGGCCCGGCCGCGACGACCTGCAGCAGGCGCTGGCCCACCTGGCCGGCGCCATCACCGCGATGCAGTTCCAGGACATGGCCAGCCAGCTCATCACACACACCGGAAAGCGGCTGCGCAGCTGTGCCGACCGCCTGGCCAGCCAGGCCTTCGGCGGCGACGAAGACGGCGAAGCCGTCATCGAAGAGATGCCGCTGCGCCCCAACCCGGTGACGCAGGACGAGATGGACGCCGGCTCGATCGAGCTGTTCTAGACGCCCGGCCCCGCCTCGCCCCGCCCGCGCCACCCGCCCGCCGCCAACTTTCCCCTCGACCGCCCGCCCCCGGAGACCCGCATGCATTCCATCCTCGCCGTCGACGACAGCGCCTCGATGCGCCAGATGGTGTCGTTCACGCTCAAGAACGCCGGCTTCAACGTCGTCGAGGCGGTGGACGGGCAGGACGCCTACGAGAAGGCGGCCGCGCGCGACTTCAACCTCGTGCTCACCGACCAGAACATGCCGCGCATGGACGGCATCAGCCTGACCAAGAAGCTGCGCGAGCACCCCAAGTTCAAGGCCACGCCGATCCTCATCCTCACCACCGAGAGCAGCGACCAGATGAAGCAGGCCGGCCGCGCCGCCGGTGCCACCGGCTGGCTGGTCAAGCCGTTCGACCCGGCCAAGCTGATCGAGGTCATCGGCAAGGTCATCCGCTAGGGCGCGCCGCCCCCGGCCCCGCCCGCCAAGCAACGAGGAGCCCTCCGATGGCCGACCCCCAGACCGCCGGTGCCCACCTGTCCGCCGGCATCGACCTGTCGCAGTTCTACCAAGTCTTCTTCGAGGAGGCCGGCGAGAACCTCGAGGCCATGGAGCGCATGCTCCTGGAGCTGCAGGTCGACAACGCCGACGACGAGGAACTCAACGCCATCTTCCGCTGCGCGCACTCGGTCAAGGGCGGCGCCGCGACGTTCGGCTTTGCCGACGTGGCCGAGCTGACGCACGAGATGGAGACGCTGCTGGACAAGCTGCGCCGCCATGAGCTGCAGGCCACCCCGCCGATGGTGGACGCGCTGCTTGCTTCGGGCGACGCGCTGCAGGAGATGCTTGCGCGACACCAG
>JAEUPC010000164.1 GCA_016789865.1 Rubrivivax sp.
CTACAGCGAGTACCAGCAGCGCGCGCTGGCGCGCGACAGCCTGCGCCGCATGTACGTGGGCACGCTGACGCTGGCGCTGATGCTGGCGGTGTTCGGCGCGGTGCTGCTGGCCATCGTGCTGGGCAACCAGCTGGCGCGCCCGCTGATCCTGCTGGCCGAAGGCGTGCGGCGCGTCACCGCCGGCGACTACACCGCGCCGCCGGTGTTCCGCTCGGGCGACGAGTTGGGCGGCCTGACGCGCAGCTTCGCCGACATGACCGCGCAGGTGGCCGACGCACGCGAGCAGGTGCAGCGCGGCATGCTGCAGCTGGAGAACGCGCGCACACGGCTGCAGACCATCCTCGACACCCTGTCGGCCGGCGTGATGGTGTTCGACCGCGAGGGCCTGCTGCAAACCGTGAACCCCGGCGCCACGCGCATCCTGCAGCGGCCGCTGGCCAGCGTGCGCGGCCGGCACCTGGCCGAGATGCCCGGGCTCACGCCCTTCGCGCAGTTCATCGAACAGCGCTTCGCGCTGCTGGCCAACAGCCCGGAGATCGGCGAGCGCGACCACTGGCAAGACGGCTTCGAGTTCGCGCGCGGCGAGCCCGGCACGCCTGGGGGTGGTGGCGGCGGCGCCGCCGCGGGCTCCGCGCTGTCGCTGCTGGTGCGTGGCGCACGGCTGCCGTTCGGCGCCACGCTGGTGGTGTTCGACGACATCACCGAGGTCGTCTCGGCGCAGCGCTCGGCGGCCTGGTCGGAGGTGGCACGGCGCCTGGCGCACGAGATCAGGAACCCGCTCACGCCGATCCAGCTGTCGGCCGAGCGGTTGCTGGCCAAGCTCGGGCCCAAGCTCGAAGGGGCCGACCAGGCGCTGCTGCAGCGCTCGGTGGCCACCATCGTCGCGCAGGTGGCCGCGATGCAGGGCCTGGTCAACGAGTTTCGCGACTACGCGCGGCTGCCCTCGGCGCAGATGTCGCCGCTGGACCTGAACGCGCTGGTGGCCGACGTGCTGGTGCTGTATGGGCAGGCCCAGGACAACGGCCTGCTGCGCACCCACCTGGCCGAAGGGCTGCCGGCCATCGCCGGCGACGCGACGCAGCTGCGCCAGGTGATCCACAACCTCGTGCAGAACGCGCTGGATGCGGTGGCCGACCGCCCCGACGGCCTGGTGGAGCTGGCCACCTCCGGCGCGCGCGGCGCCGACGGCACGCTGGCCGAAGTGCGGTTGGCGGTCATCGACAACGGGCCGGGCTTCGCCGAAAACGTGCTCAAGCGCGCCTTCGAGCCCTACGTCACCACCAAGAGCAAGGGCACGGGGCTGGGCCTGGCGGTGGTCAAGAAGATCGCCGACGAGCACGGTGCGCGGCTGCGCGTGGCCAACGTGCGCGCGGGCAACGAGCCCGATGCGCCGGTGACCGGTGCGCGCGTTTCGCTATCATTTTCGAACTTCGCCCCACCCAAGGCGGCACCCGGCGCCGACCGCGCTGCCGCAGGCGGCGCCGGCGTGGCCGGCACGGGCCCCACCGCGGCGCTGCGCCAGTGAACCGGCAAGACTTCAACGCAACGTCACCCCCTGCATCGCGGGCCCTGCGCCCCGGGCAGCCTGACCGGCCCGCGCGGTGCGGTCAGGCACCGCAGACCGGACACTGAGCGCATGGCAACGATTCTGGTAGTCGACGACGAACTGGGCATCCGTGCCCTGCTGTCGGAGATCCTCGCCGACGAAGGGCACACCATCGAGCTGGCCGAGAACGCCTCCGAGGCGCGCCGCTCGCGCGAGGCGGTCCGCCCCGATCTCGTGCTGCTGGACATCTGGATGCCCGATGTCGACGGCGTCACGCTGCTCAAGGAGTGGTCGGCCGCCGGCCTGCTGACCATGCCGGTGATCATGATGAGCGGCCACGGCACCATCGACACCGCCGTCGAAGCCACCAAGTACGGCGCCAGCGCGTTCCTCGAAAAGCCGATCACGCTGCAAAAGCTGCTGCGCGCCGTCGATGCCGCGCTGGCCCGCCCCGGCCAGCGCACCGGTGCGGCGACCACCGCGCACGCCGGGCCTGCGGCGCCCGGCAGCCCGGCCGGCACCCCGGTCCGCGCCGACGGCGCCGACGCCGGCCTGCTCGCGCCCGGCGCAGCGCTGAGCGTGACCCCGGTGCTCGTGCCCAGCGGCCCGCTGGCCGAGCAGAGCTTTGACCTCGACCGCCCGCTGCGTGAGGCGCGCGACGCATTCGAGAAGAGCTACTTCGAGTTCCACCTGGCCAAGGAAGGCGGCTCGATGACCCGCGTGGCCGAGAAGACCGGCCTGGAGCGCACGCACCTTTACCGCAAGCTCAAGCAGCTGGGCGTGGACCTCGCGCGCAACAAGCGCAACGGCGGCTGACGGCCGCACCGCCGGCGGGGCGACCGGCGCGCCCTGTGCCGCGGTGGGCCGCCGCTATACTCCCGCGCCTCGGTCGCCCGACCGGGCTTTCGTGGCCAGGTAGCTCAGTTGGTAGAGCAGCGGATTGAAAATCCGCGTGTCGGTGGTTCGATTCCGCCCCTGGCCACCACTTCGCTCCTGCCC
Source organism: Rubrivivax sp. (assembly GCA_016789865.1). GTDB lineage: Bacteria > Pseudomonadota > Gammaproteobacteria > Burkholderiales > Burkholderiaceae_C > Rubrivivax. Next base: position 2,546 of record JAEUPC010000164.1, read on the forward strand.
GTCGGCGAGAAAGCGGTCGTAGTGGGTAGGGTCCGGTTCAAGTACTGCCCCTGCCTGACGGCGGCCCGCCTTCGCCGGTCCCCCGCATGCCCCCTTGATTTCGCTGCGCAGGGCACCCCATCGTCCCGATCCGGCACCCGCGTCGGGACCCGGCTCACGAAGACCAACCCAAGGTGCCACCGAGGACGGCGGGTGGTCGGCGCAGCGAAATGAAGGATGCATTCAGGGGTCCAGCGAAGCTGGGCCGCTGAAAAAGGACATTCGCGGAGCCGACCACCCGGCGTCCTCGGCGCCACCACCTTGTCGAAGGCTGCTCCCGGCCGCCCTCACGCCGCCATCAGCAGCGCCCGCGCGCGGTGCAGGCGCACGAACAGGTTGTTCTCGCTGATGCCGATCGCCCGGCACACGTCGGCGCTGTCCTCGTCGGCCAGCACGCGGCGCCGGAAGGCCTCGCGCAGCGTGCCCGGCAGCGCCTCGATGCGCCGCAGCGTGCGCGCAAGCCGCTCGCGCTGCTCGGCCACTTCGTCCGGGCGCGGCTGCGGGCACGCCAGCTCGGGCGCGACGGCTGCGCCTTCCTCGCCATCGTCCCAACCCTGATCGAGGCTGTCGTGGCCGCGGCTGGCCCGCAGGTGGTCCACCAGCTTGTGCTTGAGGATCGCCGTGAGCCAGGTGCGAAGCGAGGCGCGGCCGTCGAAGCGCGCGCGGCCGCTGATCACCGCCTCGAACACGTCGTGCACCAGGTCCTCGGCCAGCGAGGGGTCGGTCAGCCGCCGGCGCGCGAACCGCACCAGCGACGGGCGGTGTTCGATCAGGTCCGCCCAGTCGGGCGCCGGGCACGGCGGGGCCGAATGGCAGGCAGCGGCTTCGGCGGCGAGGAGGATGGCGGTCATGGCGCGGGGGGCGGCAGCGTGGCCGGCGGTGTGTGAGGCGATGGCTACACTGTTGCGGCCGCGCCTCGCGCCCGTCTCACCGAACCTCACAGCCAGATCACATCGCGCTGGCGGTTCGCCCGCCCCGCCCTGGAGCCCGCCCTCGGCCGCCACGCCGGCGGCGGTAAGGCCGGGCCCGCCAGCGGCGACCGAACCTGCATGGCCCCCAGCCACAGCCACCCTCCCGCGCTCTCGCCCCCGGCCGGGCCGGCGCACATCGTCGTCGCCGAAGACCAGGCCGACATCCGCGACCTGATCGCGCTGAACCTGCAAGGCGCCGGCTACGAGGTGCACGCGGTGGCCGACGGCCGCGCGGCGCTGCAAAGCCAGGCCGAGCGCGCCAGCGACCTGCTGGTGCTGGACCTCATGATGCCGGGCCTGGACGGGCTGGAAGTCTGCAAGGCCCTGCGCGCGCGCGGGCGGGCCACGCCGATCCTCATGCTCACCGCCAAGGCCACCGAGCTGGACCGCGTGCTCGGCCTGGAGCTGGGCGCCGACGACTACCTGACCAAGCCGTTCTCGATGGCCGAGCTGCTGGCCCGCGTGAAGGCGCTGCTGCGCCGCGCCGAGCTGCTGCGCGCCGCGCAGCGCGCCGATGCCGGCGGCGCGGGTGCCGCGGCGGTGCTGCGCAACGGCGAGCTGGAGATCCAGCCGGCGCGCCGCGAGGCGCGCGTGGCCGGGCGGCCGCTGGAGCTGACCGCGCTGGAGTTCGATCTGCTGCTGCACTTCGCCAGCCACCCCGGGCGCGTGTTCTCGCGCGCCCAGTTGCTGGACGCCGTGTGGGGCTACTCGCACGAGGGCTACGAGCACACGGTCACCACGCACATCAACCGCGTGCGCGCCAAGGTCGAGCAGGACCCGATGCGCCCGCGCTTCGTGCTCACCGTGCGCGGCGCGGGCTACAAGATGCGCGATGCGCCGGGCTGATCGGCCCGAACGACCGGCTGACGCCAAGCCCCGATGACGACCCTTTCGGTGCGCCTGCGGCTGGCCCTGACGGTGGCCTTCACCGGGCTGGCCACGGCGCTGGGCGTGCTGGTGGCCACGGCGCTGGCGTTCGAGCGCTTCGAGCGCGAGGCCGCCTACGCACGGGCCGACGCCTTCCTCGGCCGCGTCGTCGCGCTGCACGACGACCTGCCGGCGCAACAGCGGCGCGACCCCGAAGGCTTCGTCGCATTCATGAAAAGCCTGCTGCTGTTCGAACCGGACACTCAGCTGTACCTGCTGGCGCCTGACGGCACGGTGCTCGCCAGCACCGGCACCAAGCCCCTGCCGGCGGGGTTCCAGGTGGCGCTGGCCCCGGTGCAGCAGGCCGCCGCGGCGGCCGGGGCCGTGTCCGCGCCCCCGTCGGCGGCCGCATCGCCCGGCGCGCGGCCGCCGCCGGCCCGCGCCGCGCGCGGCGCCGCCTACGTGATGGGCGACGACCCCGAACACATGGAAGACGATGCGGTCATCGCGGCGCGCGCGCTGGCGCAGCCGTCGATCCGGCCCGGGCCGGCGCTGGCCGGCTACCTGTACCTCGTGTGTCGCAAGCCCGGCCTGCCGCCGTCGCGGCTGGCGCGCCTGGCCGAGCATCTGGCCGGACCGGCGCTCGGGCCGGTGCTGGGCGTGGTGCTGCTGGCCTCTCTGCTTGCGGCGTGGATCATCACCGCGGTCACGCGGCCGCTGGCCGTGCTCAGCGCCGAGGTCGCCGCGGCCGCGCAGGCCGGTTTCGACGAGGCCGCGCCGCCGCCCGCGATGGCCTCCCCCAGCGGCCCGCGCCGCCTGCGCGACGACGAGTTCGGCCGCCTGCAGATGGGCTTCCAGGCGTTGCTGGGCAAGCTGCGCGCGCAATGGGACCGCCTGCGCCGCCTCGACGCCTTCCGGCGCGAGAGCGTGAGCAACCTGTCGCACGACCTGCGCTCGCCGCTGACGGCCGCGGCGGCCAGCCTCGAGACCTTGCAGCGACGCTGGCAGGCGGCCGGCGCGGTAGACGTGGGCAGCCCCGGTGCCCAGGCCGACGCGGCCGAGGACCGCCGCCTGGTCGAGGTGGCACTGCGCAACACGCACAGCGCGGCGCGCCTGGTGCGGGCGCTGGGCGACCTGGCGGTGCTCGACGAGGCCGGCTTCCGGCTGCGCCTGGCGCGCATCGACCTGGTCGAGATGCTCGACGACATCGCCGTGCGCTTTGCCGAGCGCGCGGCAGCGCAGGGCGTGGCGCTGCGCTGCGACTTCGGGGCGGCCGGCGCCGGCCCTGCCGCCGAGCCGCTGGCCGCCGAAGTCGATGTGGAGCTTCTCGAACGCGCGCTGGCCAACTTGCTGGACAACGCGCTGCGCCACACGCCGCCCCGTGGCGAGGTGGTGCTCGCCGCCCGCCCGCAGCGCGGGCCGGTGGCCGGCCCCGGCGGCGCTGCCGCTGCCTTCGACTTCGTGCGCCTGACCGTGCGCGACACCGGCGGCGGCATCGCGGCCGACGACCTCGCCCACCTGTTCGACCGCCACTTTCGCGGCCGCCACGGCACCGACAAGTCGCGCGGCGAAGGCGGCAAGGGCCTGGGCCTGGCGATCGTGCAGCGCATCGTCGAACTGCACGCCGGCCAGGTCGACGTGACCAGCCGGGTCGGCGGCGGAACCACCGTGACGATCGACCTGCCCGCCTCGGCCGCGGCCCGCTGACCGGGCGGCCGCCGCGCACGCGCAGTCAGCAGACGGTGGGCACCGGGCGGCTGCCGACGGGCGACGGGCGACGGGCGACGGGCGACGGGCGACGTGGTGGCCGCAAGCCCCACCTGCGGCCCGCATCGGCCGCGTGCACCCCGACCCGCCGCGCCAGCCCGACCTGCCGCACTCGCCGCGGCAGCGGCTGGCCGAAGTGGCCGAATAGGCGCCCAAACCGTCGCCTGCTCGGCCGATCCCGGGGCGCCCCTGCAGGCCAGACTCGCTGCATGGCGGTGGAGGCAATCCTGGTGCTGCAGGCCAGCGACGTGGCCCGGCTCGCGGCCGCCCCGGCGCGGCTGGCCGGCGCGCGGCTGCTGTTCGTGGACGCCGCGGTGCTGGAGGAGGCCGCGCTGCGCGGCCTGACGCGCTCGCACCGCTACGAGTACCGCCCGCTGCACCTGGGCCCCGACGCCGCCGCGCGCACCGCCGGCGAGGCGCTGGCGCGCGCCACGCTGCTGGACCTGCAGCTGGCCGCCGAGCGTGAACGGCTGTGGGGCGGCGGCGACCTCACGCTGGCCGGCTGGGACGTGAACCTGTTCTTCCCGGCGCTGCGCCGCGCTGCGCTGGCCCGCCTCATCGGGCGCGCGGTGGCCGCGGGCTTCCCCGAAAGACGCATCGGTCTCATGCGCCCGCGCCACGCGCAGCAGATGCACTTCGACTCGTTCGTCAGCGCCGACCTGGTGGCGCACGACGCTTCGCGCTTCGCGGTCGTCGACCGCTACCGCGACGCGCGCAGCGCGCGCGCCGACGCGCTGGACCAGGTGCTCGACGCGCACGCCCTGTCGATGGTGCTGGCGCGCGGCGCCACACTGGTGAGCCATGTGCCGGGCTGTTATGTCGAGCGTGCCTGGCTGGCCGAGCAGGTGGCGCGCTCGCACGTGCGCACGCTGGACCTGCCCAGCCCCTGCTGGGACCTGCCGCTGCTGCGCGGCGCCACCGTGCAGGTGGCGCGCAGCAGCCTGGCCGCCGAGGCCGAGGTGGCCGACTACGGCGCGCGCGTCGTGCGGGTCATCGAGCCGCTGGTGGCCGACCTGCTGCCGCGCCCGCGCGCCCGCGAGGAGCAGGTCACCGCCTGGGCCGCCCGCGCGCGCTGGCAGGCGCTGAACTTCCTGCAGCTCAGGCGCGCGTTCGCCCGCTTCGGAGCGGGCACCGCGCCGCCGCTGCTGCTTTCCGACCTGGACAGCGGCCTGCTGGGCCCGCTGTTCTCGCTGGCGCTGCGGCTGCGCGCGGCGGTCACCGTGGTGCCCCACGACGGCGCGCTGGCCGCCTGCCTGCCGCACGGCCGGCGCGTGGTGGTGGCCGAGGCGGCCGGCCACGGCAGCGTGGCGCGCACCCTGCTGGGCCAGCCCGTGCCGGTGCGGCGCGTGCGCGGACCCGGCCGCATGTCCCGGCGCAACCTCGGCGCCACGGCGGCGCCGCGCATGCAGCGTCTGTGCCTGCTGATCGAGAGCCTCGACGGCGAAGGCCAGCAGCTGTTCGACGTGCCGGGGCTGGCCGATTTCGTCCGCCTGCTGCACGCCACCTGCCAGGCCGCCGGTGTGGAACTGCTGCTGCGTCCGCGGCCAGGCACCGCCTCGGTGGTGGTGCTCGGCAGCGCGCTGGCCTGGCCCGCGCAGGAGTTGACCGGCGCGATGGAGCAGGCACCCGCGCAGCTGGCGCCCACCTGCGACCTGGCCCTCGTGTGGGGCCGCGCGGGCGCCGAGGTGATCTCCTTCATCGATGCGGGCACCCCGGTGCTGCGCGTGGCCGCCGAACGCGGCCCGCCGATGCCGCAGCTGTGCCTGCCGCTGGTCGCCGACGGCGTGCTGCCCACGCTGCGCCCCGCCGAGGCGCTGGCCACCGTGCGCCGATTCATCGACGACGGCCGCTCCCGCTTGGCCGAAGCGGCCCGCCAGTGCGCCGCGCTGGACGCCCGCGCGGCCGGCGCCCACGATCACTTGTTCGAGCGGGAACTGGCCGTGGCCGATCACGCCCCGGCGTGAGAGCGCCCCCGCGCTGCACGCCGTCGCACGCCGCCGACTCCCGCCTTCTTCCCCGGAGCCACGACATGACCGCCTCTCCCGCCGCCTTGCGCGCCTCGGCACCGGCCAGCCCGGCCCAGGGCCCGCTGATCGTGCTCGGCCACGCCGGCACGCTGGGCCAGGCCGTGATGCGCGTGGCCGCCGATCGCGGCTGGCGCACACTGGGCTTCTCGCGCCGCAGCGTGCCCGGGCTGAACTGGGCCCGCGTGGCCGACCTGGCGCCTTACTTCAAGCCGCTGGCGCCGGCGCTGGTGATCAACGCCGCGGCCATCTCGGACGTCGGCGCCGCCGAAGCCGACCCGATGGCGGCGATGGAGGTGCACGCCCGCCTGCCCGGGCTGCTGGCCGAGTGGGCGCAGCGCAGCGGCACGCCCTGGGTGCAGGTGTGCACCGACCACTATTGGAGCGCCAACGAGAACCTGCGCCACGCCGAAGAGGCCCCGGTCAAGCCGCCGAACATGCTGGCACGCAGCTGGCACGAGGGCGAGCAGCTCGCGCTGCGCGACCCCGGCTGCCTGCTGGTGCGCACGCATGTGGCGGGCTTCCGCGGCCATGCCGGCCAGCCGACCTTCGTCGAAGGCGTGGCTGCCGCCCTGGCGCGCGCCGAGCCGGTCGACGCCTGTACCGACGTGTGGGCCAGCCCGATCGAGGCGCACCAGCTGGCCGAAGCGGTGTTCGACCTGGTGGACATCGGCGTCACGGGTCGCCTGCACGTTGCCGGCCGCGACGCGGTGAGCCAGGCCGACTTCGTCGAGGCGTTCATCCGCGCTGGGGGGCACGGCCCCGATCAGCTGCGCCGCACGCAGCGGCCGGCCCGCCAGCACCCGCGCCGGGCCAACGCCACGGGGCTTGACGTCTCGCGCGCCGAGGCCTGGCTGGGCCGCCGCCTGCCGGCGCTGGACGAGGTGGCCGAGGCGCTGGCGGCAAGCCCCGCGATGCCCAAGCCGACGCTGCTGCGCGAATTCGACGTCGAGGTCGGCTGAGCGGGCCGACGCGGCGCCCCAACTGCCTCAGCGCAGCCATTCCCCCACGCCGCGCCCCAGCGACAGCAGGTTGGCGTTGAGCTGCTGCCCGTCGACCAGCGCGTTGACATAGCTCACGCGCAGGTTGAAGTGCTCGGCCTCGGCGGCCATCACGTCGAACAGGCTGCGTCGACCGAGGTACTGCCACTGCTGCAGCGTGGAGTTGCGCACCTGCTCCGAGTCGCGCAGCACGGCCGCCGTGCGACGCATGCGTTCGAAGCTGGCCTGCGCCTGCTCATGCACCTCGGCGACGCGGAAGCGCCGCGCCTCCAGCGCTTCGGCGCGCTGCATCTCGGCGGCGCGGGCGCGCTTGCGCGCGGCATCGGTGGCCGGCGCCAGCCCCGGGTTGAGCAGCGGGATGCTGACCGCGATGCCCAAGGCGTAGCTGCCGTTCTTCACCGCCCCTTGGGTGCCGCCGCGGCCATAGGACTGCGTGCCGTTGATGCTCCAGCTGACCTGCGGCTTGCCGCCGGCGGCCACTGCGTCCACGTAGTGCTGCGCCGCGTGCGCCTGCGCGGTGAGTGCGGCAATCTCGCTGGCCCGCTCGACATCGGCCACCAGCCGCTCCAGCGGTTCCACCGCCAGCAGCAGGCTGGACAGGCCCTCGGCGCCGGGCAGGCTGTCGCCCACCAGCCGGCGCAGCCGCACCTCCACCTGCCGCAACTGCGATTGCGACTGCGCCAGCGAGATCTCGGCCTGCTGCAGCGACTTGCGCGCCTGCACCAGCTCGCTGCCGCGGCCGCGGTCGGCGCGCACGATGGTCTCCAGCGCCTCCACCAGGCAACCCATCTTGCGCACGTACTGGGCGTAGACCAGCGCATGCTGGCGGTAGCGGCCGCGCTCCAGCGCCAGCGACACCGCGTTCAGCGCCAGCTGCTCCTGCAGGTTCATCTGGCCATGCCGGGCCGACTCGGCCAGCTGCGTGCGCCAATCGGCGAGGCGGTCGACGCGACCGCCGTCGTACAGCAGTTGCGAGACGTTCAACGAGCCGCGCCACTGCAGCGCCGAGGTCTCGGTGCCGGCCAGCGACTGCGACCCGCCGGGCCCGGCGCCGGCGCCGAGCGAGGCCTGCACGCTTTTGGCGGCACGCGCCTCGCGCAGGTCGTCCTCGGCGGCCTCGGCCAGCAGCCGCGCCGCGCCCACCTGGTGGCTGCGCGCGAGGGTGTCGCGCACCAGCGCCTGCAGGCTGCCGCGCGGGTCGGGACCCGGCCGGGGCTCGGTGCCGGCCGGGCCGGGCGCCGAAGCCGCCGAAGACGCTAAAGCCGACGAAGACGATGAAGCCGCTGAAGACGCTGAAGCTGGTGCCGAGCCCGAGGAGGAGCCCAGGGCCACCGCCGCCTCGATGCTGTCCTCGTCGATGCATCGCGCCAGCGCCGGGGCGGCGGGCACCGCCAGGCCAGCCAGCGCAAGGCCCAGCCACAAGGCGGCACGCGGCCGCCGCCGCGACGCGGCAGCAGCGCCAGGGTTTCTGAGAGACGGCATCGCCAGGCACCTCTTGCGGCAGGCGTGCGCAGGCCACCGGTCGGCGCGCGCACGAGGCCGCCAGTCTCGGCACCGGCGCGCCGGGCAGTCCTTCGATGTCGAGGGGGAAGACAGCGCTGTTCGCCGGACGGGAGCGCTGCCGCGCCGCGCCGCGCCGCCGCGGCGTCGTCTCAGCCGCGCTGGTGCACGCCGAACAGCCAGGCCAGCGTGCTGAAGCTCACGAAGGCCAGCACGGTGCTGGTCATGATGATGCGGGCGATGCGGCCGTTGTCGGCGCCGTAGCGCTCGGCCAGCAGCGACACGTTGCTGGCGCTGGGCAGCGCGGCCGTGAGCGTGAGCACCACCACCTGCAAGCCGCTGAGCGGTGCGCCGAGCACACGCACGGCCATGGCCAGCGCAAACACCAGGAGCGGGTGCAGGAACAGCTTGATCAGCGCCACCGGCACGAAGTCGACAGCGGCCGTGCGCCCGTGCACATGCTGCCCGGCGCGGTACAGCACCGCGCCGATGGTGAACAGCGCCACCGGCGTGGCGGCGTCGGCCAGCAGCCGCACCACCGTGTCCGGCGGCCCCTCCAGCTTGAAGCCCAGCGCCGAGCCGAGCGCGCCCAGCGCGATGGCCCACGGCAGCGGGTTGGAGATCGCGCCGCGCAGCGCGCGCACGGCCGCGGCGCGCGCCCCGGCGCCGTGGTCGGCGGCGGCGGTGGCCGCCTCGGCCAGCGCGATGCACAGCGAGCTCGTGACGAACAGGTCCACCAGCATCGTCGTGACCATCGGCGCGGTGGCCGCCGGGCCCATCAGCGCGGCCATCAGCGGCAGGCCCATGAAGCCGGTGTTCGGGAATGCCGCCACCAGCGCGCCGAAGGCCGCATCCTTCAGGCCCACCCGCCGGTTGCGCGAGAACGCCACCGTCACCAGCACCAGCAGCAGCGCCGAGACCAGCCACACCGTGAAGGCCCAGGGGTTGAGCAGCTCCAGCACCGGCGTGCTGTTGCCGAAGCGGAACAGCATGCACGGCAACGCGAAGTACAGGACGAAGGCATTCAGGCCCGGGATCGCGCTTTCGGGCAGCACGTGCCGCCGCGCCGCGAGGTAGCCCGCCAGCACCAGGGCGAAGAACGGCACCGTCACGGCGAGGATCGATTGCATCGGGGCAAGGCTGTCTGGTGGCACGGGTTCGGCGGCAACGCCGGGGCGGCGTGGCTGCGGCACGTTCCAGGGCGGGGTGCCCCCGGCAAGGGGCGCGGTCCTCGGGGTGCGGGCGCGCCAAGTATCTCAATCGCCGCCTGCTGCTCGCTGCCCGCCGTTCGCTGCCCGCCGGTTGCCGCTTGCGCGCGCCGTTGGGTGTTCGGTCCCTCGCCGGCGGCCGGCCGTCCGCGTGGGGCCGGCCTTTGTCGCGGCGGCCGCGCGCCACCGACCGGCTGGCTATGCTTGCGCTTCATGACCCCCAAGACCCCCCGTTCCTTCGTCGCGCGTGCCGCGCGCGGCCTCGTCGCCGTGCTCGACGGGCTGCGCCGCCTGCTGCTGAACCTGCTGCTGCTGGCGCTGATCGCCGCCGCCGCTCTGTGGGCCTGGCAGCGGCTGCGCACCCCGACGCTGCACGACAAGACCACCCTGGTGCTCGAACTGACCGGCAGCATCGTCGACCAGGCCCGCGGCGGCGGCGCGCGCAGCCAGGCGCTGGACAGGCTGCGCGGCCAGGGCGGCGAGTCGCACCTGCGGTTGCGCGACGTGCTGGCGGGGCTCGATGCGGCCGCGCGCGACCCGCAGGTGACGCAGCTGCTGCTGCTCACCGACGGCCTGCAGGGCACCGGGCTCGTCACGCTGCGCGAGGTGGCCGCCGGCCTCGAGCGCTTCAAGGCCACGGGCAAGAAGGTGGTGGCCTGGGGCAGCGGCTACGACCAGCGCCAGTACTACCTGGCTGCCCATGCCAGCGAGGTGTGGCTGCATCCAATGGGCATGGTGCTGGTCGAGGGCTACGGCCGCTGGCGCAGCTACTACAAGGAGGCCTTCGACCGCCTGGGCGTGAGCGCCAACGTCGTGCGCGCGGGCCGGTACAAGAACGCCGCCGAGACCTTCACGGCCAGCGGCCCCAGCCCTGAGACGGTGGAGTCCGACCGCGCGCTGTATGGCTCGCTGTGGGCCAGCTGGCAGGCCGGCGTCGAGCGCGCGCGCAAGCTGCCCGCCGGCAGCATCACGGCCGTCATCGACAGCCTGCCCGGGGCCCTGCAGGCGGTGGGTGGCGACACCGCCAAGTTCGCGCTGAACGGCAAGCAGGTCGATGCGCTCAAGACCCGCGACGAGATGCGCGCCGCACTCATCGAACGCGGCGCCGCCGACGAGAAGAACAAGACGTTCAGGCAGGTCTCGTTCGGCGAGTACCTGGCGCGCCATGTGCCGGCGCCCGAGGGCAGCGAGATCGTCGGCGTGGTCGTCGCGCAAGGCGAGATCGTCGACGGACGCACCGGCCCGGGCCTGATCGGCGGCCTCAGCACCGCCGAGCTGATCCGCAAGGCGCGCGAAGCCGAGGACGTGAAGGCCGTGGTGCTGCGCGTCAACTCGCCGGGCGGCAGCGCCTTCGGCAGCGAACTGGTGCGCCGCGAGCTCGAACTCACGCGTGCGGCCGGCAAGCCGGTGGTGGTGTCGATGGGCGACGTGGCCGCCTCGGGCGGCTACTGGATCTCGCTGGCCGCCGACGAGGTCATCGCCGACGAGGCCACCATCACCGGCTCGATCGGCGTGGTGGGCATGCTGCCCAGCGCCGAAGAGGCGCTGGGCAAGGTCGGCATCCGCGGCGCCGGCACCGCCACCACCTGGCTGGCCGGCGCGATGGACGTGAAGCGCACGCCCGAGCCGCGGCTGGTGGCGCTGGTGCAGACGGTGATCGACGGCCTGTACACCGACTTCATCGGCCGCGTGGCCACGGCGCGAAAGCTCTCGCCCGACAAGGTCGAGGCGGTGGCGCAGGGCCGCGTGTGGAGCGGCAAGGACGCACTGCCGCTGTCGCTGGTGGACCGCCTGGGCAGCTTCGACGATGCGGTGGCCGCGGCCGCCAGGCGCGCCAAGCTGGCCGAGGGCCGCGTGCCGCGGCTGCGCTGGATCGAAGTGGAACCCGGGCGCCTGCAGCGGTGGCTGCAGCGGCTGGGGCTCTCTCACGACGCTGCGGCGCGCTGGGCCGGTGTCGCCGACGGCGCGGCGGCCTCCGAAGCCATGCTGGCGGCCGCGGCCCCGCTGGTGGGCCCGGCGCTGACTGCCCAGCTGCTGGGTGATCTCGGTTGGCTGGCCGAGGTGGCCACCGGCCAGCGGCCCTTCGTGGCGGCCACGCATTGCCTGTGCGCGGCGCCATGACGTCCGCGGCCACCGGGGGCGGTTGGTTCCATCCGCGACAGCCGCGTGGCCCGGCAGAGCGAGCGCGGTGCAAGTCCGCGCGCCACGTGTTTCTCGTGAGCCGGGCCTGGGCCGCGTTGCTGGCGCTGGGGGCCGGCTTGCCGCCCGCGCTGGCGCAGGACGAGGTGCCGTTCATCACCACGCCCGACCGCGTGACGATGGCCATGCTGGAACTGGCCGGCGTCGGCGCGGGCGATCACGTCGTCGACCTCGGCTCGGGTGACGGGCGCATCGTCATCACCGCCGCGCGCCGCTTCGGGGCCAGCGGCCTGGGCGTGGAGATCGTGCCCGAGCTGGTGGTCCGCAGCCGCGCCAGCGCGCAGGCCGCGGGCGTGGCCGCACGCGTGGAGTTTCGCGAGCAGGACCTGTTCGTCACCGACCTCGACCGCGCCACGGTGGTCACGATGTATCTGCTGCCCGAGGTCAACCTGCAGCTGCGCCCGCGCCTGCTGGCGCTGGCCCCCGGCACCCGCATCGTCTCGCATGACTGGGATCTTGGCGACTGGCAGCCCGACCGCTCGCTGACGCTGGAGGTGCCCGAAAAAGCCATCGGCCGCGAGAAGAAGTCGCGCGTGATGCTGTGGGTGGTGCCGGCACGTCTGCATGGCACCTGGTGCAGCGGCACGCTGCGCCTGCGCGTGGAGCAGCGCTTCCAGCGCTTCTCGGCCACGCTCGAAGAACGCGGCCGCGCGGCGCCAGTGGTGGTGTTCGATGGCCGCATCGACGGCACGCGGGCCGCCACCGACGGCGGCCCCACCGCGCAGGCCCGGCTGCGCCTGGTGGGCGATGTGCTGCGGCTGGACAGCGCCAGCCACGCTGCCGCCGCGCATGCCGGGCGGGCCTTTGCACGCTCGGCCGAACGTGCCGGCGCGGGCCCCGCCGGCTGCGCCGATTGACGGTTACTTGATCGCGAAGTCTTCGAGCTTGCGGCCACCGGCCAGCGCATCGCGCAGCCACACCGGCCTCTTGCCGCGGCCGGCCCAGGTGTTGCCGTTCTCGTCGCGGTACTTCGGCGCCACCTTGCGCACGCCAGCGGCGGGGGCGGCCACCTTGCGCGGGCGCCCCGGCTTGCGGCCGGGCTTGCCGCGCGCGGCCTTGGGTGCAGCGCTGCCGCCACCGCCCGAAAGGCCGAGGTCGGAGGCCGTCAGGCCGTAGTGGGAAATGGCGTCACGAATGCGGGTGATCACGCCTTCGGCTTCCGCGCGGCGGGCCTTCTCGGCCTTGGCCTGGAGGTCATGGATCTGCTTGAGGTACTGCTGATACGTCTTGGTCATCGGTTATCCGAACGGTTGACTGCAAAGAGCTCCCTTGCCCTGGTGTCATCGCGGCAAATGCGCCCGAGAAACCCGGTGCCGGGCCCGCCTGCTGTTTTCGATCGCAAAGCTTCGGCGGGCGGGATTCTAGGCACCCCGCTCCATAACCCCGTCATTCACGGCAGAAAATCCGGTCGAACCGCTGCCGGCGCAAGCTCAGGGCTTGCGCCTTCAGCCCCCTGCCGCATCAAAGCCTGGGTTCGCAGATCACCTCGGTCTTCACCGAATTGGCGATGAAGCACTTCTCGTGCGCCTGGTGGTGCAGTGCCCGCAGCGCGCCGGCGTCAGGTGCCGCGGTGCCGGGCACGAACGTGACCCGCGGCCGAAGCACCACGCGCGTCATGGCGATGCGCCCTTCGGCGTTGCGCGCCATCGTGCCCGCGGCGTCGTCCTCGTAGCGCTCGACGCGGTGGCCGGCCCCGGCGGCCAAGGAGAGGAACCACAGCAGGTGGCACGACGACAGCGAGGCGACGAACATCTCCTCGGGGTCGACGGCGCTTGCATCGGACAGCGGCAACGGCACCACCGAAGGTGACGACGACGCGGGCATTTCCAGCCCGCCATCGAAACGTATCAAGTGGCGCCGGCTGTAGCGGTTGTCGTGGAAGGCCTCGCCCGGCTGACGCTGCCAGACGAGTTTCGCGCTGTATTCGGACAAGGGGCGTACCTCCGGGGTTTTCGCGAACGCAGGTCGCCGCGCTGCGCTGCGATGATTGCACCATGATCACGCTGCACTACTACCCGAGCAATGCCAGTTTTTCGCCACACGTGCTGCTGCGCGAGCTGGGCATCCCCTTCGAGCTGCAACTCGTCGACCGCGCGCAGGGCGCACACAAGTCGCCCGAGTACCTGAAGCTCAACCCGAACGGGCTGATCCCGGTGCTGGTGGACGGCGACCTCGTGCTCTACGAGACCGCGGCCATCCTGCTGCACCTGGCCGATTCACACCCGCAGGCCGCGCTGGCGCCGGCGGTGGCGGGCAGCCGCGAGCGCGCGCACTTCTACAAGTGGCTCCTGTGGCTGGCCGACACGATGCAGGCGACGATGCCGCTGTATTTCTACTCCGACCGTTATGTCGACGCCGGCAACGGCGCCGGCGCAGCCCAGGTCAAGGCGCACGCCCAGGTCCGCCTGGGCGACTGCCTGCGGCAGATCGACGACCTCTTGGCCGGCCACGGCGGGCCGTGGTTCCTGGGCGCCGGCTACAGCGTGCTCGACCCCTACGCTTTCATGCTGTGCCGCTGGACCCGCGGCTTTGCCGGCAGCGCGCCAGCGCGCGAGTATCCGCACATCGGGCCTTGGCTGCAGCGCATGCTGGCGCGGCCGGCCGTGCAGCAGGCCATCGCCGTGGAGAAGCTGCCGCAGCCGTACGTCTGAACTGAAGGGTCAGCCGTCGCCTTCGGCCACCGGGGTCAGGGCGCGCTGGCGATGTGCGCTCAGCCGGCCGCGGCCGGCGTGCCCCCGAGCCTGAACACCGCCACTGCCTGCACCAGGCGCTGCGACTGGTGCCGCAGCGATTCGGCCGCGGCGGTGGACTGCTCCACCAGCGCGGCGTTCTGCTGCGTGGCCTGGTCCATCTGCGTGACCGCGGCGCCGACCTGGCCCACGCCCTGGGCCTGCTCGGCGCTGGCCGAGCTGATCTCGCCGACGATCGCGGTGACGCGCTCGATCGCCGCGACGATCTCCTGCATCGTCTGGCCGGCCTCGCCCACCTGCGTGCTGCCCAGCTCGACCCGCTCCACGCTGGTGGAGATGAGCGTCTTGATCTCGCGCGCCGCCTCGGCGCTGCGCTGCGCGAGGCTGCGCACCTCGGAGGCCACGACCGCGAAGCCGCGGCCCTGCTCGCCGGCCCGCGCCGCCTCCACCGCCGCATTGAGCGCGAGGATGTTGGTCTGGAATGCGATGCCGTCGATGACCGCGATGATCTCGGCGATGCGGCGGCTGCTCTCGTTGATGCCCCTCATCGTCTCGACGACCTGGCCGACGACGTTGCCGCCCTTCTGCGCCACGCTGCTGGCCGATTGCGCCAGCGCGTTGGCCTCACGGGCGTTGGCGGCGTTGCTGCGCACGGTGGAGGAGAGTTCCTCCATCGTCGCGGCGGTCTGCTGCAGCGCACTGGCCTGCTGCTCGGTGCGGTGCGACAGGTCCTGGTTGCCTTGCGCGATCTGCGTGCTGGCGGTGGCCACGCTCTGGGCGTCGTTGCGCACCTGGCCGACGAGGCCGGCCAGCCGCGCGTTCATCTCGCCCAGCGAATTCAGCAGCTGGCCGGCTTCGTCGCGCGCGGTGGCCTGCACGCGAGAGCCGAGGTCGCCCTCGGCGACGGCACGCGCTACCTGGACGGCCTGCGCCATCGACTGCACGGTGCCGCGGGCCACGAGCCAGGTGACCCAGGCGACCAGGCTGCCCAGCAGCGCGATGGCCAGCGCCGTGACCGCGAGCGTGTTCTGGCTTCGGTTCACGCGCCCGTGGAGCTCATTGGCCAGCGCCTTGAAGGCGCCGTCGATCAGCGCGAACTGGGCGTCGATGCGCTTGGTCGCCTCCTCGACGTACTGCGCGGGCGGGTAGGCGAGCTTGTCGGCGCGCACCAGCTCCTGATCGACGAGCTTGAACAGCTCCTCGGCGGCGCGCAGCGCCGAAGCGCTGGCCTCGCCGACGGCGCCGGTCAACGCGGCGTCGTAGCGGCGCGACTTCTCGAATGCCACGGCCGCCTTGCCGTAGTGCAGGCGGGCGATCTCGATCAGGCCGGCCAGCGTGGCCTTCTCCTCCGGCTTGGCTTCGCCTCGCGAAAGCAGCCCGGCGCCGCGGGCGCGCAGCTGGCCCATCGCCTCGGTCAGGTGCGGCAGCGAACCGAGTGTGGCCTGGCCGAGGAAGTAGCTGGCCCCTTCGGGGTCGAGCGCGATGCCCGAGAGGTCGGCAATGTCGTCCAGCAGCCGCAGCATCGACGCCAACAGTGCGGTGTGGCGCGCGAAGCTCGCCGGCCCGTCCAGGCTCCTGGCCGAGACGGCGTTGGTCAGCGCGGTCCAGTCCTGGCCGATGCGGGTGGCCTGCTCACCGAGTTTCGCGTCCAGGGCGGTGGCGACCGGCACCAGCTTGCCCAGCAGGGCGTCGACCTCGGCGCTCTTGGCCTGCTGCCTGGCCAGCGTCGCCGCATTGCCGCCGAGCAGCACCGCCGACAGGCCGCGGTGCTGCTGGGTCATCTGGATCACGCCCAACGCGGCTTCCGCCGGCTCGATGCCCGAACGCATCGAGCGCGCGAAGGCGATGGTGGCGACCTCGCTGTTCACGATGAGCACCGTGGGCACGGCCAGCAACGCCAGCGCCAGCGCGGCGATCAGCGTGAACTTGCGCGCCAGACGCAGATTGCGAATCCACTGTTGCATGTCTTGTTCCTTCTTGATGGGCGCGGGCTTCGGCTCGGCGATGCCGGATGAGGCGGCGACCGGCGGTGCCCAAAGTCACGCCGGCGCAACGATGCCGGCCGGCGCGACCGCCATCGGCACGAAAAGGCCCCGCCATGAGGCGCAAATCTGGTTTGACCGCGGCCAGCCCGTCAGATGTGCTCAGGATTGCCCGCCCGGAAACCGGGGGCGGCAGCCGGTGACTGCCCGGAAACCCGGGGCGGCAGCCGGCGCCCGCCCGGCCAGGCGCCGCAGCTAGAGGGTGCTGCTGGCGCGCAGCTTCTCCAGCCGCAGCGCGAGCGCCTGGCGCTTGTCGGCCAGGCGTTGGCGCAGCACCTGGGTCCGGCTCAGCGCGGCAACCTCTGGTGCGGGCGCGTCGGGCGTCCTTGGCATCCTGGGCGCCTCGGGCGTCTCGGGCGTCTCCGGCGTCAGGCACAGGTCCAGTTCGGCCTGCAATGCCGCGATCTCACGCATCAACTCCACCTCGGGCGGCATGACGCCGGCGTCCTTCAGAACCTTCATCGGCATGCGCAGCTCGGCCGGCGTCTGCTCGTAGCCGTCGCCGAAGTCCAGCGGCTTGCCGTAGCTGGGCGCGCGCTGCAGCTCGCCGCTCCTTTCGCTCTCGGCGAGGTGCCGGCCGATGTGGTCCTCGACGAGCTTGAGGCGCTTCTCGCGCTCTTCCTGCGCCTTGCTCACGCCGCTCATCGGGCGCTCCCGCGCGCCGCGCGCTGCGGGGCGAGGGCTTCGCTGCGGCCCGACGCATTCATTGCAACGTTCAGCGCGCCGCGCGCACTCATGCCCGCTCTCCTTGCGCGTCGCCGAGGGCTTCCAGCCAGTGGCGGGTCAGCGGCGTCACCGGCTTGGCCATGCGGCGCTCGTTGACCAGCGCGCGGCCCATCGCGCGGTGGCCGCCGCCGGCGGCCGCGGCCAGCAGCGTGAGGTCGATGAGGTCGCGCTGCGCATGGCTGCCGCCGAAGCGCTGCGCCAGTGCGCGCACCGGGTAGATCTGCTCGCAGGCGGCGGCCGCCGCGCCGCGCTTCCAGGCCAGCAGCCCGCGCATCAGCGGCAGGCCGACCTCGCGCGCCATCAGGTGGTTGGTGCGGCGCGCGTCCTCGGGCGACATGGCCCGCTCGGCGCAGCGCGCCACCCAGGCCTCGGCGCGGTGCGGCTCGCCGGCACCCAGCATGGCCAGTACCGCATGCACGTCGTTGAACGCGTAGTAGCCGGCGGCCTGCCCGACCCCGTGAGCCGAGCCGCTGCCGCCCAGGTCCCAGCCGGCCAGCAGCGCGGCGCAGCGTTCGGCAACGTCCTCGCCCAGCAGGTGCAGCCGCCAGAGCATCGCCGCGGCATCCACGCGCTGCAGCGTGATCTGCAGCGCTTCGCCGCTGAGATGGTTGTCGACCAGCCGCAGCACGCCGGCGATGTCCAGCGCCTCCAGCCGGAACAGCGCCTTGTGCCACCACAGGTGGCCGGCGAAGCCGTTGCCCTCGGCCCACACGCCCTGGTGCTGGCGCAGCCACGCACCGCCTTCCTCGAAGCGACCCTGCATCTCCATCACGTGCGCCACGGCATGCACGGCCCACGGCGCGCGCGGCTCGATGGAAAGCGCGCGCCGCCCCACTTCCTCGGCCTGCGGCTGCAGGTGGCTTTCCTCCAGGCCGAAGGCGTACAGCGCCAGCACATGCGCATAGAGCGGGTCGCCCTCGTCCCACTCGGGCAGCGCGCGCGCCGGCCGGCCGCGCAGGCCGGCTGCGTCGCCGCGGTAGAAGTCCCACAGCTGCGCCCACTGCAGCGCCAGCGCATCGCGCGGGTGCTCGACCAGCCAGTCGTCCCAGATGCGGCAGGCCACGTGCCAGCGGCCGTCGAGCACCTGCTGCACGGCCTCGAGGTGCACCTTTTCGCGCGCGCCCGCATGCTCCAGCCGGGCGCGCGCCTGCTCGAGGTGGCCGGCCGCTTCGGGCGCCAGCGCGGGCTCGGTCAGGCTGAGCAGGAAGCCGGCCTTCATGACGTGCGGCAGCGCCCAGCCGGGGTCGGCGGCGATGGCCGCGTCGAGGTCGGCGATCGGCACGTCGTAGAACGACATCATGCGCCACAACGCCTGCTCGGCGGCATCACGCGCTGCCGCGCTGGCCGTGGCGCAGGGGTTGCCGCGCAGGTCGTGAGAGGCCATGGCGGCCGACTGTAGCGCGCTGGTGCGTCAGGCCGCGGACGCCGGCGCCGCCGCAGCCGGCGGTTGCGGCCACGGCCGCAACGCATCGGCGGGGCGCAGCCGCTCGAAGGCCCGCGCCAGGCGCAGCACGCCGAGGTCGTCATGCCTGCGGCCGATGATCTGCAGGCCGATCGGCAGCCCGGCCGCGTCGTGCGCACACGGCACGCTGGCCGCCGGCTGCTCGCTCATGTTGTACGGCAGCGTGAAGCCGATGTGCTGCATCGTCGTGGCCGGGTCGTTGGTGGGGCTGGCCCACTCGGCCGGGTAGGTGCCCACCGGCGACACCGGCGCGAGCACATAGTCGAACGGCTGGCAGGCCGCCACCGCCGCCTCGCGCAGCGCGCCGATCTGGCTGAAGCCGTGGAACAGCGCCGCGGTGCCGATGCGCTCGCCGATCGCCGCCCAATCGCGGATGTAGGGCAGCACCTTGTCGCGCCGCGCCGCCGGCAGCGCGCTGATGTCGATCCAGCTGCGCACGCGCCAGAACAGGTTGATGCCTTCGGCCATTTCCTCGGTGAGAAAGGGCTTCAGCGGCACCACCTCGGCGCCCGCCATCGCGAACAGGTGCGCTGCACGTTCGATGGCGGCACGGATGTCGGCGCCGAGCGGCAGGCCCCAGCCGGCGTCTGGCAGCAGGCCGAGCTTCAGGCCCTTCACGTCGATGGCCAGGTCGGTCCAGTCGATCGGCTGGTGCGGCAGGCTCGTCGTGTCGCGCCAGTCGGGCCGCGCCAGCGCCTGCATCATCAGCGCGGCGTCGGTGACGGTGCGGGTCATCGGGCCGGCCACGCGGCCGATGTACGGCGGCTTGATCGGCACGCGGCCGTTGCTTGGCTTGAGCCCCACCACGCCGCACCAGCCGGCGGGCAGGCGGATCGAGCCGCCGATGTCGGTGCCCAGGTGCAGCGGGCCGTAGCCGGCCGCGGCAGCCGCGCCGGCCCCGGCGCTGCTGCCGCCGGGGTTCTTCGACAGGTCCCACGGGTTGCGCGCCAATGCGTGAAAGGTGGACAGGCCCGAGCTCAGCATGCCGTAGTCGGGCATGGTGGTCTTGCCCAGCAGCACACAGCCCGCCTCGGCCAGGCGGGCCGCCGGCGGCGCATCCTCGGCCGCGGGCACGAGTTCGGTGGCCGCGGTGCCCAGCGGGACCGGCGTGCCGCGGGTGGCGATGTTCTCCTTGATCGTCACCGGCACGCCGTCCAGCGGCGACAACGGTGCGCCGCGGTGCCAGCGCTGCTCGCTGGCGCGCGCGGCGGCCAGCGCCTGTTCGGGCTGGTAGGCGTACAGCGCATGCAGCCGCGGCTCCCAGCGCGCGATGTGCGCCACCACCGCCTCGGCGGCCTGCACCGGCGACAGCTCGCCGCGGCGATAGGCGGCCGACAGCTCGGCCGCGCTCCATTCGTGCAGTTCGGCCATCGGCGGTGGACTCACGGCTTGTTCAGAGGTGGTTGGCGAGAAAACGCGCCAACTTGTCGGCGGCCTGGCGGCGCGCATAGCGCTGCAGCCATGGCGACCACCCCAACAGCTGCCCGGGCAGGCCGAGCGCCTGGCGCGCCCAGGCGGCGAAGTCAAAGTGGTCGACGTGGCTGAGGATCAGCCCGTCGTCGTTGAACTCGAAGGCCGCATCGACGACGTTGTGTACGCGGCGGTCGGCGGTGCCGTACAGGTAGGTGGCTTCCCAGTGCGCGTTGCCGCGCTGGCCGTCGACATGGAATTCACTCGCCTTCAGCGACCACTCGTCGCGGCTGCGCTTGCGCGCCGAGCGGGTGAGCATGCGCCACATGCCGCCGATCTCGTGCGCGCCGTGCAGCGAGAACACCGGGTCGTCGAAGGTCGCCTGCGGCGCGTACAACGCCTGCATGGCCTCGCCGTCGCAGCGTTCGAACGCCTGGTACAGGCGCTGGATGGTGTGCTGCCGCGCCGCCGCGGCGCCGGCCTCCTCGAGCATCATGCGCTCGCCCCCTTCGCGGCCACCGGCTAGGTCCAACTCACCGCCCCCATGTCGTTGGCGAAGATCGGCGAGCTGGCCCACAGCCCCTTGAGCCCCTTGCGAAACACCGCCACCTGCGCGGGGTTCCAGACGTAGACGTTGACCGCATCCTCGGCCAGCTGGCGCTGGATGGCCTGCCACAGCCGGGCCTTCTCCTTGGCGTCGGCGGTGGCGGCGAGCTGGCCGACCAGGCCGCGGAACTTGGCGCTGTCGTAGCCGAAGTAGTAGTTCGGGTCGGCGTAGGCGGTGGCGTAATCCAGCGGCTCGACGTGGTTGATGATGGTCAGGTCGAAGTTGCCCTTGAAGGGGCCGCCGAGCCACCGCGCCCATTCGACGTTCTCGATCTTGGCGACGATGCCCACCTTGGCCAGCTGCGCCGCGACGATCTCGCCGCCCTTGCGCGCGTATTGCGGCGGCGGCAGCGTCAGCGTCACGTTCAGCGGCGTCGTGATGCCGGCTTCCTTCAGCAGCGCCTTGGCCTTCTCGATGTCGTGCGGGTATTGCTTGGTCAGGTCCAGGTAGCCCAGATCGGTGGGCGCAAAGTGGCTGCCGATGGGCC
>JAEUPC010000217.1 GCA_016789865.1 Rubrivivax sp.
GCGCGACTTTCCCACCTACCAGGGGCAGAAGCTGTACGGCGAGCTGGTGATGAACGTCACCGTCGACGCCACCGGCCAGGTGGTGGAAACCGAGATCGTGCGGCCCTCGCGCTCGCGCGTGCTGGACGCCAAGGCGATGTCGATCGTGCGGGCGGCGGCGCCGTTCGGCGGCTTCAACGCGCCGATGCGGGCACAGGCTGACCAGATCGTCGTCACGGCGCGCTTTCGCTTCACGCGCGACGAGGGCCTGGAAACCTCGTTGACGACGCAGTGATCGGCACCTGCGACAGAGCGATGCCCGCCGGCCCCTCCCCGCGCCAGACACAGAGCATGAGCGAATCTTCCTCGGTGCCCCGCTACGCGGTGCTCGGCAACCCGGTGGCGCACAGCCGCTCGCCCTTCATCCACGAGGCGTTCGCGCGACAGTGCGGGCTGCCGATGCGCTATGAGCGCGTGTTGAGCCCGCTGGACGCCTTCGAGGCCACGGTGCGCCGCTTCGCGGCCGAGGGCGGGCGCGGCGCGAACATCACGATGCCGTTCAAGTTCCAGGTACCGGCTCTCGCCGCGCGATGCAGTGCGCGGGCGGTCCTGGCCGGTGCGGCCAACGTGCTGAAGTTCGACGCCGACGGTTGGAGCGCCGACAACACCGACGGCATCGGCCTCGTGCGCGACATCCAGCAGGGCGCGGGCGTGGCGCTGGCCGGCCGTCGCGTGCTGCTGCTGGGCGCGGGCGGCGCCGGCGCCGGGGCGTTGGGCCCGCTTGTCGAGGCGCGGCCGGCGCGGGTGGTGGTTGCCAACCGCAGTGTCGGCAAGGCCGAGGCCCTGGTGGCCCGCCATGCCGCGTGGGCCCGGCAGCATGGCGTGTCGCTGCGGGCTGCAGACCTGGATGTGGATGGCACCTTCGACATCGTCGTCAATGCCACCAGCACCAGCGTGCAGGGCGCCGGCGTGCCGGTGTCGGCGCGCGTGCGGGCGCCGGGCGCGCTGGCGCTGGACATGATGTACGGCGCCGCCGCGCTGCCGTTCCTGCATTGGGCGCAGGCGGCCGGTGCCAACGCGCGCGACGGCCTGGGTATGCTGGTGGAGCAGGCCGCCGAGGCATTCTTCATCTTCCACGGCGTGATGCCCGCGGCCGCACCGGTGCTGGAGGCGCTGCGCGCGCAACTCGACGCCGAAGCCCGAGGGGTGGCCGCGTGAGCGCGCCGGGCCGCTCCCAAGCGCGCTCCCGGCAGCGCGCAGCGCGGCGGGTGGTCCCGTGAGTCTGCGCGGCTACGGGCGCGAAATCGGGCGCATCGGCGCGCTCATCGGCCTGAGTGCGCTGGCGCTGCAGGGAGTGTTCGTCGGCCGCATCGCGCTGATGGCCTGGATCGACCCGCAGTCCACCACGTTCCAGCGCAGCGAGATGTGGCGCCTGGTCACCGAACGCCGCCCGCTCGTGTGGGCGCAGCAGTGGGTGGACCTGGCGCAGGTCTCGCCGCACCTGCAGCGCGCGGTGATCACCAGCGAAGACGCCGCCTTCACCGAGCACCGCGGCGTGGACTGGGAAGCGGTGGAGCGTGCCTGGGAGCGCAACCAGCAGGCCCAGGCGCGCGCACGACCCGCGGCGCAGCGCCCCGGGGCAGCGCAGCCCCGGCCGCGCCACCCGCCCAAGCTGGTGGGCGGCTCGACCATTACCCAGCAACTGGCCAAGAACCTGCTGCTCAGCAGCGAGCGCACTGCGCTTCGCAAGGGCCAGGAACTCGTGCTGACGTTGGCGCTGGAGACGCTGGTGTCCAAGCAGCGCATCCTGGAGATCTACCTGAATAACGTGGAGTGGGGCGAAGGCCTGTTCGGCGCGCAGGCCGCGGCGCGCTACTACTTCCGGGTCGACGCGGCACGGCTGCCGCCCGAGCCGGCGGCACGGCTGGCGGTGATGCTGCCGGCACCCAAGCGCTTCGAGAAGGCGCCGGCGTCGGCCTATGTGTTGGAGCGCGCGGCGGTGATCGCGGCCCGCATGGGCGCGGTCGAGCTGCCGCGCTGAAGGTCCCCGGGCGCATCGACATGGCCACGCTCACCGAGGAGATCGCGCTCGCCGCGGCGCGCCTGGTCGTCGAGGAAGGCCTGGAGTACGCCGCGGCCAAGCGGCGCGCCGCCCGCGACCTCGGCCGGCGCAGCCAGCGCCAGGGCGAGCTGCCCGGCAACGAGGCGGTGGAGGACGCGGTGCGCGAACACCTGGCGCTGTTCCACGCCGACACGCAGCCCACCGAGCTGGCCGCGCTGCGCCGGCTGGCACTGCGCTGGATGGAGCGGCTGGCCGAGTTCCGGCCTCACCTCACCGGCGCCGTCTGGCGCGGCACGGCGACACGGCTGTCGTCGGTGCATCTCGACCTGTATTGCGACGACGCCAAGGCCGCCGAGATTGCGCTGGTGAACGCCGGGGTGAACTTCGAACTGGCCGCCGGCAGCGGGCCCGACGACAGCGTGTTCACAGCCGCCGTGCCGTGCCGCGAGCTGGGTGAGGCGGCAACCCTGCACCTGCGGCTGCTGGACCTCGACGAACTGCGCGGCGCCCTGAAACCCGACGGGCGCGGGCGCACCTGGCGCGGCGACCTTGCCGCGCTGCGCCGCATGATGGCCGAGGGGGACGAAGCCCAGCGAGGAGCGGCCCAATGACGCCCGGGCGGCCGCCGCGGCGCGCACCGCTCGTCCTCGCGGCGGCCGGTGCCGCCGCGGCCGCCGCCGGCTTGGCGGTGGGGTGGTGGCGCCAGCGTGCCGGGGCCGATCCAGCAGCCGCGACCTCGGCACCCGCCGGGGTGCATGAGCTGCGCTTCCTGCAGCCCGACGGACAAGAGTTGGCGCTTGCACGCTTTCGGGGCAAGCCGCTGCTGCTGAACTTCTGGGCCACGTGGTGCCCCCCTTGCCTGCGCGAGATGCCGGCGTTGGACCGCTTTGCCCGCGAGTTCGCCCCGCGGGGTTGGCAGGTCGTCGGCATCGCCGCCGATCAGGACAAACCCGTGCGGGAGTTCCTCAGCCGGAACCCGGTGAGCTATTCGATAGCATTGGCCGGCTTCGAAGCCATCGCCCTGAGTCGCTCGCTGGGCAACGAGGCGGGCGCGTTGCCCTTCACCGTGGCATTCGACGGCGCCGGCAAGGCGCTGCATCGGCACCTCGGCGAGACGAGCTTCGACGTGCTCGCCGGCTGGGCCGCGGAGATGGCCCGGGCGCGCCCCAACACCCCCTGAACTCGACAAGCCGCTTTGATCGGGCGGCATTGCGATCCTTTCTACCAAGAAAAGAGCGTAAAGTCGCGCGCTCGCCTCAGCTGCGGCCGCTCCGACCGGGCCTGCCATGCGCCTGCCGACGCTTTTTTCAGCGGACAGGCAACGACAACGAATCGATCGAGGAACCCCGCCGATGGACTTGCGCAAGCTCAAGACGCTGATCGACCTGGTGTCGGAGTCGAACATCTCCGAACTGGAAATCACCGAAGCCGAAGGCAAGGTCCGCATCGTCAAGGCGGCCGCCGCCGCCATGGTGGCGGCACCGATGGCCGCCCAGCCCCCGCCGGCCGCGCCGCTGGTGATGGGGGCTTCAGGCGCGGCGGCCGCCGCGCCCGCCGCCGTTGCCCCCGAGGCCGCCGCCCCGGCCGAGCCCGCCGGTCAGGTGATCAAGTCGCCGATGGTCGGCACCTTCTACCGCGCAGCCAGCCCGGGCTCCAAGGCGTTCGCCGATGTCGGCGACGAGATCAAGACCGGCCAGCCGGTGTGCATCATCGAAGCGATGAAGATCATGAACGAGATCGAGGCCGACTGCACCGGCAAGATCCTCCGCATCCTGTGCGAGAACGGCCAGGCGGTGGAGTTCGGCCAGCCGCTGTTCATCGTCGAGTAGGCGGGCCGCCTCGTGTTCAAGAAGATCCTGATCGCGAATCGGGGTGAGATCGCCCTGAGGATCCAGAGGGCCTGCCGCGAGATGGGCATCAAGTCGGTGGTCGTCTACTCCACCGCCGACCGCGACGCCAAGTACGTGAAGCTGGCCGACGAGTCGGTGTGCATCGGCCCGCCGCCCTCGGCGCAGAGCTACCTCAACATGCCGGCCATCATCAGCACGGCCGAGGTGACGGACGCCGAGGCCATCCACCCCGGCTACGGCTTCCTGAGCGAAAACGCCGACTTCGCCGAGCGGGTGGAGCAAAGCGGCTTCACCTTCATCGGCCCGACGCCCGAATCGATCCGCATGATGGGCGACAAGGTGTCGGCCAAGCAGGCCATGATCAAGGCCGGTGTGCCCTGCGTGCCCGGCAGCGAGGGTGCGCTGCCCGAGGACCCCAAGGAGATCGTGCGCATCGCGCGCGAGATCAAGTACCCGGTCATCATCAAGGCCGCCGGCGGCGGTGGCGGGCGCGGCATGCGCGTGGTGCACACCGAGGCCGCGCTGCTGCACGCCGTGCAGACCACGCGCGCCGAGGCCGGCGCGGCCTTCGGCAACAGCGCGGTGTACATGGAGAAGTTCCTGGAGCACCCGCGCCACGTGGAGATCCAGGTGCTGGCCGACCAGCACAAGAACGCGGTGTGGCTGGGTGAGCGCGACTGCTCGATGCAGCGTCGCCACCAGAAGATCATCGAGGAGGCGCCGGCGCCCGGCATCGCGCGCCGCGTCATCGAGCGCGTCGGCGAGCGCTGCTCGGCGGCCTGCAAGCGCATCGGCTACCGCGGCGCCGGCACCTTCGAGTTCCTGTACGAGGACGGCGAGTTCTATTTCATCGAGATGAACACGCGTGTGCAGGTCGAGCACCCCGTCACCGAACTCGTCACCGGCATCGACATCGTGCAGATGCAGATCCGCGTGGCCGCCGGCGAGAAGCTGCCGTTCGCGCAGAAGAACATCGAGATGCGCGGCCACGCCATCGAGTGCCGCATCAACGCCGAAGACCCCTACGTCTTCACGCCGTCGCCGGGGCGCATCACGCTGTGGCACGCGCCGGGCGGCCCGGGCGTGCGCGTCGATTCGCACGCCTACACCAACTACTACGTGCCGCCGAACTACGACTCGATGATCGGCAAGATCATCGTGCACGGCGACAACCGCGCGCAGGCGCTGGCACGCATGCGCACGGCGCTGTCGGAAATGGTGGTCGAGGGCATCCAGACCAACATCCCGCTGCACCGCGAGCTGATGGTGGATGCCAAGTTCATCGAGGGCGGCACGACCATCCATTACCTCGAAGGCTGGCTGGCCCAGCACCGCCGCTGAGCCCGGCGCCTCGGTCCGCCGGGCAATGGCGGGTGAGGCCGGGTGAGGCCACATGGACCGCGTGAAGGCGCAGCGTGACCACGCAGCATGGCGGCGCGGCCCGGGCGAGCGGCACCGGTAGCATCGTCGCCATGTTCGAGCTGGTGTTGCGCGCGCCCGAGGCGCTGGTCGAGCGGCTGTCCGACGCACTGGTCGACGAGCTCGAGGCCCTGTCGGTAACGGTCGAAGACGCCGATGCCGGCAGCGTCGACGAGCGGGCGCTCTTCGGCGAGCCGGGCCTGCCGCCGCCGGCCGGCGGCTGGCAGCGTTCGACGGTGCGCGCGCTGTTCGAAACCGAGCCGGCCGCCGAGGCCGCCGCCGCCGCACTGCTCGCGCAGCCCTGGTTCGGCGGCACGAGCCGCGCCAGCCCCGGCACCGCCGTGCAGGCGCTGCACGCCCTGCCCGACGAGGACTGGGTGCGGCTTACGCAGGCGCAGTTCGAACCGGTGCCCATCACGCCAACCTTCTACATCGTGCCCAGCTGGCACGAGCCGCCCGCCGGCGCCGAGGTCGTGCTCCGGCTCGACCCGGGCCTGGCCTTCGGTACCGGCACGCATGCCACCACGCGCATGTGCCTGCGCTGGCTGGCCCGCCACGCGGCCGCAGCGGCACAGCGCTGGAGCAGCGTGCTCGACTACGGCTGCGGCTCGGGCATCCTGGCCATCGCGGCGGCCAGGCTCGGCGCTGGCGCGGTACACGCCGTGGACATCGACCCGGCCGCCGTGCGTGCCACGCTGGACAACGCGGCGCGCAACGGCGTCGTGCTGCATGTCGGCCTGCCCGACGCGGCCGGCGTCGCGGCAGGTCGCCACGCGTTGGTGCTGGCCAACATCCTGGCCACACCGCTGAAGCTGCTGGCGCCGGTGCTGGCCGGCCACCTTGCGCCGGGCGGCCGGCTGGTGATGGCCGGCATCCTCGAGCGCCAGGCCGATGAGCTGCGCGCAGCGTACGCGCCGTACCTGCCGGTCGACGTGCTGGACCGCGACGACGGCTGGGTGTTGATGGGCGGCGAGGCGGCGTCCGACCCGCCCGCAGGAAAGCGCGCGCGCGCAGAGCACGCCCCATGACGCCGGCGCCGGTAACGCTGGCTTCGCGCTGCCCGTCGTGCCGTACGGTGTTTCGCGTGGTGCCCGACCAACTGCGCGTGTCGGCCGGCTGGGTGCGCTGCGGCCGCTGCGCCGAGGTCTTCAACGCTTCGGAGAACCTGGTCGACGCCGCCACCGGCGCGGCCCACCCGCCGCGCTGGCCCACCGTCGGCGAGACGCCGGAGCATCAGGACACCACGCCCTCGGGGCTGGGCAACCCGATGTCGATGCACGGGCGGCTGGAGGTGCGCGACCCGGACGCCGACGTGCTGCCCGACATCGCGCGCAGCGAGTTCGTCGTCGATCCCTTTGCACCCGCGCCCCCACCGCCCGCACAGCGCCCGCCGCCCCCGGCACCGGCCGTCACCTGGCGCGCCATGCCTCGGCATGCGGCCCGCCTGACGCCAGCGCCGGCACCCGCACCGCCTCGAGGAGGCACCGCGGTCACGGCCCCGCCCCGCAGCCCGCTGGCAGTGGCGCCCTCCGTATTGGCGTCAAGCGAGCGCGCCACGCCGGTGGCAGCCCCGACGACAGCGGCCCCCGCGATGTTGCCGCCCGCGGCCACGGCATCTTCGCAGACGCCCGCAACGCCTGCCCCAACGGCGATCCCTACCACCGCGCCGGTGCGGGCCACACCCGCACCGACGCTGCGACCGAGCCTGCTGCGAACCGGTTCGCCAGCACCGCGGTTTGCAGCTTCGGGCGCCGGGGCGCTGCCCGCGCCCCGGCCCCCACCTCCCACTTCACCCGCCCCGGCGATCGCCCCGTTGGCGGTGCCTGCCGCGGCGACGCGCGCCATGCCGGTGCCGGCAGTGGCCCATGCCGCAGGCGCCAAGGCCACCCCCGCGCCGACCGAAGCGCCCACTCCAGCGCCGTGGGTGCCGGCACCACCGCGTCCAACAGCCTCGCCCACGCTGCGGTCGTCGGCTCCTGCGACAGCGCCGCTGCGTGCGCCCTCGCCGGCGCCGACATCCGCCGCAACGGCTGCACCGTCAGCTGCACCGTCAGCCGCACCGTCAGCCGCACCGTCATCCGCACCATCAGCCGCACCGTCAGCCGCACCGACTTCGGCACCTACCTCGGCACCTACCTCGGCACCGACTTCAGCTCAGACGCCACAACCGACACCCGCACCGGCCCCGCCCCCGGCGGTAGCGCCCGCGCCCCCACCCACCGCGGCCCTGACATCGCCACCGGCGCCACCGGTCACGGCGGCCGCGCTGCCGGCGGCCTACCCCGAAGAGGCCGTGGTCGTCGAGACGGACCCTGCGCAGGCCCCGGGCCTGCTCCTCCAGGGCGCCGACGATGCCCTGCCTCCCGCAGAGACCTCGTCGCGGCCGCAAACCACGCAAGACGACGCCGCGATGCACGCCGAAGCGGTGCAGCTCGACCTGCCGCTGCACTCCGAGCCGGCCGCCAGCGAAGACATCCGCACCGACCCCAACGACATGCCGTCGTTCGTGCGCGCGGCCGAGCGCGCGGCGCGCTGGCGTCGCCCCGGGGTGCGCGCGGCACTGGCAGTGGCCTGCCTGGCCGCCGGCATCGCCCTCGTCGGCCAATG
>JAEUPC010000165.1 GCA_016789865.1 Rubrivivax sp.
CGACTTCGTCGTCTCCGACATCAACATGCCCAACATGAACGGCTTCGAGCTGCTCAAGGCGATCAAGGCCGAAGACAGCCTGAAGCACCTGCCGGTGCTGATGGTCACCGCCGAGGCGCGCAAGGAGGACATCGTGCTCGCTGCGCAAAGCGGCGCCGCCGGCTACATCGTCAAGCCCTTCACCAAGGCCACGCTCGAGGAGAAGGTGCACAAGATCATGCAGAAGCTCGCCCAGCCGGCCTGAGTGCCTGTCCGCCACCTTTCGCCACCCAACGGAGCAACAACAATGAAGATGGACTCCGCGGCCGAGCTTGCGCCGGCAGACGCACCTCCGATGTATTCGGCGGCGGCCAACGCCATCGTCTACAAGCAGATCGGCATCCTCACCCGCGCGCTGCACGACACGCTGTCCGATCTGGGCGTGATGCCCAAGCTGCAGCTGGCCACCGACGGGCTGCCCGACGCGCGCAGCCGCCTGACCTACATCGCGCAGAAGACGGCCGACGCCGCCAACAAGGTGCTCAACTCGGTCGACCAGGCCAAGGCCGACCACGCCTGCATCAGCCAGGCCACGCGCGACATCGCCGCGCTCATCGTCGCCGACCCGGTGAAGGCCGTGGCTTCGGGCGCGGTGATGAACTTTGTCGAGGATGTCGAGCGCCGCACCGCCAGCATCGACAGCCACCTCACCGACATCATGCTGGCGCAGGACTTCCACGACCTCACCGGCCAGGTCGCCGCCAAGGTCAGCAAGCTGGCCACCGACCTCGAGGACAGCCTGCTCAAGCTGCTCGTCTCCATCGTCCCCGACGAGGAGCGCGAGAAGGTCGACCCGACCATCCTGAACGGGCCGGTGGTCAACGCCGAGGGCCGCACCGACGTCGTTGCCGATCAGGGCGAGGTCGACGACCTGCTGGCCAGCCTGGGGTTCTGAGCGCGGTCGGGCGGCCCCCGCGCGGACCCCGGTCCTTCCAGCAGCTCCCGCCCGCCTTCCCCGCGGGCGCGGTGCACCTTGCGGGGCTGTAAACACACAGCCCTTTGACCTGTTTATCGGCCTCAAGCGAGGCCGTCTCGCCGGCACCATGGCAGGGCTCAGCTGCTGAGCTGAACCGCCGATGGCCGCCGACGAATCCCACCCCAACCGCACGCTTCCGGCGACACCGCGCAAGCTCGAGCGCGCACGCCGTCAGGGGCAGTTGGCGCGCTCGCGCGACCTCGGCCACTTCCTGGCGCTGGGCGCTGGCGTGGCGCTGCTGGGTGCCTTCACCCCCGAGCTGACGCGCTGGCTGGCGCAGGCGCTGGCCGAGGCGCTGCGCTTTGACGCGGCGCAACTGGCCAGCCCCCAGGCCATGGTCGAGCGCCTGGCGGCGCTGGCCGCGACGATGCTGCTGGTGCTGGTTCCCGTGGGTGCCGCGGCGCTGGGGCTGGCCGTGGCTGCCAGCCTGGCCTGCGGCGGCTGGAACTTCACCCTCGAACCCCTGGCACCACGGCTGGACAAGCTCGATCCGCTGGCCGGTCTGGCGCGGCTGTTCTCCGCCGCCCACCTGGTCGAGGCCGGCAAGGCCTGCCTGCTGACGATGGCGCTGGTGGCGGCCGGCACCGCGGTGCTGGCGCATCAATGGCCGCAGGCCGTGACGCTGCTGGCCGTGCCGCTGCCCCAGGCGCTGGCGGCGGCCGGCGCACTGCTGCAAGGCGGGCTGCTCGCGCTGGGCGCGCTGCTGGCGATGTTCGCCGTGGTCGACGTGCCGTTGCAGCGCCGACAGCTGGCGCGCCGGCTGCGCATGAGCGTCGAGGAACTCAAGCGTGAGATGCGCGAGAGCGAGGGCAACACCGAGGTCAAGGCCAAGCGGCGGCTGCGCATGCGCGAGATCGTCAACCGCCGCATGCTGGCGGCGGTGCCGCGTGCCGACCTGGTGGTGATGAACCCCACGCACTACGCGGTGGCGCTCAAGTACGACGAGGCGAAGATGGGTGCGCCGCGCGTCGTCGCCAAGGGCGCCGACCTGCTGGCGCTGCGCATCCGCGACCTGGCCGCCGAGGCCCGCGTGCCGGTGCTGCAGGCGCCGCCGTTGGCGCGTGCGCTGTACGCTCATTGCGATATCGACCAGGAAATCCCGGCGCGCCTTTTCAGCGCCGTGGCGCAGGTGCTGGCCTGGGTGTACCAGCTGCGCGACGCGGTGGCCGCCGGCCGGCCGTTCGCGGCGGCGGCGCCGGTGCCCGAGGTGCCGCGCGACATGGATCCTCTGGCAGACGCACCCGCCGGCGCACCGGCCGGGGCACCCGCCGACGCCGCGGCACCGCGGGCCGGTGACGCATGAATGACCTGCTCGCATCGCTGAAGGCGGCCTTCGACCCGCGCGCTGCCGGCCGGGCCGCGGCGCTTCGCGCGCTGGTGCTGCCGACCTTCGTCGTGCTGATGCTGGCGATGATGGTGCTGCCGCTGCCGGCCTTCGCGCTGGACTTGCTGTTCACCTTCAACATCGCGCTGGCGCTGATGGTGGTGATGGTGTCGGCGCAGATGGTGCGGCCGCTGGACTTCGCGGCGCTGCCCAGCGTGCTGCTGGTGACCACGCTGCTCAGGCTGTCGCTGAACGTCGCCTCGACGCGCGTCGTGCTCACCGAGGGCCACACCGGCCCGGCGGCGGCCGGCAAGGTGATCGAGGCCTTCGGCCACTTCCTGATCGGCGGCAACTTCGCCGTCGGCCTGATCGTCTTCGCGATCCTCGTCGTCATCAACTTTGTCGTCGTCACCAAGGGCGCCGAGCGCATCGCCGAAGTGGGCGCGCGGTTCGCGCTCGATGCGATGCCCGGCAAGCAGATGGCCATCGATGCCGACCTCAACGCCGGCCTCATCGACGAGAAGGAAGCCCGCCGTCGCCGCGCCGAGGTGGGCGAGGAGGCCGACTTCTTCGGCTCGATGGATGGTGCCAGCAAGTTCGTGCGCGGCGATGCCATCGCCGGCATCCTGATCCTCCTCATCAACCTCGTGGGCGGCTTCGTCATCGGCATGGCGATGCACGGCCTGGGTGCCGGCGACGCCGCGCGCAGCTACGTCACGCTGGCGGTGGGCGATGCGCTGGTGGCGCAGATCCCGGGTCTGCTGATTTCGGTGGCCGCGGCGATGGTGGTCTCGCGCGTGGGCAAGGAAGAAGACATCGGCACGCAGATCCGCGGCCAGGTGTTCGACTCGCCGCGCTCGTTGGCGCTGACCGCCGCGATCATCGGCGGCCTGGGCCTGGTACCCGGCATGCCGCATCTGGTCTTCGTGCTCATCGCCACGGGGCTGGCGGTGCTGGCCTGGCGCCTGCGCCAGACCAAGCTGCGCGCCGCCGCTGCGCCCGAGCGCGCCGAGGTGGTGGCCGCGCGCGAGGCCAACCCCGAGGCCAGCTGGGAAGACCTGACCCCGGTGGACACGCTCGGCCTGGAGGTCGGCTACCGGCTCATCGCGCTGGTCGACAGGAGCCGCGGGCCGGGTGGCGGCGGCGACCTGCTGGCGCGCATCAAGGGCGTGCGCAAGAAGTTCGCGCAGGACGTGGGCTTCCTGCCGCCGCCGGTGCACATCCGCGACAACCTCGTCGAGCTCAAGCCCGGCGTCTACCGCGTCACGCTGCGCGGCGCCGTGGCCGGCGAGGGCGAGGCGATGCCCGGCATGTGGCTGGCCATCAACCCCGGTGCGCCGGGCACCAACGGCAGCGCGCTGATGGCCCAGCTGCCCGGCCAACGCACCGTGGACCCGGCCTTCGGCCTGCCCGCCGTGTGGATCGAGGAGCGCCACAAGGAGATGGCCCAGATGGCCGGGTTTACGGTCGTTGATTGCCCGACCGTCGTCGCCACCCACCTCTCACACTTGATGCAGGTGAGTGCCGCCCGGCTGCTGGGCCGCGT
>JAEUPC010000231.1 GCA_016789865.1 Rubrivivax sp.
CAGTACTCGGTGGCGTAGGCCATCAGCCAGATCGCCGGCACCGTGACGGCCATCAGGATGGTCATCACGATGCGGCCGCCGTACTTGTCGGTCCAGATGCCCAGCGGCACGCGGATCAGCGAGCCGGTCAGCACCGGCGTCGCGGTGAGCAGGCCGAACTCGGTGGCGTTGAGGTTGAGCGT
Source organism: Rubrivivax sp. (assembly GCA_016789865.1). Taxonomy (GTDB): domain Bacteria; phylum Pseudomonadota; class Gammaproteobacteria; order Burkholderiales; family Burkholderiaceae_C; genus Rubrivivax. The sequence goes on from JAEUPC010000231.1 coordinate 183, forward strand.
CTTCTTCAGCGGGATGCCGATGACGCCGAACATCATCCACACCATGAAGCAAGTGGTGAAGGCGAGCGTGCTGACGATCAGCACCGACCAGGCCTTGCGGCGGTACGCAGGGTCCGGTGCGGCGGCGGTGGCTTGGGTGGCGGTGGCAGCCATGGAAACCTCTTTCGGGGAATGCCCGCACTGTGGCGAAGTGAAGCCCTGCCGGGCATCCATCCGACGGCTACTGGGCCAATCGCCGAAGAACTAGGGCCGCGCCCGGCGCGGCGGCGCGACATAGTCCGATCGAACTACCGCGCCGTCGTCCTGCGGCCGCGGTTGATCTGGCTCAACCCGCACGGCCGGGTCTGTGCAGCAGTTGCCCAGCGGTCCGGCGGCCGTGGCCAGGCCGGTGCGCGATCGCGGGGGCGAGCCCGGGCGCCGCGCGCCGGCCACGCTAGACTGTTCCGATGAAGATCACTCGACTCCTCGCCGCACTGGTGCTCGCGGCCGCCGGTTCTGCGCCGGCACAGGCACAGACCACCGTCAAGGACGCCTGGGTGCGCGGCACCGTCGCGCAGCAGAAGGCCACCGGCCTGTTCGCGCAGATCACCTCGGCATCGGGCGGCAAGCTGGTGGCCGCCACCTCGCCGGTGGCCGGGGTGGTGGAGATCCACGAGATGGCGATGGTCGGCGACGTGATGCGCATGCGCGCCGTAGCCGCGCTCGAACTGCCCGCGGGCAAGGCCGTGAAGCTCGAGCCCGGCGGCTACCACGTGATGCTGCTGGATCTCAAGCAGCAGCTCAAACCGGGCGACACGGTCAGCGTCACGCTCGTCGTCGAAGGCGCCGGCGGCAAGCGCGAGAACGTGGAGGTCAAGGCCCCGGTGCGGCCGCTGGCCGGCGGCAAGGACGACCACTCGGGGCACGGGCACAAGCACTGAGCGCAACGGCCGGCCGAGCAGCCAGTCAGCCAGTCAGCCAGTCAGCCAGCCACCGGGCGGCCGGGCGGTGCGCGAGCGCCGAGCGCCGAGCGCCGAGCGCCGAGCGCCGAGCGCCCAGCGCCCAGCGCCTTTCGCCAGAGCCGAACGCGCTACGCAGCCACTTCGGCCTCGGCCTCGATCTCCACGCGGTAGCCCTCGCCCACCAGCGCCGCCACCTGCAGCAACGTGTTGGCCGGGCGCACGTGGCCGAAGACGCGGCCATGCTCGCGCGCCACGGCGTCGCAGTCGGCCACGTCGGTAAGGTAGACCCGCGTGCGCACCACGTCTTCGAGGCGACCGCCCAGCGAGCTCAAAGCGGCGCCGATCTTGTCGAGGATCCACGTGGCCTGCGCGGCGGCGTCACCGCGGCCGACCAGGCGCCCCGCGCCATGCGTGGCGGTGGTGCCCGACACGAGGATGCGCTGGCCGCTGCGCACCGCGCGCGAGTAGCCCGCCAGCGGCTCCCACTGGCTGGCGCTGCTCACGCGCCAGCGCGGGTGCCCGTCCGCATCGCCCGGCGCGGCTTGCCGCTCGTACACCTTGGGCAGCGCCTCCAGGTGGTGGCTCAGGTCGCCGCTGGCGGTGAGGAAGGGCGGCCGGCGGTACTCGTCACCGCAGTCGCCCGGGATGCGCTGCGTGCCGGCAAACGCCTCGGCCAGCCGCGCGCGATCTTCGTCGTCGAGCGCGAAGTCAAACAGCTTCAGGTTGTCGGCGCGGTGCTCGCGCTCGGTGAGCCGCGCACCGACGATCACCGCGGCCACCGCCGGCTGCTCCAGCACCCAGCGCGTGGCCACGTTGGCGATCGATGCACCATGCTTGCCGCCGATGCGCGAGGCCGCCTGCAGCACACGCTGCAGCGCGCCCCAGCCGCCGATCGCCTCGATGAAGCGGCGGTACTTCATCTTGCTCCAGTCGGCGAACTCGCGGCCCTCGGCCGGCGCGGGCGCACCGAGCCAGCGCTCGGAGAGAAAGCCGCCGCCCAGCGTGCCGTAGGCCAGCAGCTTCACGCCGCGGGCCAGGCACAGCGTGCTCATCTGCTCGGTGGCGCGGCGGTCGAGCAGCGAGCAGCACACCTGGTTGCTCGCCACCGGCACACCTTCGGCCAGCAGCACACGCAGGTGCGCGGTGTCGAAGTTGGTGAGGCCGACATGTGCGATCAACCCCTCGGCTCGCAGCCGCGCGAGTTCTTCCATCGCGTCCAGCCAGTCGGGGTGCTCGAAGGTCCACCAGTGGAACTGCAGCAGGTCGATGCGCGGCACGCGCAGCCGTTCGATGGAACGCATGACGCCGGCGCGCACCACCTCGGCGGTCATCGGGCCCGGCGGCGGGCACCACTTGGTGAAGGCGCGCATCGGCGGCTTCGCGGCCCCGGCCGCCGGGGTGTTCAGCAGGTGCCCGGTGATGACTTCGGCCGAACCGTAGTGGTCGGCCATGTCGAAGGCGTCGAAGCCGGCCGCCGCATAGGCCGCCAGGTCGGCACTGGCGAGCGTGGGGTCGAGCGGCGTGCCGCCGCGCTCCTGGTCGGCCACTTGCCACAGGCCCGTGACGATGCGCGGAATCTCGAGGCCCGGCGCCAGTTCGGTACGCGGCGGCCGCCGCTGCGTGCTCATCTCGTGGGTCACAGCTCTCAGGTCTTGTTGAGGTTGTATTTCATGATGCGGCCATGGCGGCCGGTGCGGTCGCGCTCCAGCGCGTAGGGTTCGCCGCCGGGCCCGGGGTGCGCGGCCAGGATGGGCGCGAGCAGCGCGTCGTCCTCGGCGTCGAGCACAAAGCCGAACACCGACAGCGTCTGCGGCAGGTGCCGCGCATAGCGCGCGCCGACGATCGCGGCGGCCACGCCTTCGCGCTGCAGCACCCAGCGCACGGCCACCGCGGCGATGCCCACGCCGTGGCGGTCGGCGATGCGGCGCAGCGCGCGCAGCAGTTGCTGGAAGGCGGCCCAGCCGCCGAAGTCGTCGATGACGAGCTTGTACTTGAGCAACGAGCGGTTGCTCGGTTCCGCCGGCTCCGGCTGGCCCAGCCAGGCATCGGTGAGGAAGCCGCCGGCCAGCGCCCCGTAACACAGCAACCGCACCCCCCGCGCGCGGCCCAGCGGCACCAGCTGCGCAGCGGGCCGGCGGTCCAGCAGCGAGTACTGCACCTGCATGCTGACCAGCGGCACGCCGGCGTCGAGCATCGCCGCGGTGTGCGTGCTGTCGAAGTTGGTGCCGCCGACCTGCCCGACGAGACCCTCGCGCTGCAGCTTGGCCAGCAGCTGCGCCACCGCCACGCAGCCCGGCACGGCGTAGTCCCACCAGTGGAACTGCACGAGGTCGAGCCGGCTCGTCTGCAGCCTGGCCAGCGAGCGCGTGACGATGCGCCGCACGTAGGCCTCGTCGACGCGTGCGAGGTCGTCGAAGTCGGGCACGAACTTGGTGTGCACCTGCAGCGGCCGGCCGCCCTCGGCACGCTGGCGCGCGTTGAAGCGGCCGTACATCGCCTCCACGCCGGTGTAGATGTCGGCGCAGTCGAAGGTGGCGAGTCCGGCGTCGACGAAGGCGCGCATGTCGCGCACCGCCTCGTCGGCATCCACGTCACCGTGGCCGCCGGCCAGTTGCCAGCCGCCGCGCACGATGCGCGCGATGCGGTAGCCCGGCGCCAGCTCGGTGGTCTCGACGCGCGCCCGCTCGGCGCCGCTCGCTGCACTGCTCATGGCTTGACCAGCGGCACCGCCGTGGTGGCGGCGTGGCTGAAGCGGCGCGTGCCCAGGCGCGTGATGCGAAAGCGTGTCGGGCAGTTCGGGTCGGGGCAGGCCACTTCGGCGTCGGTGCTCATCCAGTCGTGCGGGTGCGTGGCGCGCTGCTTGGCCGGCAGCAGCGGCAGCAGCGCGGCCAGCGAGTAGATGCTGAAGCCCTGCCCCGGCGGCAGGTGCAGCATCTCGCCGCGCAGCTCGAAGTGGTCGCCGGGCTTTGCGCCGCACAGCACACGCGCCCCGGGCGGTGCGGTCACCTCGACACGCAGGTCGTACAGCTCGAAGCTGTCGTCGGCAGAGTCGCCGGGCGGCTGGTGAATGGCCATGGTGGTCTTTCGTGACGCCGCCCGGGAAGGTGGGCCAGGCGATCGGCTCGCCGCAGCGCATCGGCCGCTGCGAGGTGCCCCCGGGAGGTTATCAAGCCGGCGGCCCGAGGCGGGCGCCGCGCCGCACCGCGTTTTCCCTGGGCGCGAGCGCGGGCGCGCCGGCCACCGGCGCGTCAGGGCACCACGTAGTGCTGCGGCCCGAACAGATCGATGCCGCATTCGAGCTGCGACACCCAGTCGATGAAGTCCTGGATCGCGGCGCCGACCAGCGGCGCGCCGTGCTGCGGCGCGATCATCTCGATGGGCAACGGCCTGACCATCTGCGCCCACCAGCGCAGCACCCGGCCACTGACCATGTAGCGGCGGTGGAACGCCTCCATGTGCCGCAGGTGCGGGCCCAGGTCGCTCACCGGCACGGTGGGGTCGACGCCCAGCGACACGCCGAGGTCGCCGGAGAAGAGGATGCGGCTGACCGGGTCCCAGAACTGGAAGTTGCCCTCGGCATGCATGAAGTGCGCCGGCACCGCCACCAGATCATGGCGCCCGACGCGAATGTGCATGCCGGCGTCGGAAATCGGAATGACGCGCCCGGCCGTCTTGCCGGGCTTGCAGAAGTGCGGGATGAAGCGTTGCCACACGCGCGAGATGTAGACCGGCGCCTGCGTAGTGGTCATCCAGCGGTCCAGCGAGCCGACGATGTCGGGGTCGGCATGCGAGGCCAGGATCGCCGACAGCCGCTGCGGCTGGAAGTAGCGCGTCATCGCCAGGTACAGCTCGGTGTACGCGAGGTTGCCGCCGGGGTCGATGATGGCGCCAGTGTCGTCGTCGACGATGAGGAACTGGTTGGCCTGCACGCCCTCGGTGCCGTCGGCGGCGTCGCTGAACATCAGGCAGCGATGCCCCGCGGCGTTGTGCAGTTCGATCGGCATGGCGCGCGAATGTGCGGGCGGCGCCGGCGCGCGCGGTTGACCCACCTCAACCGGAGGATCGGCCACGGCGCTGCGCGAGACAATCCCGGCATGAGCAACAGCTTCGAGGCCGCGCGCGCTGCGTTCACCGAAGGCGTGCGGCTGTTCGAGGCCGGCCAGCTGCCGCAGGCCGAGGCGCTGTTCCTCGAGTCGTTGCGGCGGGTACCGGCGCGCCCTTCCACGCTGGCCAACCTGGCCCTGGTGCGCCAGCGGCTGGGCCGCCCGGCCGAGGCGCTGGAGGCCATCGAGCAGGCGCTCCAGGTGCAGCCCGATGACGTGCCGGCCTGGTTCCACCGCGGCCAGCTGCTGCAGCAGCTGCAGCGCCCCGCCGACGCGCTGGCGGCCTACGAGCGGCTGCTGGCGCTGGACGCCACGCACGGCACGGCCTGGATGCAGCGCGGCAGTCTGCTCAAGGACATGGGGCGCTTTGCCGAGGCGGCCGCGAGCTTTCGGCAGGCGCTCGCCCACGGTGCCGACGAGGAACTGAACCGCTACTTTCTGGCCTCGGCCGAGGCGGCGCTCGGCGCGGGCCCGGGTGGCGGCGGCAGCCAGCCGCCGGCCGGCCCCGCCGACGCGGAACCGGCGGCGGCTGCCGGTGCGGCCGCGAACAGGGGCGTGGCCGCGGTGGCGGCCCCTGGCGGAGGCGGGTCGGCGCACGAGGCGCCGCCACCGGCAGCGGCACCGGCCACGGCACCGCGGCACTACGTGCAGTCGTTGTTCGACAGTTATGCCGAGGACTTCGATCAGCACCTCGTGGGCAAGCTCGGCTACCGCACGCCTTGGCTGCTGGCGCAGTTGCTCGGCCTGCCAGCGCCGGCGGCATCAGCGGCATCAGCGGCGTCAGGTCCATCTGGCTCACCGGCGACCGCCACGACCGCGGCAATTCGACCGGCCACGCTGCCGCCGACGACGCCGACGACGACGCCGCCGCCGCATTGGCGCTCGGCCCTCGACCTGGGCTGCGGCACCGGCCTCATGGGGCCGCTGCTGGCGCCGCACTGCGGCGTGCTCGACGGCATCGACCTCTCGCCGCTCATGCTGCAAAAGGCGCGTGCGCTTGGCTGCTATCGCCACCTGGTGCACGGTGACATCGTCGAACACCTGCGGTCCACCGGCGACAGCCACGACCTGGCGGTCGCCGCCGACGTGTTCGTCTACATCGGCGAGCTGCAGCCGGTGTTCGAAGGCGTGGCGCGGGTGCTCGGGCCTGGCGGTTCGTTCGCCTTCTCGGTGGAGGTGGCCGGTGCCGGCAACGAGCGCTACGAGCTGCGGCCCAGCTCGCGCTACGCGCATGGCGAGGCCTATGTGCGCGCGCTGGCCGCCGCCGCGGGCTTCGAGGTGGCTGCGATGGAGCGCACAGTGCTGCGGCACGACCAGCGCCACCCGATCGGCGGCCTGCTGTGGCGGCTCGTGCGGCGCGGGGTGGGCTGAGGGCCGGCCGAGGCCTGGCCCGCGCCCCCGCAACACCCCCGCGCCCGGTGAGGCTCGGAGCCGGTCAGAAGCGCACGATTTCGGTCTTCACACCGCGCGCGGCGAGCGCATCGCGCAGCCGCTCGGCCTCGGCGCGGCTGGCCAGCGGCCAGCCCACCGCGCGCCAGTCCTCGCCTGAAGGCAGCACTTCGAGCTTGAGCTCGCTGCCGTGGCCGCCGCGGTAGGCCGCGTCACGCAGGGCCGCGAGCATCTGCTCGCTCTCGAAGCGGGTGCGCAGGCTGCGCGTGCTGACGGCCCAGGCAGCGGTCGGCAGCACGTGCGGCGGGGAGGCCGGCGTGGCGGCGGCCGCAGTCGCCGTGCGGGCCGCGCCCGGTGCACTGCCGGCCGCGGCCACCGCGGGCGCGGCCCCCTGCGACGCCGGCACCGGGGCCCCCGGGCCACCGGGGACTCGGTGGCGCTCGGCCAGTTGGCGCGCGCGATCGGCCCGCGCCAGTTCGCCCAGGGCACGCGCGGCCTGCCGCGAGCTGTCGTCGAGGTCGGGCACCAGGCGTGTCAACGCACGCCGCGGCGGCGTTGGCGGGCTGGCTCGCGCTTGCACCGGCGCAGGCCCCGGCCCGGCCGACGCCACCGCGGGGTCGGCTCGCGATACAGGCTCGGCCGCCGGCGCGGTGGCCCGCGGATGCTGCACAGGGGACTGGGGCACCGTTGGGCCTGCCGAGATCCCGGTCGATGCCGCAACCGGCGCCGCGCCAGGTGTTGGGGACGGCGTTGGGGACGGCGTTGGGGAAGACGCTGGGGGCGGCGCCACGGGCAACGCGGCTGCCGGCACATCTACAGGTGCCGCAGCCACCGAGGTGGGCGCCAGGTGCACGTCGCGCAACGCCGCTGTTCCTGCCGCGATGGCCGGGCCGGATGCCGGCGCCGCAGGCGCTGGCGGCGCCGACGGACTGGACATTGCCTGCCAAAGCGGCGCCGGCGGACCCGCGGCGCTCCCGGCCAAGGCCGGGCCCGGTGCGGCCGCGGCCGGCCCGCGCTGCACCTGGGAATGCCAGCGCAGCGCGGGCCATGCCAGCAATGCCGCCACGACACACGCCGCGCCGAAGAAGGCGCCGGCCGCACCCGCCCGCCCGCGCCCCACCAGGCGTGGCCCGAGCACCGCCGGCCGGCCAGCCGGAGCCACCAGCACGCGCACGCGGCGCGCACCAAGGTCGATGGCGGCGGCATGCACCCACAGGCGCACGATGGGACCACCCCCCGCCGAGCCGCGGGCCGCCTCGACGTCGCGCACGGGGGCCTCGGGTGGACCGGGCCGCTGCTCCACGCCATGTCGCAGCGCGAACTGCGCCAGCGCCTTCGGCGTGTAGGGGTCGAGCAGGTCTTCGTCGAAGGCGGCGCGCCAGCCCTTCCGGCCGGACTTCGCGGCGCGACCCAGCGCAGCACCGCCAGGCGCGCGCGCGGCGTGGCCTGCGGCTGCAGCGCCGCCCGGGGGTGTGCCACAGGGCGGTTCCTCCGCCGGGCTGCCTTCGGCCCGCGCACGGGCGCGGGCTTCGGCGCGCTCGCGCAGGCTGCTGCCTTCCGGGGGCGCCGGCATGTCGGCCCGGGCCTGCTCGGCGCGAGCCGTCGTCGCCGCGGTGCCGGCGCCATGGCCAGCGGCCGCATGCGCTGCCGGGTGGCCCGGCGGCACGCGAAACGGGAACGACACCGCACCCACCGAGAGCACCTGGGCCGCGCCGATGCGGCGCGCCAGCGGGTGGCGGTTGTGCCAGGCCACCACACGGGCGACCAGATCGTCGCCTCGACGCAAATTGGCCATGTCGGCCCGCATTGTTCGCGGGCCTCACCCGACGCCTGCGCCGGAAATGAGGCCGTGGCTCGCCGCTGTTCCGCGCGCGCGAGCGGTCAGCGGTCGGTCAGTCCGCCGGCAGCACCGTGCCGGCCACACTGCCCAGGCCGATGCGCACGCCGCCGGGCACCTCGCCGTAGGCCTTCAAGGTGAGCGTGTCGCCGTCTTCGAGGAACGTGCGGCGCTCGCCACCGGGCAGCTCGATGGGCGCCTTGCCGCCGCGGCTGAGTTCCAGCAGGCTGCCAGACTCACCATCGCCGGGCCCGGAAAGCGTGCCGGTGCCCAGCAGGTCGCCGATCTGCAGGTTGCAGCCATTGCTGGTGTGGTGCGTCACCAGCTGCGCGGGGGTCCAGTAGGCGGCCTGCAGCACGTTGGCACGCGACAGGCGCACCGCCGGCTGGCCGTGCTTTTTCATGCGTTCGGTGTGCAGCCAGGCCTCGACCGTGAGCTCGAGGGCGCCGCTGTCGCGGTTGCGCGCCGAGTCGAGGTAGGGCAGCGGCTGCGGCTCGCCGGCCGGCCGCTGGAACGGCCGGCGCAGCGGCGCCAGCGCGTCGAACGTCACCACCCACGGCGACACCGAGGTGGCAAAGCTCTTGGCCAGGAACGGCCCCAGCGGCTGGTACTCCCAGGCTTGCATGTCGCGCGCCGACCAGTCGTTGAGCAGCGTGATGCCGAACAGCCGCGACTCCGCCGCGGCCATGTCCACCGGCATGCCCAGGTCGTTGGCCGCGCCCATCCACAGCCCGAGTTCCAGTTCGTAGTCCAGCCGCCTGCAAGGGCCGAACACCGGTTCGGCAGCGTCGGCGGCCTTGGTCTGGCCCATCGGCCGGCGCACCGTGCCGCCTTCGGCCACCACCGAGGAGGCGCGGCCGTGGTAGCCGATGGGCACCCACGTGTAGTTGGGCAGGAGCGGGTTGTCGGGCCGGAACAGCGCGCCCACCGCGCGGGCGTGGTGGATGCCGGCGTAGAAGTCGGTGTAGTTGCGCACCACGAACGGCAGCGAGTACTCCAGTTCACCCGGCTCGCGCAGGCACAGCTCGAGGAACGGCGCCTGGTCGCTGCCCGCCTCCAGCGCCAGCGACAGACCTTCGCGCACGAGCCGCCACGCCGTGGGGCCCTGGGCCGCGAACGCGGCCAGGTCGCCTTCGGCCAGCGGCTGCAGCAGCGGCGCCACCGCCTCACCCCACGGGCACTGCCGGCTGGCCATCGACAGGTCGAGCACCTGCTCGCCGATGGCCACGCCGATGCGCCACGGCTCGTCGCTGCCCGCGCCGCGCAGCCGCGCGTAGGGCAGGTTCTGGATCGGGAAGTCGCATCCCGGGGCGTTGGCGCTTTCGACCCAGCTCTTCAGCGCCGGGTCGTGGGTGGCATCGGTCAGCAGCATCGGCGTGAACGGGGTCGGGTCGGTGGCACGCCGGGACTCCGGCGTTCGGCGCGCGGCACGGGCTCGCGCGTCAGGGCTCGGGGCTCGGGCTCAGGCCTTGAACTGGTCTTTCAGGCCCGCCCAGCAGCCAGCATAGCCGCGGTCGAGCGCGCCGCAATCCCTCATCGCCCACGCGGTGGGCTTGAAGCGCCAGCGGCTCTCGAACATGAACGCCAGCGTGTGGTCCAGCTTGTGCGGCGCCAGCGCCGCGGCGCTGGCCTTGTCGAACGCCTCGGCGTCGGGCCCGTGCGGCACCATGCAGTTGTGCAGGCTCATGCCGCCGGGGCGGAAGCCCTCGGGCTTGGCGTCGTACTGGCCGTAGACCAGGCCCATGAACTCGCTCATCACGTTGCGGTGGTACCAGGGCGGGCGGAAAGTGCCCTCGGCCACCATCCAGCGCGGCGGGAAGATCACGAAGTCGCAATTGGCGGTGCCCGGCGTGTCGCTGGGGCTCGTGAGCACGGTGAAGATGCTGGGGTCGGGGTGATCGAAGCTGACCGTGCCGATGGTGTTGAAGCGCCGCGTGTCGAACTTCACCGGCACCAGATTGCCGTGCCACGCGACGACGTTGAACGGCGTGCCCGCGGAGCGCGTGCGCCACAGCTGGCCGCCGAACTTGCGCACCACCTCGACCGGGCCCGCGCCGGCATCGAACGCGGTGTCATAGGCGGCGTGGGGCGCGATGAAGTCGCGCGCGTTGGCCAGGCCGTTGCTGCCGATGGGCCCGAGTTCGGGCAGGCGGAACGGCGCGCCGTAGTTCTCGCAGGCATACAGGCGCGTCGGCCCGCTCACCGCGACGCGGAAGGCCAGGCCGCGCGGCAGCACGGCGATCTCGCCCGGCGCCACATCGAGCACACCGAGCTCGGTGGTGATCGACAGCGCGCCCTGCTGCGGCACGAGCAGCATCTCGCCGTCGGCGTTGACGAAGGCGCGCTGCATCGAGGCGTTGCACAGCACGAGATGCACGGCGATGCCGCTTTGCGCTTCGGGGTCGCCGTTGACGACCACCGTGCGAACGCCGTCGACGAAATCGAGCGGCGTGCCTGCCGCCTCGGGCACCGGCACGGGCGCCCAGCGCAGCGGGTCGGGCGGCATCGCCACGCCGTCGGCGGCGCCGCTCTTCCAGTGCGGCTGCGCACAGGCCTCGTAGGCGCCGCTCACCACGCTGGGCTGGCGGCGGTACATCCACGTGCGGCGGTTCTCGGCGCGCGGCGCGGTGAAGGCCGTGCCCGAAAGCACCTCGGCGTACAGGCCGAGCGGCGCGCGCTGCGGGCTGTTGCGGCCCACGGGCAGGGCGCCCGGCACCGCTTCGCTCTGGAACTCGTTGCCGAAGCCGGTGAGCAGGTGCGTCTCGGAGGTCACTCGTTGCGGCATGGGGGTCTCACTCCTGGGCGGGCGGGCTGTCGCCGCGCGCGGCGCCGATGGCTTCTTCGAGCACACGCAGGTCACCGATGTGGTTGGCCAGGAGCAGGATGAGGCGCGCGTTCATCAGCTCGCTTTGCTCGTCGGTCAGGCCGCGGTGGCCCTCGATCAGCATTTCGTAGAAGCGGTCGCCGGGCATGTAGGCATGCCGGTAGCGCTGGCCGGGGGCGCCGAAGTTGGGCTGGGTGTTGAGGTGGTTCATCTCTCAGGCGACCTCCGCACTGCGTGCCGCCGCCGGCTGGCCAGGCGACCGGCACGTGGCGCGGGCGAGCGCGCCTTGCACCGCGCCTTCGTCGAGCATGCGCCAGCGCGCGGCGACGATCTGGTCGGGCCGCATCAGGTAGCAGGTGCCGGGGCGCGCGTCGTAGCGCTCGGCGGTCAAACCGTCGGGCGCGACGAGCAGCGTGCGCACCGGCACCGCCGCAGCAGCCAGGCCTTCGACGGCCGCGCGCTCGGCGGCGTTCGGCTCGGCGCGAAACAGCATCAGCACGAAGCCCTCGCCAAGGTGATCGAGCAGCCAGCCGCCACCTTGCGCTGCCGGCCACGGCGCATCGTCGGCCGGGGCGCCGGGCACCATCCAGCCGGCGAACGCCTCGGTGTCGGGCGTCGAGAGCGGCGAATCGCGGTGGATCGTCGGCACCGACAGCCGCCCGGAGTTCACGAGCGCGCGGCCACACGGCGTTTCCTTCGCCAGGCTCAGCACGGCCTGGCGGAACATCTTCGAGGCACGCGTCTTGGGCGTCATGAAGTCGGTGGCGCGGGTGCTGTTGAGGATGTTCTCGTCGGCGGCCTCGGTGCGCTCGCTGTCGTAGCTTTGCAGCAGCGCCTCGGGGGCCTGCCCCCGCTGCACGAGCGCGAGTTTCCACATCAGGTTGTCGGTGTCCTGCACGCCGCTGTTGGCGCCGCGCGCGCCGAAGGGGCTGACCTGGTGCGCGGCGTCGCCGACGAAGAGCACGCGGCCGTGGCGGAAGTTCTTCATGCGCCGGCACTGGAAGGCGTAGACGCTGGCCCACTCCAGTTCGAAGTCCACGTCCTGGAAGCCCTGGCCGTCGAGCGCGGCGCGCACGCGCGGGATGACACGCTCGGGCTTCTTCTCCTCCTCCGGGTCGACGTCCCAGCCAAGCTGGAAGTCGATGCGCCAGACGTTGTCGGCCTCGCGGTGCAAGAGCGCGCTCTGGCCGTTGAAGAAGGTGGGCTCGAACCAGAAGCGCCGCTCGGTGCGCTCGGCCGGGAAGATCTCGCGGCTGAGCACCACGTCGGCGATGAGGAAGCGGTCCTGGAACACCTTGCCTTCGATGTCCAGCCCG
>JAEUPC010000008.1 GCA_016789865.1 Rubrivivax sp.
CCGCCGACCTCGGCCACCGCCGGGGCGCCGGCGCGCGGGCTGAGCAGCACCAGGAACTCGTCGCCGCCGAAGCGCGCCACCATGTCGCCGCCGCGCAGCGCCTCGGCGATGCGCGTGGCCACCGTCTTGAGCAGCATGTCGCCGATGGCGTGGCCCAACGAGTCGTTGATGCGCTTGAAGTGGTCGAGGTCGACGAACATCAGCGCCAGGCTCTGGCCGCTGTCGCGCGCCTCGGCCAGCCGGCGCTCCAGCCGCTCGGCGAACGCCAGGCGGTTGGGCAGCCCGGTCAGCGCGTCGTGGTGCGCGAGGTGGTGGATGCGCTGCTCGGCCTGCAGGCGGTCGCGGATGTCGCGCACAACGGTCATGCGCTGCATCTCGCCCTGGAAGTGCATGGTGCGCACGATGAACTGCACCGGGATGCGCGTGCCGTCCTTGTGCAGCGCCACGCTGTCGTAGCTGAGCTCGGGCTGCGCCGCCATCACCTCGGCCACCTTCTGCTGCTCTTCGGGTGCAATGAACTCCAGCGTCAGGCGGCCCAGCATCTCGGGCAGCGTGTAGCCCAGCAGTTGCAGCAGCGGCGGGTTGGCATCGGTGATGTGCCCGCCGCGGTGGAAGACGATCCCCTCCTGGCTGGCATGCATGAACTTGGCCAGCCGCTCCTCGCTCTCGCGCAGCGCCGCCTCGGCGCGGCGGTGGTGCGTGATGTCGGAGATCATCACGAACGCGCCGGCGCTGTGGTCGCCGCCGTCGGCCAGCGGCAGCACGTGCGGCAGCAGGCGCACCTCGACGACGCGCTCGATGCCGTCGGCGCCGCGCACGGGGCGCTCGTAGGCCGCGGCGGTGCGCTCCTCGATGACGCGGTGGCGGTACGGCTCGATCATGGCGGCCGCCTGCGCACCGATGACCTCGACGAGCGTGCGGCCGACGATGGTGTCTTCGTCGAAGCCGAACATCTCTGCATAACGTTGGTTGGCGATGCGGCAGGTGCGGCCCACCGCCTCGTAGTAGGCGATGGCCACCGGCACGGTGTTGGCCATCAGGCGCAGGTGCGCAAGTTCGGCGCGCAGCCGCTCGGCCTCGGCCGCGGTGAGCGCGCCGGCGCCAGCGCTGACGGAGCTGACGACGCTGCTGACGCCGTCGATGCGGTGCGCGTCATCGGCACCCGCCGCGCCGGCCGGGCGGGCCGGGCCGGCCGGCTCGGAGGTGGGGTCGGGCGGGCACATGCGGCGCTTCGCGGTCAAGCAACTCCGGGGGGCGGTGGGCCTGCGCGCCTCAGCCGGGCGGCCCGGCGCCGCGCTCCATCGTGTCCGCGGCCAGGCACAGGTCCTCCCAGGCCCGGGCCTTGTCCGGCAGGTTGCGCAGCAGGTAGGCCGGATGGTAGGTCACCACCAGCGGCACGCCCTGGTAGCGGTGAACGCGGCCGCGCAGCCGGCCGATGGGTTCGTCGGTACGCAGCAGCGTCTGCACCGCGAAGCGCCCCATGGCCAGGATGAGACGCGGCCGAACGAGCTGGATCTGACGCACCAGAAAGGGCTCGCAGCGCGCCATTTCGTCGGGCTGCGGGTTGCGGTTGCCCGGCGGCCGGCACTTCAAGGTATTGGCGATGAACACGCGGCGCGCCGCTTCACCCTGCGCGGCGCGGCTGAGGTCCAGCGCGCGCAGCATGGCGTCGAGCAGCTGGCCGGCGGCGCCGACGAAGGGCTCGCCCTGTTCGTCTTCCTGCGCGCCGGGGGCCTCGCCGACGATCATCCAGTGCGCCTGGAGGTGGCCCACACCGAACACCGTCTGTTTGCGCCCTTCGCACAGGCGGCAGGCCCGGCAGGCCGCCACCGCGGCACGCAGCTCGGGCCAGTCGGCCGAGGCGACCGCCGCATGGGCCGCGGCGTCGGCGGCCGGCAGCGCGGGCCTCGGCAGGCCGGCCGCAGCGCCAGCCGGCGGTTCTGCAGGGGTGGTCGTGCCGGGCACGCCCGGTGCGCCCGCTGCCCCCGATGCCCCCGATGCCTGCAACGACCGCTGCGCCGGCTCGGGCGCCGCCGCCGGCACGGAGACTTCGGGTGGCTGCCACACCCGCAGCCCCATCCCGCGCAGCATGGCGCGCTGGCGCTCGTTCCAGGGCATCAGCAGCCTCCCGCGGCGGCCCGGGCCAAGCTCGCCGCCGGCGCCGTTGGCGGCTGCTGCGCGGCGGCCTCGCCGGCCAGCGTCAGCCGCATCACGACGGCGTCCTCGCGCCCGCCGTGGGCCGGGTAGTAGCCCCGCCGCAGGCCCACCTGCTCGAAGCCGCGCCGCGCATAGAGCGCCAGCGCGCGCTCGTTGCTCGCGCGCACCTCCAGCCACACCGTCGGCAGCTGCCGTGACCGGGCTTGCCGCAGCACCTCGGACAGCAGCGCCGAACCATGGCCGCGGCCTTGCCAGGCCGGCGCCACCGTCAGGTTGAGCAGGTGCAGCTCGTCGACGCCGGGCATGGCCACGATGTAGCCGACCAGCGCATCGGCACTCCACCAGGTCTGGGCAAGGTGGCCCGCGGCCAGGGAGTCGACGAAGTTGCCGCGGCTCCACGGGTGGCTGTAGGCGCGCACCTCGAGGGCCATCACGGCGTCGAGGTCTGCCACGCCCATCGTTCGGCCCTGCGGCGCAGCGGCGGCAGCCGGGCTCATGCAGCCCCCTGCGCCCCGGCGCTCTTCGGCGCGAACGCGCGGCAGCCGCTCACGGGCGCACCTGCGCCACGACCTGGCCGGCTGCGGCAGCGGGCGCAGCCGCGCCAGATGAGCTGCGCGACGCTGCGGCGCGTTCCGCGGAGGTCAGCGCCACCTTGTCGCGCAGGTACAGCGGCAGTGCGTCGGCCGCGTCAACGGCGGCGCCGGCGTGCCACGCCGCCTGTGCCAGGCGCAGCAGCGCGTGCGCACGGTCGCGCTCGTCGGCCACCCGGCGCACGCCGGGCGGGCAGTGCAAACGTGCACCGAAGGCCGACAGCGCCGAGCCGGCGATCGCGCCAAGTCGGCCGGCGTGCTCTTCGATCAGTGCGCCCCATGCTGCCAGCGTGTACAGCGCGGGCTCGCAGCAGGTCATCCATCCGGCCGCAGCACGCGCGTAGAGCGCGCCGTAGACCTCGTCCATGCGCGCGTCCATCGCCACGGCGATCAGCGCCGGATCGGCGACGGCGGCAGCTTCGGCGAGTGCAGCGCCGCCCGCGGCGCCGGGCTCGTCACCGAACGCGTCTTCGGCCACCACCAGCAGGCTGTCCAGCGGCAGCAGCGGCCGCCCCACGCCGAGGCCCAGGCCGTGCGCCACCGCGCAGCTGGTGCGCAGGCCGGTGAAGGCGCCCGGCCCACGGCCAAATCCGATGGCCGCGACATCGGCCAGCCCCAGGCCCACCTCCGACAGTGCCGCCTGGATGCGCGGCAGCAGCTCGGCCGATGCCACCGGGCCGCCGACGCCGTTGAACGCGAAGGTGCCCCGCGGGCCCGCCGCGCCCACCGCCAGCCGCTCGGTGCTGGTGTCGAAGGCCAGCAGCGGCACCGTACCGGCGCCCTGCCCGCCCGGCAGCCCCGGGTGCGGGCGCCTCGCCGCGTCGGCGTTCACGTGGCGGCTCCGGGCGCTCCGGTGGTCCGCGCTGCCTTGGCCTTGCGGTCCGGCCAGCTTACGACCCCGGCGCCGACGAGCAACCCCAGCGTCACGCCGGCCAGCCCGAGCAGCGCCGAGGCAGCCAGCGGCTCGCCGAGCACGGGCACCGCCGCCAGCGCGGCCAGCGGCGGCACCAGCGCCGTGAACATCGTCGTGCGCACCGGCCCGTAGTGCGCCACGACCTGGGTGAATGCCAAACCGGCCACGAGCATGGCCAGCCCGCCCTGGTAGACGGCCTGGAAGACGATCTCCCGCCATGGCGCAGCCGCCAGACCGCTGGGCACCGCGCCGATCGCCCAGCCTGCCGCGCCGGCAGGCACGGCCAGCACCAGGGCCACCACGGCGATCGCCGCCGTGGCGTGCAGCGCGCCGACGCGCCAGCGGCGGCACAACACGCCGTACAGCGCCCACGACATGCTGGCCGCCACGAACAGCAGGTCGCCGCGCCAGGTGCCCTGGCCGCCGAAGGCCTCGCGCAGGCTGGCGCCGGCCACGGCCACGCCGCCCGCGACGATGAGCGCCAGGCCCACCCAGCGCGACGCGGTGGGCCGTTCGCCCAGCAGCCACCATGCACCCAGCGCGCTCCACAGCGGCAGGCTGCCGGGCAGCAGCACCGCGGCATGCGATACCGGTGCGAGAAAGAAGCCGCTGTAGGCCAGCAGGCAGTAGCCGATGCCCCCGCTCAGCCCCAGCGCCAGCGCGCGCCGCAGGGCCACGCCGGACGGCGACACGCCACCGGCACGCGGCAGCTGGCCGCTCACTTCTGGCGTCAGGCCTGCAAGCAGCGCGTGGCGGAATCGCCAGGCCAGCGGCAGCACCACCGCGCCGCTGAACATGAAGCGCAGCCAGGCGATGTCCCACGGCGTCAGCGTGCCGCGCGCGCTGCCCCGGGCCACCAGGATGAAGCTGACCCAGATGCACAGCACGACTGCCACGCACAAGCGGGCCAGGCCGCGGCCCGCGGGGAGCCCCGGCGTGCCGCTGGCTGTGGAGCCGGCTGTCGCGGCGCCGGCCTCGGCGGACGCGGCGTGGGTGGCGTTCGCCATCCCGGCGGCGCCGGCTGCAGGAGCAGCGGCGGGGGCCGCCGGAGTCTTTCGCGCCCCGGTGTGCAGCTGGCTGGGCGAGGTCAGCGGCGGCGCGGGCATGCGGGCAGTTTAGCCGTGCGATCATGCCGGGCATGACGTCGACCAGGGGCCGCATGCACCGGCATCGGGTGCTGCGCGGGGCTGGCCTGGCGGCAGCGGTGCGGCAGGCGCTGGCGGCCTTGGGGCTTGGGGCCGCCCTCGCCGCGGGTGCGGCGCCCGCGGCCCCCGCCGCGGCGCTGGCCGAGGAGGTGCGCGTCGCGCTGCGCAGCGCCGGCGTGCCCGAACAAGCCTTGGCCTTCATCGTGCAGGACGCCGCCAGCGGCCGCACTCTGCACGAGTGGCAGGCCGATCTCGCGCTGAACCCCGCTTCCCTGGCCAAGCTGGTCACCACGCAGGCCGCGCTGGAGCGCTTGGGGCCCGGCTACACCTGGGCCACCCCGGTGTGGCTGGCCGGCCTCGTGCGCGACGGCGGCGTGCTCGACGGCTCGCTGCACATCCGCGGCAGCGGCGACCCCAAGCTCGTGCACGAGCGGCTGTGGCTGCTGCTGCGCCGCGTGATGCAACTGGGCGTGCGCGAGATCCGCGGCGACATCGTCGTGGACTCTTCGGCGTTTGCCGTGCCCGAGCAGCCGCCCGGCGAGTTCGACGGCGAGCCGCTGCGTGCCTACAACGTGCGCCCGGCGGCGCTGCTGCTGAACTACCGCGCCGTGATCTACACCTTCACGCCCGACGCCGCTGCCGGCGTCGCGCGCGTGAGCGTCGAGCCGGCGCTGGCCCGCACCGAAGTCGGCCGCACCGTGCCGCTGGCCACGGGCGCCTGCGCCGACTGGCGCGCCGCGCTCGCCGCGCAGTTCGACGCAGGCCCCGCGGGCGCGGGGCCACCGCAGGTGGGCGGCAGCGGCACGGGCAACGCCGGCGGCCCCAACAGGCCCGCCGCGGGCGCTGGCGATACGGCCCCGGCACGGCCGGCAGCCGGCGCGGTGCAGGTGCGGGTGCGTTTCGCCGGCCGCTACCCGCTGGCTTGCGGCGAGCGCACGTGGGCGCTGGCCGATGCCCGGCCGGCCAGCTACGACGCGCGGCTGCTCGAAGGGTTGTGGCTGGAAATGGGCGGCGCGCTGGCCGGGCGCGTGCGCGAAGGGCCGGCGCCCCCCGGCACGCCACCGACATTCGAGCTGCGCTCGCCTTCGCTGGCCGAGGCGGTGCATGACATCAACAAGTTCAGCAACAACGTCATGGCCGAACAATTGGCGCTGACGCTGGCGCGCGAGGCGAACCCGCAGGAGCCGGCC
Organism: Rubrivivax sp.; assembly: GCA_016789865.1. Classification (GTDB taxonomy): domain Bacteria; phylum Pseudomonadota; class Gammaproteobacteria; order Burkholderiales; family Burkholderiaceae_C; genus Rubrivivax. The sequence continues at coordinate 5,996 of JAEUPC010000008.1, forward strand.
ACGCCGCAGGCGGCGCGTGCGCTGTTGCAGCGCTGGCTGGGCGAGCGGCTGGGCCCCGCGCCGGCAACCGGCGCCGTGGTGAGCAACGGCTCGGGCCTGTCGCGCGAGTCGCGCCTGTCGCCGCGACAGCTGGCGCGGCTGCTCGTGCTGGCGCATGCCTCACCCACGATGCCCGAACTCATGGCCTCGCTGCCGGTGGTGGCGGTGGACGGCACGGCGCGCCGCGTGCGCGCCGCGGCCGGGCGCGCGCACCTGAAGACCGGGGGGCTGCGCGACGTGGCTGGCCTCGCCGGCTATGTGCTCGCTGCCGATGGCCGGCGGCTGGTGTTCGTGGCGCTGGTCAACCACCCGCAGGCGCACGCCGCCCGCCCCGCGCTGGAGGCGCTGCTGCACAAGGTGGCCTCGTGACGGAGGCGCTGGCGGAGGTGCTGGGCGCGCTCGCTGCGGTGCTGACCACCGCGGCCTTCGTGCCGCAGGCCGTGCTGACCCTGCGCACGCGCGACACGCGCGGCATCTCGCTGGCGATGTACACCGCGTTCACCCTGGGCGTGTCGCTGTGGCTGGCCTACGGCATCGTCATCGGCCGCTGGCCGATCATCGTGGCCAACGCGGTAACGCTGGCGCTGGCGGCGACGATCCTGGTGACCAAGCTGCGCGTCGAATCGCGCCGAGGTTCACCGCCGCCTTGAGCGCACGCGCCTGCGGCCTGCGTCATCCGTCCGCGAGCCCGCGTTCAAGCCGGCGTGCGGGCTCAGGTTGCAGCCCGTCCCCGATGGGCGACCTGGGCGTCGCGCGGGCCGCACCCGCAGGGCCGGCCGGCACCGCTGGCGTTCAGAACGGATTGCGCTGCGCGCGAGCAATGGCCAGCGAGGCCAGCTCCGACTGGCCGCGCGACGACAGCAGCACGTTGCCGGCCCACAGCCAGGTGCTGGCGTTTGCATCGGTCACCAGCGTGGTGGTGGTGCAGGCCGGCGGTGGGGTGGCGCAGGCCGCGTCGGTGGCATTGGCGATCACGAAGGCTCCCGGGCTGCGCACGATCGCCAGCATTCGCTGGTCGGTCTGCGCCAGCGCGACGAAGCGGCCGTCCAGCACGATGCTCACCCCCAACTGCTCGTTGAAGGCCGACGACAGGCGCGACAGCACCACCGTGCGGTTGCTGCCCGGATGGGCGGCGTTTTCGCTCTTGGCAAACGGCGTGTAGCCGAGGTCGGGGATGTTGGAAAGCACCACCTTGGCGCCCAGCGCGACGAGGCGGTTGACGACGCGGGCGGCGCGCACGCCCCGCGCGCGGGCTTCCGCCTCCAGTGCAGCATCGTTGCTGCCGTCGTACTGGCCATACAGCTCGACGATGTCGTTGACGCCCACCAGCACGGTGGCAACGTCCTTGTCGCGAAAGCCGCCGGCAGCCACCTGCGCGTCGACCTGGGCTTCGACCTCGGCCACGCGGGCCCCCGCGGCGGCCCAGTTGCGGGCCTGCGGCGCCGCCACCGCATTGGGGTTGCACTCGGCAAAGACGAACCCGTAGAACGCAGCCAGCGACTGCACCCAGTTGGGCAGCACCGTGCAGTCGAGGAAGTCGTCGGCGGTGTCCTCGGTGCCGTTGCCGTTCATGCCGTTGACGCCCCAGTTGCGGCCGCTGGGGGCATCGGTGGTCAACGCGCTCGCCTCGTCACCGAAGGCAAACATGCGCTCGGGAACGAAGGGGTCGTAGGCCGAGGTGCTGCCGCCGCAGGCGGCCAGCAAGGTGAAGGCACCGACAGCCGCCGCCGCGGCAGCGAGGCGGGCAACGGCGGTGCGCCGCCGCGGCCGCAGCGTGGCCGGCGAGGCCGGGGAAGTGGAGGAGGGAGACATCGGCGGTCCGGGGAGGGCAGCTCGGTCACACGCGAACGCCCAAGGGCGCGGCCGGTCGAGCGCGAGGCGTTTCAGGGGCGGGGCGGTGGGTCGAGGTCGGGTTCGGTGTGGGCTGCGGCGGCGCGCTGGAGGCGATCGCGGATGCCTTCCCACGCGGCCGTGGCGGGCACCCGTTCCACCCAGATCACGCGGGCTGCCGCTTGGTCGAACCAGCGCAGCGCTGCGAACAGCTCCTGGGCCGCGGCGTCGGGGTCGCCGGGCATCGGGCGATGCAGCCAGCCTGCCGCCGGCACGCGGCGCGAATATACCCCGACCCCCCGATCGGCCTGCGCAGGGGGCTGGGCCGTGCGCGCCGCCAGATCCGGCCCGTCCAGCAGCAGCACGCTCGCGCTCGGCGCGTAGTGCGCTTCCAGCGTGCCTGAGGCGCGCGGCGAATCGACGGCCGGCATCCCCAGTGGCGCACCCAGCGCGGCCTCGATGCGCCGGCGTTCCAGCTGCCCGGGCCGCAGCAGCGCAGGCGGCTCGCGCGTGCAGTCGACGATCGCCGACTCGATGCCCACGGCGCAGGCGCCGCCATCGAGCAGATGCAGCTGCGGCCCGAATTCGGCGCGCACGTGCTCGGCACAGGTGGGGCTGACGCGCCCGAAGCGGTTCGCGCTGGGGCCGGCGACACCGGCCACTCCGCGCTGCGCCGCAGCGCGCAGCAGCGCCAGGGCCACCGGGTGCGCCGGCATGCGCAAGCCGATGGTCGGCTGCCCGCCTGCGGCGGCCGCGGCCACCTGAGGCCGGCGCGACACGATCAACGTCAGCGGTCCGGGCCAGAAGGCGCGCGCCAGCGTCTGGGCGGCCGCGGGCCAGGCGGCGGCAAACTCGCGCGCCGCCTCGATGGAGGCCACATGCACGATCAACGGGTGCTCCGCCGGCCGGCCCTTGGCGGCGAAGATGCGCGCCACCGCCTCGTCGCTGTCGGCGCGTGCCCCAAGCCCGTAGACCGTTTCGGTCGGGAAGGCGACCAGTTCGCCACGCGCGAGGGCTTGCGCAGCGGCTTCGACGGCTGCGCCATCCGCTGGCGCGGCCCTCGTCGATTCGGGCTGCCCGGCCGTCACGTCTGGCAAGCGCCGCGCCCGGCGCGGCGGGCCCGCTCGGTGGCCGCTGGCCAGCCCATGCTCGTCGGCGACATGCCGGCCTCAGCCGCGCAACGGCGGCAGGCCGAGCACACCCGCGGCCTCGTCGGCAACCTCGCGCGCGCGCTCCGGCGTGGCCCCGGTGATCGTCAGGTGACCCATCTTGCGGCCGCGTCGCGCTTCGGCCTTTCCGTACAGATGCAGGTGCGCGCCGGGCAGCGCCAGCACCGCCGGCCAGTCGGGTTCACGCGTGGTGCCGTCGGCGGCATCGAACCACAGGTCGCCCAGCAGGTTGAGCATCACGGCGCACGAGTGCAGGCGCGGCGCCACGAGCGGCCAGCCGAGCAGCGTGCGCACCTGCAGCTCGAACTGCGAGAGGTCGCAGGCATCGATGCTGTAGTGCCCCGAGTTGTGCGGCCGCGGCGCCAGCTCGTTGGCCAGCAGCCGGCCATCGGCAAGGATGAAGAACTCCACGCACAGCACGCCGACGTAGGCCATGTGCTCGGCCAGCCGGCAGGCGTGGGCCACCGCGGCGGTGGCGAGGTCCGGCGCGATGCCCGCGGCCGGCACCTCGGTAACGGCGAGGATGCCGCCGCGGTGCAGGTTGCGCTGAAGGGGCAGGTGTACTGCCGCGCCATCGGTGCCGCGGGCCACGATGACGCTCACTTCGGCAGCCAGCTGCACGCGTTGCTCGAGCACGCAGGGGCCGCGCCCCAGGCTGGCGAAGGCGGGGCCGAGATCGTCGGCGTGGGCCACGGCCACCTGGCCCTTGCCGTCGTAGCCGAGAGTGGCGGTCTTCAGGATGCCTGGCAGCAACGCGGCCAACGCAGGCTGCGCGAGGTCGGCCTCGTTCTCGATGGCTGCGTGGGCCACGCAGGGCACGCCGGCGCTGGTGAACAGGCGCTTCTCGCGCAGCCGGTGCTGGCACAGCGCCACGGCTTCGGCGGCCGGCGCGACCCGGCAGCCGTGCTCGGCAAGCCGCTGCAAGGCGCCAGCGGGCACGTTCTCGAATTCGGTGCTCACCGCTTCGCAGCTCTCGGCGAACTGCGCCAGCGCCTGCGGGTCGTCGTAGGCCGCGCGAAGATGCGCGTCGGCCGCCGCTGCGGCGGGGCTGGCCGGGTCGGGGTCGAGTACGGTGACCCGATGACCCAGCCGCTGTGCGGCATGCACGAACATGCGGCCGAGCTGGCCGCCACCGAGCACGCCCAGGCGGGCGCGACGCAGCGACACCCCCGCCTGCGCGAGCGTTTCGGCCGCCGGCGCAAGCCGCACCGCCCCGCCCGAGATGATGCTCATCTCCGCGGCGCGAGCTCTTGCGTCATCGCGCGGGCGGCTTCGGTCTGCCGGGCGCGGAAGGCATGCAGCCGCGCGCGAAGTTCCGCGTCCGCGTGCGCCAGCATGGCCACGGCGAACAGCGCCGCGTTCGCCGCCCCCGCAGTGCCGATCGCGAAGGTGGCCACCGGGATGCCCTTGGGCATCTGGACAATGGAATGCAGCGAGTCGACGCCCTGCAGGTGCCGGCTGGGCACCGGCACGCCCAGCACCGGCACCGTGGTCTTCGCGGCCAGCATGCCCGGCAGATGCGCGGCCCCGCCCGCGCCGGCGATGATCGCCCTCAGGCCCGAGGCCTCGGCCTGCTCGGCAAACCGAAACATGTCATCGGGCATGCGATGCGCCGAGACCACGCGGGCTTCATACGGAACGCCGAATTCGTCCAGGAGCGCCGCCGCGGCCTGGAGCGTTTCCCAGTCGGAGGAGGAGCCCATGAGGAGGGCGATGAGGGGGGGTGGCATTCAGCTTTGTGGCTTTGGCATGGAGACCAGTGGCCGCCTAATGTGCGGCTGAGGAGCCAAGCCATCTAGGATGTTCCGCAGGGCAAGGCAGCTTGCATCAAATTCCTCTTGGACTGCCTCCAGCCTCCTGCTGACAGCACTCACATCGCCCAGGTCAGGCATGGCCGCAAGGACTTCGCGTTTCAACCACGTTGCGACAAGCTTGTCATCATCGTGGAGCCCCGCAAAGTCTGTCTCTACGGCCGCCTTGACAGCCTCCCGGTCAACTGTCGCTGGCGCCGTTCGAATCTGGCAATAGGTAACCTCCAACCTTACGAGCGAGGCATGGTAGTTGTATCGGGCGAAGGGCTGCAGGTACTGGACCGACTCAAGTGCTGGAATGGCTCGGTCGTACTCTCCGGACAGAAGGAACAGTCTGGCCTCCCAGAGGAAGACGAAGTTGGCCAGCGCCCCAACGTCTGCGAGCTGCTGGTACGTCTTTGCTGAGGCGATTTCAACTCGAATCTGCCGAATCAGGTCCTGGTCGAGTTCACCGTAGCAGGAGCGAGCGCGCATCCACGCCAACGCGAATGCCGCCTTGTTGTAGATCAGAGCGTCGATCGTCGCTTGGTCACCGCACTCAAGCGCGTGATGCCGGGCAAACATGTACAGCTCATTGGCAACTGCCCTCGACCCGACTGACATCCGAGCGTTTCCGATCGTCATGTACAGCCGGGCGAGCAGTTCGTGATCATCTGACTTGCAGTTTGCGAACGCATCTTCCAACGACCTTGCCATGCCCTTGAACTCGGATCGCTCTGACTGAAGGTGCGCCCTCCAGGTCGCGGTTGCCGCTATGAGTGGGCGATCGCGCATCGCGCCTGCGAGCACGTTCGCTCGCATGATGCGGTCGGCGCCTTCATCCGCCATGTCTCGATATGTATGGAGCAGCCCTTCAGCAAGCATGGTCCAGACGGATACGCTCGGACTGCGCCCATCGCCAAACATGCTTCGCAACTGTGCGATGAGCTGCTGTGCCTCTTCAAAGCGACCTACACGGGCAAGGTACCCGGCCTTCTTGGCCTGGTATTCCGCCCTGACCAAGTCATCGGTAGCGCTAGCGATTCCGGCATTCAGCGTGGACAGCAACTTCGACATGAGCTTGTCCAATCCTAGGCAGTAGGCGGTCCATTTTCATCGATAGTCGCTGTGGCCACCCTGGCAACCAAGTGGAGGTTGGCGAGGCGGTCAAAAAAAAAGCCCGGCGTATTGCCGGGCCTCCTAGCGTTGTGCTGCGTTCTACTACGGCTTGTTCCCGGTCGGGAACGGCCAAGCAGCAGCCGGATTCAATGTCGTCTTTGCCGGCGCAGGGGCAGCCGGGGCGGCGGGGGCGGCGGGCTTCTTCGCCGCCTTCTTAGTCGCAGCCTTCTTGGTCGCCGGCCGCTTCGTCGCCTTCTTCGCCGCCTTCTTCGCAGGCGCCTTCTTGGCGGCGGCCTTCTTCGGCGCAGCCTTCTTGGTCGCGGCCTTCTTGGCCGGCGCCTTCTTGGTGGCGGCCTTCTTCGGCGCGGCCTTCTTGGTGGCCTTCTTGGCGGGCGCCTTCTTCGCAGCTTTCTTCGCAGTTGCCATGACGATCTCCTTGATCAAGTTGACAAAGGCTCCGCGCGGCTGGATGCCGCGCGAAGATTCACAGCCCGCAGGTCTGCCTCACGGACCCCTTCGGTCCAGGTTGGCGACCCCGGTGCGGTGAACGCGGTTGCGAATCCGGCGCCGTCGCCGCGCCCGCCCGATGCGGGTATCGCGGTGCGGTGGCTCTGCGGCCAGCCGTGATTCGCCATTCTTTCTTGATCTCTCTCTAGAGGCGCCCACTCGCCGGCGACGTCAGCAGCCGCAGCAGGGAGGGGCGTTTGGGTGGCTCGTTGCGCATGGGCTGCAGTCTTGTCGCTTCAGTCCCACGCCAGCGCGCCGCCGGTCTGGTAGTCGATGACCCGCGTCTCGAAGAAGTTGCGTTCCTTCTTCAAGTCGATCATCTCGCTCATCCAGGGAAACGGGTTCTCTTCGTTGGGGAAGAGCGTCTCCAGGCCGATCTGCGTGGCGCGCCGGTTGGCGATGTAGCGCAGATAGCCCTTGAACATCGAGGCATTCATGCCGAGCACGCCGCGCGGCATGGTGTCTTCGGCGTAGCGGTACTCGAGATCGACGGCCTTGTGGAACAGGCCCTTGATCTCGGCCTTGAACTCCGCCGTCCACAGGTGCGGGTTCTCGAGCTTGATCTGGTTGATGAGGTCGATGCCGAAGTTGCAGTGCATCGACTCGTCGCGCAGGATGTACTGGTACTGCTCGGCCGCGCCGGTCATCTTGTTCTGGCGGCCGAGCGCCAGGATCTGCGTGAAGCCGACGTAGAAGAACAGGCCCTCCATCAGGCAGGCGAAGACGATCAGGCTCTTGAGCAGCGTCTGGTCGGCCTCGGGCGTGCCGGTGTGGAAGCTGGGGTCCATGATCGCGTCGATGAACGGGATCAGGAACTCGTCCTTGTCGCGGATGGACTGGACCTCGTGGTAGGCGTTGAAGATCTCGCCTTCGTCCAGCCCCAGGCTCTCGACGATGTACTGGTAGGCGTGGGTGTGAATCGCCTCTTCGAAGGCCTGGCGCAGCAGGAACTGGCGGCACTCGGGCGCGGTGATGTGCCGGTAGGTGCCCAGCACGATGTTGTTGGCGGCCAGCGAGTCGGCAGTGACGAAGAAGCCGAGGTTGCGCTTGATGATGCGGCGCTCGTCTTCGGTCAGACCGTTGGGATCTTTCCAAGTGGCGATGTCGCGCGACATGCTCACTTCCTGCGGCATCCAGTGGTTGGCGCAAGTGGCGAGGTACTTCTCCCAGGCCCACTTGTACTTGAAGGGCACAAGCTGGTTGACGTCGGTCTGGCCGTTGATGATGCGCTTGTCGGCCGCGTTCACGCGGCGCTGCTGCTGCAGCGTGTGCTGCGGCGCGACCGGCTTCGCCTGGGCTGACGGCGTTGCCGGCGCGCGGGGCGTGGGCGTGATGGCCGGCACCGCTGCAGCAAGCGCGGGCGTGGGAAGTTGGTCGATCGAAGGTTTCAGGAGGGCTGCAGAAGATGCCGGGGATGCCGCGGTCGCGCTCCTCGAACGGATGGAGGGCGCGTGGGTTGTCGGTGTGCGTGCTTCTTCTTCCCAGACCAGCATGTGAGTGCTTCCTGCAGTTCGAAATTATCCAAGTGTTGTGCCGAAACACCAAGCACTAGTTGACATGATGGGGCTCATGTTGTT
>JAEUPC010000040.1 GCA_016789865.1 Rubrivivax sp.
GCTCTCGATGAGCTCGATGTACTCCTGCATCGCCGCCTTGCCGTCCTTGCCCTTCTGCTCGGCCCAGGCGTCGTACTTCGCGCGGCCGACCATGTCGGTGAAGCCCGGGCGCTTGCCCTCGACGTCGCCTTCGGTGGCCTGCTTGTACAGGGAGTAGATCTTCAACAGCGTCATGTTGTCGGGCTTCTCCGGCAACTGCTTGCTTTCGGCAACGGCCTTCTCGAATTTCGCTTTCAGGTCGGCCATCTCGGCTTCTCCGCGGGTGGGCGTCGGTCGGGTGCCGCACGGAAGGCCATGCCGCACGCCGGCGCGGGTTGATCGGGCTTGACTCGCCCCGGCATGTTACCCAGCATCGCCCGCAGGGCCGCCGCCGCGCCGCCCGCGTCCGTTCTAGGAGAAACCCGATGGCTAGCGAACGCATGTCACGCGTGGATACCGCGTGGCTGCGCATGGACAACGACGTCAACCTGATGATGATCGTGGGCGTGTGGCTGCTCGAGCCGGCCATCACGCTGCAGGCCCTGCGCGAGCGCATCGGCGACAAGCTGCTGAAGTACGACCGCTTCCGCCAGAAGGCGGTGGCCGATGCGATGGGTGCGCTGTGGGTCGACGACGAGTCGTTCGACATCGCGCAGCACGTGGTGCCCGTGACCTTGCCGCGCAAGAAGGGGCAAAGCGAGCAGCAGGCGTTGCAGGCGGTGTGCGGCCAACTGGCCAGCACGCCGCTCGATGCGCACCGGCCGCTGTGGCAGTTCCACCTCGTCGAGCGCTACGACGGTGGCAGCGCCATCATCGCGCGCATCCACCACTGCATCGGCGACGGCATCGCGCTGATCTCGGTGATGATGAGCATCACCGACGGCGGCGCCGACCCGCCCAAGCGCCGCCGCAAGCTGGCCGCCGAGGACAAGGATGCGGACAGCGACTGGCTCAGCGACGCCGTGCTCAAGCCCTTCACCGACCTCACCGTGAAGGCCATCGGCATGTACGGCAGCGGCGTGGGCAAGACCCTCGAGACGCTGTCCAACCCGCAGGCCCTGACCGAAGGCGTGCTGGGCGGCGCCGACATGGCCCGCACGGGCGTGCAGGTGGTGAAGGACGTGGCCGCGCTGGCGCTGCTGGCCGACGACAGCAAGACGCTGCTGAAGGGCCGCGGCAGCGGCCGCAAGGTGGTGGCGTGGGGCGAGCCGATTCCGTTGGAGATCGTCAAGGCCATCGGCAAGGGCCTGGGCGGCACCATCAACGACGTGCTGCTCAGCTGCGTGGCCGGCGCCATCGGCTCGTACCTGCGCGAGCGCGGCGAAGATCCGCAGGGCAAGGAGATCCGCGCCATGGTGCCGGTGAACCTGCGCCCGCTGGACAAGGCCTGGCAGCTGGGCAACCGCTTCGGGCTGGCGCCGCTGGTGCTGCCGATCGGCATCGAGAACCCGGTGGAGCGCATGTTCGCCGTGCGCGCGCGCATGAACGAGATGAAGGGCAGCTACCAGCCGCTGCTGGCCTTCGCGGTGCTGGCGGTGTCGGGGCTGTTCATCAAGCCGGTGCAGGACGCGGTGCTGAACATGTTCGCCAAGAAGGCCACCGCGGTGATGACCAACGTGCCCGGGCCGCCCAAGCCGCTGCAGTTCTGCGGCAGCACGCTGGAACAGACGATGTTCTGGGTGCCGGCCTCGGGCGACATCGGCATGGGCGTGTCGATCCTCAGCTACGGCGGGGGCGTGCAGTTCGGCCTCATCACCGACGACAAGCTGTGCCCCGAGCCGCAGATGGTCATCGAGCGCTTCGAGCCCGAGTTCGAGAAGCTGCTGCTGGTGGCGATGATGCTGCCGTGGGCAGGGGAAGAGGCCGCCGCCTGATCGCGCCGTCTCGGCCTCGCGCGGGTCGGCGCGGCGGCCAGACCGGCCGCCCGCCCTCCCGCCCGACACGACCGGCGCGTCTTCATGCCGGCGTGCCGGCGGCCGGTTCGTCCTTGAAGCCGACGGCCCAGTGCGAGCCGTCGCAGAACGGCTTGTTCTTCGAAGCGCCGCAGCGGCACAGCGTGTAGTGCTCGGCCGAGGCGCCGGCACCTTGCGGCTGGTCGATGGCGATGCCGCCCACCACCGCATAGGGCCCGGGCGTGACGACGATGCCCGGCGGGCGAGGCGGCGCAGCGGGAGGCGCCGACGCGGCGTCGTGCACCGTCACGCTCAAGGCGCCCGAGGGGCAGCTTGCCACCACCTCGCAGATCCTGGCCACGGCATCGGCATCTGCATCGGCATCGATGAAGGGCTCCTGTCCGTGGCGGAAGGTGGCCGGCAGGCCATCGGTGCAGCGCCCGGCGTGCGCGCACAGGCCGCGGTTGTCGTGGATCGTCACCTGCCGGCCACGGTAGTGGTCTACGCGCTCGGGCGTGCGCTCGGGCGACTTCGCGCTCGCAAAGCCGTTGCGGCGGTGCGTGCCGTCGCAATACGGCTTCCTCGCCGAGCCGCCGCAGCGGCACAGGAAGGTGGACGGCTCCACCGGCAGAGCCTCGCCGCGCGCGTTGCGCAGCGTGGTCAGGCCCTGCACCTTCAAGGGCCCGTTCGGGATGCATTCGATGCGCGGCAAGTCACTCATCGCGGGGCTCCTTCGTCGCTGGACACCCCGCCGCACCAAGTTCTGGTGCGACAAAGGGTCGAGCGCAATCTAGCAGGCCGGAGATACCCACAACGGGAGGCGGCGCCGCGTCCGCTTCCACAGGCGGCGCCGGCCCGGGCCGGCGTGCCGCGATCTCAGTCTTCCAGCTCCATCTGGTCCCAGGTCACCGCGTTGCCGGCGCCCAGCGTGCCGCGCGCCTTGACGGCGGTGCTGTTGCTGCCGGCCAGCGCGGCGAAGAACGCCGCGCGCCCGATGGCCACATCGGCCAGGTTGCGGAAGTTGGCGTCGGAGACCGCGCCCGTGTCGACCACCACGCCGAGGATGGTCAGCGTGCTGGTGCCGCTTGCCGCCGAGACCGGCCCTTCGAGGATGACGCGCGTGTCGGCCGAGCGTCGTTCCAGCTCGATGGCCAGCACCGTGTTGCCGGGCCCGGGCCGCGCCTTGATGCGCAGGTGGTTGCCGGTGGCCAGGGCTGCCAGGCCGGCCACGTTCTTCAGTTGCGTGAGGGCGTTCACCTGCACGGTGATGCCGGGCAGCCCGGTCAGCGTCAGCGTGCCGCCGGCCGCGTTGACGCTCGCCACGTCGGCCTCGAAGCGCACGTTGTCCTTGAAGGCCACCTTGGTGGCGGTCAGTACGCCGCCGGTGATGGGCCCCTCCACCTCGAGCTTGACGCCCGGCACCACCTCGCTGGCCAGGCCACCGATGTAGACCGTGCCGGCGTTGACCACCACCGTCTGCCCGCCGATGACAAAGCCGTTGGCGTTGAGGCTCGTGACGAAGCCCTCGACCTCGGCCTTGGCGATGTCGGCCACGCGCGCGCCGGCCGGCTCCACCTTGCTTGCGGTGAGCGTGCCGCACACCGGCGTGGCCGGCGGGTTGCCGGCGCAGGCGCTGCCCTTGGCGTCGACGGTGAGGCCGTTCCAGCTGCCGCCGGGCATGTCGCCGGTGATCGCGCCGGTGTAGTTCACCATGAGCGTGCCGACCTGGAACGAGCTGGCGCCCGGGTTGTGGTTCTTCACGAGGCCCTTCACCACGAAGGGCGGCGTGGCGAGCGTCGCCTTCTTCTGGATGAAGCTCGCGGCCAGCGTGCCGTCGCCGGTGACCAGGCCGTGCACCTCGACGTAGTCGCCGGCCAGCGGCACGAGGTTGTTGTCGAAGCGGGTGGTGTTGTCGATCTGCACCGTCTGGCCCATCACCACCATGCGGTTGGCGTCGATCACCTGCTCGACGCGGCCCTTGAGCGCGTCGTCCACGGTGACCGTGCTCGCGCGCCGGTCGTCGATGCTGCCGTCCACGCGCACCACCATGCCCACCCGCAGGTCGTTCTGCGTGACGGTGTTGTCGTCGAGCTTGAAGGTGGCGCCGGCAGTGTCGAAGCGCACGCCGTTGACCCACACGCTGCCAAACGCGGTGACGGTGCCGAACGACATGCTGTTGTTGGTGACGCCGGTGCCGTCGATGCCGCCGTCGCCGCCGCCGCCGCAGCCCAGTGCCAGCCAGACGGCCGCGGTGCCGGCGAGCAGGGCGCGCAGCCGGCGGGTGAGTGGAGTGCCGAAGGAGGTTGAAGTGTTCATGGTGCTGGCTTTCATTCCTGCGCCGGCGTTCTGCCGGCGGATGCGGTGTGATCCTCGAAGTAGTAGATGCCCAGGCCCAGCCGCACGGTGGCGGCGGCATCGGCCGAGGCTGGCGGCGGCTTGCCGCGAGGCGACGCCCGCGACGCCGGCGGGGGCGCCGGGCCGCCGGCCGTTGCGGCGGGCTCGCGGCGCGCCGCCAGCCAGACGTCCAGTTGCTGCAGCACCGCCATGCCGTGGGCGGCCACGAGCATGCGGAACTCCGGCACCACCGAGGCGGGCATGTCGCGGTACATCACCTTGCGCTGGAAGCGCGGGTCGGTGTCGCCGTGCTGCACGTTGTGGTCGATGGTGGTGATGAGGTCGGCCACATCGGTGCCCAGCAGGTCGAGCTTGTCGGCCACGCCGCGCCGCGCGATGAACATCGGGCGCACGTACTCCACCTCGCCGCTGTCGGTGCGGCGCGCGGCCCCCACGCGTTCGAGCTCGTCGAGCACGGCGCGCACGGGCATGTCGCCGCTGAACCGGCGCACCAGCTCGGCGAAGCTCGCCTCGCCGTCTTGCAGCGCCAGCCGGCGCGGGCGGCCCTGCGCGTCGATGAAGTCGCGCTCGCGGGCCCAGGCGGCCAGCACGCGGCCGGCGCGGTTGTGGTGCTCGGGGCCGAAGGGCACGTCGCGCGTGCGGCCGCCGCTGCCGGGTGCCGCGCCCGCGGCCTCGGCCTCCTCGACCAGGCGCTGCACTTCCTTGCGCGTCAGGCCCGAGAGGATCGAGGCGCGCGAGATCGAGGGCTTCTTGCCCGCGATGCCGAATTCGGCCAGCGCCAGCTCCACGTACAGGCGGCGTGCCGTTTCGTCGAAGGCGGTGTACGAGTAGCCGTTGCGCAGCAGCACGCGGAACAGCGCGCGCAGCACGCGCGCCACGGCGCGCTGCAGGGTCGATGGCAGGGGAGGGGCGGGGTCGTTCATGGTGTGGCGGGGTCTGCGTGTCTTTGGGAAGTTTCGTCCAATTACAGAAGTTGACGCAAGCGAGATTTGGAGAGACCTGTCGATCCTGTCGGGTAAGTTGGGACAAAACGCCCAAAGCAACGACACTCCCCCCGCGTCCTGGGGCCCCGGGTCGCCGTTTTCTCCCCCAACCCGTCAACGAGCTTCCCAACCTCTCGAGGAGTCCTTCTCCATGAACACCCTGATCCACCGCATGACCCTGGCCGCCACCCTGGCCGCGACGCTTGGCGTGTTCGCCGGCGCGGCGCAGGCGGCCGACCTGAAGATCAGCTGCGAGAAGCGCAGCGCCCGCTCCAAGGTCTCGGTCGACGGCAACAACCTGCGCGCCGGCACCTACTTCGCCGTCGTCACCTCGGGCGGCAACACCGTGCAAGGCGGCATGGCCTCCACGGTGGGCGACGAGGTCGAATTCGACTTCGACAGCAGCCCGGGCGACATCGCCCAGGGCGCCGCACCGATCGCCGCCAACTTCATCGTCGACGGCCGCGTGGCCGCGCAACTGCGCGACGCCGCGGGCAACGTGGTGGCCAGCGGCACCGCCATCTGCCGCGTGCGGCGCTGAACAGGCCACATCACCCAGCGGTGGGTGGCCGAGGAACGCGGGCCGGGCGGGCCCGGCGCCTCGGCCGCGGCGGTGGCCGGTCTGCCGGCGTGGCGGTGCGGGCCATCGGGCCGGCAGGTCGCCTCGGCAGGCCGGCCGTCCCGCGTCAACCCGAATGGCTGCCCGCAGGCGGGCGGTGAGAATCGGCCGAGCCGGCCCGCGCACGGGCGGCCGATTTTTTTCCTGCTGCACCCTGCCGCACCCTGCCATTTGCCACAGGAGCCCGCCCCATGACCGTCAGCGTCGACATCGACCTCGGCTACGAGTTTGCCGTCAAGGCGCCGTTCAAGGACGTCTTCGCGGTGCTGGCCGACGTGCCCAAGTCCGCCAGCCACTTCCCCAAGGTGAAGAAGCTGCACGACCTGGGCGACAACGCCTACCGCTGGGAGATGCAGAAGGTGGGCACCGCGCAGGTGGGCATCCAGACCATCTACGCGTGCAAGTACAAGAGCGACGAGAAGAAGGGCACCATCACCTGGGC
>JAEUPC010000174.1 GCA_016789865.1 Rubrivivax sp.
GTCTTCGCTCTCGGGCACGTGGCGGTCGGGCCAGCGCTCGATCATGTTGGCCGCCAGCCAGTCGGGCGCCAGCACCAGGAAGCCGTCGCGCGCCAGCGCGCGGATGTGCTCGCGGTCCACGTCCTCGTAGCCGCGCTTGGCGTGGATGTACAGCACCGGCGGCCAGGGGCCGGTGCCGGCGGGCCGCGCGATCTCCACCGGCACCTCCACGCTGCCATGGCGCACGGTGGACTTGTGCAGCGTCTGGGCGGTGGCGGCGCCGCCCGAGGCCAGCGCGATGAATAGGGCCGCGGCTGACGTGCGGCACAGCGCTGGCAATGGCCGGCTGGCGGTGTTCATGGGGCATTCCTCCGGGCGCGTGCGTCGAGGTGGCGGCGATGCCGCAGCCGCTGGGATGCTACGGGCTCGCCGCGCGCCGCCGCGCGCCGCCGCGCGCAATGCACCTCGTCGCAGGTGGTTCGGCGTGTGGACGCCCGCCGTTGGCTGCACCGTGGGCGCGGTGCCTGCCGCTGCAGCGAGGGGCGAGCTTGCGAACCGCGAGCTGTGAGCTAGGAGCTACGAGCTACGAGCTACGAGCTACGAGCTACGAGCTACGGGCTGCGGGCTGCGGGCTGCGGGCTACGAGCTGCGGCTAGCATCGTCCGACCATGCAGCCCACCGCCCCACGCACCCTGGCAGCAACACCGGCGCCCCAGGCCTTGCCGACCTCGCTGGCGGCACTGCCCACCAGCGCCGCGGCCGAGCGCAACAAGCGGCCGATCCTCGAGGTGCTCGAAGCGCTGCTGCCGCCCGAGGCGCGGGTGCTCGAGGTGGCCAGTGGCACCGGCCAGCATGCCGCGCACTTCGCGGCGGCGCACCCGCGCTGGCACTGGCAGCCCAGCGACCGCGACGCCCCGGCGCTGCACATCATCGCGCAGCGTTGCGCGCCGTTGCCGAACGTGGCGCCGCCGCTGCTGCTGGATCTGCTGGCGCCGGACCCGGCGGGCGCTGCCGCACCGCTGGGTGATGGAGGGTTCGACGCTGTTCTTGCCGCCAACCTGCTGCACATCTCGCCGTGGCCCACCTGCGCCGCGCTGATGCACCTGGCCGCTATGCGCCTGCGCGAAGGCGGCGTGCTCATCGTCTACGGCCCCTTCGAGGTGGAAGGCGAGCCGCTCGAGCCCAGCAACCGCGCGTTCGATGAAGACCTGCGTGCGCGAGATGCGCGCTGGGGCCTGCGCAAACTGGGCGACGTGCAGGCCGAGGCGGCGCATGCGGGGCTCTTGTTCCAGCGGCGGGTGGCGATGCCGGCGAACAACCTGATGCTGGTGTGGCGCCTCGCCACGGCGGCCGGCTCCACCGTCGCCATGGCCGCGGCTTGTGCTTCGCGGTGAGGTGCCAAGCCCGCCCGGCACATCGAGTGCGGACACCCCGGCGCGGCTTGTGGTGGCGCCCGTCGGCCGGGCGATGCTCAGGCCAGTGCCCGCCACAAGAAGCCGCAGGCACCGACCACCACCACCGCCTCCATGAGGCGCGCGTGCACGGTCAGCGGAATCACGTCCAGCAGGCGGCGCGCGACGAAGGCGCCCGGCGCGGTGCACAAGCCCACCAGCAGGCCGGCCAGCGCCAGCGAGGCATCCAGCCGCGCGAAGCCGCCGAACACCACCACCTTGGCGAGCTCGAGCGCCACCGAGATGACCGCGTCGGTGGCGATCAGCGCCGGGCCCTGCACGCCGGCGGCCATCAGGGTGGAGATCAGGATCACGCCGGTGCCGCTGAGCGCGCCGTTGACGAGGCCGAAGGCGCCGCCGGCCAGCAGCTCGCCGCGTGGCCCGAGCGTGCGCTGGCGCTTGCGCAGCCAGGCGCGCAGCGGCAAGCTGGCCAGCAGGAACAGGCCCAGCAGCAGCGCGATCGTGCGCGCCTCCAGCCGCGTGTAGAACCACGCGGCGGCGATGTTCAGCGGCAGCGCCAGCCAAAGGATGCGCCGCACATGCGGCCACTGCACGTCGTGCCGGAACGCGGCCACGCGGCTGGCGTTGTTGATCATCATCGCCAGCGCCATCACCGGCACCACCTGCGCCACGCCGACAACCGGCGCCAGCACCACCGGCAGCACGAGGCCCGTGCCGTAGCCGGCCAGCCCGCCGAGGATGGAGGCCGCAAAGGCCACCGCTCCGACGAGGGCGGCCTGGGCGAGGGAGACGTCGGGGAATGGCATGGGGCGCCGGCCGCGGCGATTGTGCGCCGTGAACTTGCACCCGGGCCGAGCGTGGCCGATGTCTCAGCGTTAGGCACCCGATACCCACCGCGCCATGAAACTCCTGGGCTCGGCACCCGCACACGAGGTTAGCCTCGGCAGAGCATTGCCGCCACGGCGGCCTGCCGCAACGAGCTCGACACCCGCCGCCCTGCTGCCACCGTGCCGAAACCCGAGGAACGCGCCCGCCAGGAGATTGACCGGCTGCTCACCGCGGCCGGCTGGGCCGTGCAGGACCTGAACTGCGCCAACCTCGCGGCCGCGGTGGGCGTGGCCATCCGCGAGTTTCAGCTGCTGCCCGGCCACGGCTTTGCCGACTACCTGCTGTACGTGAACGGCAAGGCCTGCGGCGTGATCGAGGCCAAGAAGGAGGGCACGCCGCTCACCGGCGTGGAGCCGCAGAGCGCCCGCTATGCCCAGGGCCTGCCGCCGGCGCTGCCCGCGTGGCGCCGGCCGCTGCCCTTTGCCTACGAGAGCACCGGCGTCGAAACGCACTTCACCAACGGCCTGGACCCGGTGCCGCGCGCCCGCGCGGTGTTTGCGTTCCCCCGGCCGGAGATGCTGGCCGAGTGGCTGCGGGTGACCTCCGCCACGCCGGCCGTGTCGCCCGGCGGGCTCGCCGTCGAGGAATCGCCGCCGCCCTTCGCGGCCCCGGCCACCGTGCTTGCCCGCTTGCAGACCATGCCGGAACTCATCACCGAGTGGGGTGCCGGGGGCAGCGACTTCAAGCTCTGGCCGGCGCAGATCCAGGCCATCCGCAACCTGGAGAAGAGCCTCGCCGCCAACAAGCCGCGCGCGCTCATCCAGATGGCCACCGGCAGCGGCAAGACCTTCACCGCCATCAGCTTCATCTACCGGCTCATCAAATTCGCCGGTGTGCGGCGCGTGCTGTTCCTGGTGGACCGCGGCAACCTCGGCCGGCAGACGAAGAAGGAGTTCGACGCCTACGTCTCGCCGGTGAACAACTACAAGTTCGGCGAGGAATACATCGTCCAGCACCTCACGAGCAACCAGCTCGATACCACGGCGCGCGTGTGCATCAGCACCATCCAGCGCCTGTTCAGCATGCTCAAGGGCCGCGAGCTGGCCGAGGAAGACGACGAGCGAAGCACCGAGGCCACCGAGAGCCTCTTCAAGGACCCGGAGCCGATCGACTACAACCCCAAGTACCCCATCGAGACCTTCGACCTCATCGTCACCGACGAGGCGCACCGCAGCATCTACAACCTCTGGCGCCAGGTACTCGAATATTTCGACGCCCACCTCGTGGGGCTGACGGCCACGCCCAACAAGCAGACCTTCGGCTTCTTCAACCAGAACCTGGTGATGGAGTACGGCCACCCGCAGGCGGTGGCCGACGGCGTGAACGTCAACTACGACGTCTACCGCATCCGCACCGAGGTGAGCGAGCGGGGCGCGCAGGTGGAGGCCGGCTACTGGCTGGAGACCATGGACCGCGCCACGCGCAAGAAGAACGCCTGGCAGCTGGACGACGACTTCGACTACGAGGCCTCCGAGCTGGACCGCAAGGTGCAGGCGCCCGACCAGATCCGCACGCTCGTGCGCACGCTGCGCGACCGCTGGCAGGTGGACCTCTTTCCGCAGCGGCAGGAGCTGCCCAAGACGCTGGTCTTCGCCAAGGACGACAACCACGCCGAGGCCATCGTGCAGACGCTGCGCGAGGAGTTCGCGCGCGGCAACGAGTTCGCGCAGAAGATCACCTACCGCAGTCATCAGGCAGGAGGCGCCAAGCCCGAGGACCTGATAAAGGCCTTCCGCACCAGCTACTACCCGCGCATCGCCGTCACCGTAGACATGATCGCCACGGGCACCGACATCAAGCCGGTGGAGATCGTGATGTTCATGCGCAGCGTGAAGAGCCGCAGCTTCTTCGAGCAGATGAAGGGCCGCGGCGTGCGCGTGATCAAGGACGACGACCTGCGCGGCGTGAACCCCGGCGAGCACGTGCACAAGGACCACTTCGTCATCGTCGACTGCGTGGGCGTGTGCGAGCACGACCTGACCGACAGCCGCCCGATGGACGCCAAGAAGACCGTGCCGCTGCCCGCGCTGCTGCAGGCCGTGAGCCTGGGCAACGTGGAGGAAGAGGTGCTCTCCAGCGTGGCCGCCCGCCTGGCGCGGCTGGACACGCAGCTGACCGAGGCCGAGCGCGCCCAGGTGCGCACC
>JAEUPC010000146.1 GCA_016789865.1 Rubrivivax sp.
GAACGCGCGCTCGTGTCGGTGGCGCACCTCACGCGCGCCGACGGTCTGGCGTTCATGCGCCTGGCGGCCGAGGTGCCGCTGGAGGTGCACACGCGCCGCTATGCGCTGGCTGATGCGCAGCGCGCGCTGGACGACCTGCGCGCCGGCGCATTCAGCGGCGCGGCGGTGCTGGTGCCGGGGGCGCCCGCGAGTTGACTTGAGCGAGAGCCTGTCGGGGCACCTGCCGCGCCAGCGCCGTTCACCCGCTCGCGCGGTTACCGCTGCGGCGTGGCCAGGCGCCGCTCGAGCCCGCGCATCAGCGCGCCGACGAGCGGCAGCTTCTCGTGCAGCTCTTCGGCGGCGTCCCGGTCTCGCGCTCCGCGCTGCTCGAACGCGTGCACCATTGGGCGCAGGCGCTCGTGGCGGACCCGCCCCGTGACCAGAGCCGCGCCCGTCATGCCGGGCTCGGCTGCGTCGTGGGAGGTGGCACCTCTGTGGCTGGCGCCTGGGTCGGCGGTGCGGCGGGGCCCGTGGAGGTGTCGCGCCCGGCGCGCCCAGTGCGCGCCAGCCAGGCCTGGATGCCCTGGGCTGCAGCCAGGCCGGAATTCAGGCCGTCTTCGTGAAAGCCGTAGCCGCACCAGGCGCCGCAGAACCACACGCGGTCCTGGCCCTGAACCTCGGCGAGACGGCGTTGCGCGTGCACGGCGTCGAGGTCGAACACCGGGTGCGCGTACTGGTAGCGGCCGAGCACCCGGTCTTCGCGCGGCGGGCGCAGCGGATTGAGCGACACCAGCAGCGGCTGTGTGAACGGCAGTGGCTGCAGCCGGTTCAGCCAGTAGTGCAGGCACACGGCCTCGGGCGGGGCGCCCGTGCCGCCTGCGCGCTCGTAGTTCCAGGCCGCCCAGGCGCGCGGCAGGCGCGGCATCAGCGAGGCGTCGGTGTGCAGCACGGCGAGGTTGGCGCGCGTGCGCAGCGGCCCGAGCACTTGGCGTTCGGCCGCGCTGGCCTCCGGGCCGAGCAGCGACAAGGCCTGCGGCGCGTGGCAGGCCAGCACCACGGCGTCGAAGCGCTCGGTGCCGGCGCCGTCGGTGGTGACGAACACACCTTCGGGGCGGCGCCGAAGCTGCCGCACCACCGTACTGTGCCGGGCGTCGGGAATGCGCTTCAGCATCGCCTCGACGTAGTGGCGCGAACCGCCGCGCACCGTGCGCCATGGCGGCCGGGCCTCCACCTGGAGCAGGCCGTGGTTGTGGCAGAAGCGGATCAGCGTGCCGACCGGGAATCGAAGCATCTGGTCGGTGGGGCACGACCAGATGCTGCCGATCATCGGCAGCAGGTAGCCGTGCACGAACGCGCCGCCGAAGCGGTGGCGCAGCAGGAAGTCGGCCAGGGGCTCTTCCAGCCGCACGTCGGCGCCGCGTGCGGCAATCGCCGAGGTGAAGCGATTGAAGCGCAGGATGTCGCGCAGCATCCCGAGGAAGGCCGGCGACAGCAGGTTGCGGCGCTGCGCGAAGACACTGGACAGCGACGCGCCGCTCCACTCCAGCCGCCGCGAACGGCCGTCCAGTCCGTCGGGCGCCTGCACGGAGAACGACATGTCCGACGTCGCGGTGGCCACGCCGAGGGCGCGGAACAGCTCGATCAGCTGCGGGTAGGTGCGCAGGTTGTAGACGAGGAATCCGGTGTCCACGCCGTGGGTCACCGGGCGGCCGCGGGCATCAGGCAGCGTCACGTCGACCGTGTTCGCGTGGCCGCCGAAGTGAGGCTCGCGCTCGAACAGCGTGACCGCCGCGTCAACTTGCCGGGCGAGCGTCCACGCCGCGGCGAGCCCCGCGATCCCGGCGCCCACGACGGCGATGCGTGGCTTGCCGGGGAGGTCAGGCGAGCGGGGCGTCGAGCCCGGTGGAAGAGCGGCGTGAACCATGACGGATCGGAAGTATACCGATCAGTTCAAGGTTCAGCCAGTAGGGGATTTTCGGTTGCGGGCCTGCGGCGATGCCGGTCGGCGCTTTCGTGGAGCCTCGCCGGGCGCAGGGCTCCGCGTCCTGGCCGGCGCCACCGCCAAGCGGGGCCCGGCCTGCGCAGGCGCCGCGGCCCCTGGCGCACCGACCCCGGCGTGCAGCGCGGCCCCGGCCGCCGTGCCGTGAAGGCCGCCAAAGCAGGTCTGGGACAGCCACTCGTAGATCTGGTCGGGCGTGTACTGGCCCGAGGCCTTGAGCAGCGGCAGCACCGGATCGCAGGCGCGGGCATAGAGGGTGAACAGCACCACCTCCGGCGGCAGCGATGCCGACACCGTGCCGTCGCGCTGGGCCTCGGTGATCCAGCCGCCCAGGCGGTCGGACAGGCGCAGCAGGAGGTTCACGTACACCTTGTCGGCGGTGAGCACCGTGCGCAGCGCCGAGTTCTGCGCCGGCAACGAAGGCATGCGCCCCTCGTACAGCGTGCGCATGGTCCAGCGCAGCATGTCGTGCAGGCGTTCGATCGCGGGCCGGGGCGTCGCGGCGCGCTCGATCTCGTCCATCGCCGCCAGCGCGCGTTCGAGCACACGCACCATGGCGGCGGCGGCCAGCGCCTCCTTGGATGCGAAGTGCTTGTACAGGCTCGCCTTGGCCATACCGACTTCGGCGGCCACCTCGTCCACCGTCATGAAGTCGTAGCCCTTGTCGGCCAACAGCCGATTGACGACGTCGACGATGGCCTCTTCGCGCACCAGGCGCATGCGCTCGCGCAATGGCGTGGTCATGGGGGGGAAGGGGGCGTGAACTGATGGTTGCTTGTGCAGACGGCCTAGTCTACGTCGAAGACCGCCTGGTCGCGAATCCTGGTCGCGAATCGGCTGCGGTGCCGGGGGGCGACAAACGGTGCGGCGGGCAGGCGGCGGCATCCGCCCGTTGACGACTGGCTGGGCCCGCGTCCGAGCACCCGGGAGGTGAGGCGGGCGGCAGAAACGAAAAAAAGGGCCGGCTTCCGCCGGCCTGTCTGCGCACTGGGCGCCCCGGAGGCCCCGGGGCGACCGGACGCCATCACATCAGCGTCACCTCGACGCGGCGTGCCTCGGCGGCGTTGCCGGTGCCGGTGATCGTCTCGGGCTTCTTGAGCTCGATCTTGTCCTCGGTCACGCCGAGCGCCTTGATGGCGTCGCGCACGGCAAAGGCGCGCTGCTTGGCCAGCTCGGCGTTCTGCTCGGCGTTGCCGGTGGCGTCGGCGTAGCCGCTGACGACGGCCTTCTTGCCTTCGGCCACGCCCTTGGTGATGCTGGCCAGGGCGTCCGGGGCGCCGGCGGCCAGTTCGGCCTTGCCGGTGGCAAAGTAGAACTTCACCACGCCGCCTTCGACCTTGATCGAGGCGGCATCGGCTGCGGCGGCCGCGGCGGCGATGGCCGCTGCACTGACATTGGGCGGCGCTGCGGTCGCCGCGGCCGGAGCCTTGCCGGCGCCGGGCAGCAGCGGCACGATGAGCAGCGCCACGATGTTGATGATCTTGATCAGCGGGTTGACGGCCGGGCCGGCGGTGTCCTTGTAGGGGTCGCCCACCGTGTCGCCGGTGACGGCGGCCTTGTGCGCATCGGAGCCCTTGCCGCCGTGGTGGCCGTCTTCGATGTACTT
>JAEUPC010000184.1 GCA_016789865.1 Rubrivivax sp.
GTCGGGGCCGACCATGAAGCCGATGCTCATCACCTGCACGCCGTGGTTCTCCATCGGCGCCATCGTCTTGCCGTCGCTGCTCTCGGGCTGGCCGCTGATGCCCATCATCATCGGCTGGCTGGGGCCGTAGATGTCGGCATCGAGCACGCCCACGCTGGCGCCCTCGGCAGCCAGGGCCAGCGCCAGGTTGGCCGTGGTGGTGCTCTTGCCCACGCCGCCCTTGCCCGAGGCCACGGCAATGATGTTCTTGACGCCCGGCAGCAACTGCACGCCGCGCTGCACGGCGTGCGCGGTGACCTTGGTGCTGATGGACACGCTGACGTTGCCCACCCCCGGCACCTGGCGCGCCGCGGCGACCAGCGCCGAGCGCAGCGCCGCATGCTGGCTCTTGGCCGGGTAGCCCAGCTCGAGATCGAAGGCGACATCGCCGCCTTCGACCCGCAGGTTCCTGATCTGCTTGGCCGAGACGAAGTCGCGGCCGGTGTTGGGGTCGGTCACCGAGGCCAGAGCCTGCAGGACCGCCGATTCGCTGAGCGCCATGGGGAGGGAGTCTGTGTAGTGGATGAGGGGATCGCAAACGCGGGCGGCAGTCTACCGGCGGGGCGACGGCCCCCCTGGCGACCCCGGCAATCGGAAACCCGGCCGCCCACCCCCGCGCTCGGCGCACAATGCCGCGATGCTCGCCAGGGGTGGCATGCGCGGAGCGCGAACGCTGATGGCCGCGACGATGGCTGCGGCCCTCGGCGGCTGTGCGTGGCACGTGCCCGGAACGCAGGCGGGGCAGGCGCACCTCGCAACACAAGCGGGGGAGGCGCGTCTCGCACCTCAGCCGGCACCGCACCTGGCGGCACCGCCCATTCCGGGCACCCAGCCGCTGAGCGCCCCCGAAGTGGCCGCGCTGCGCGCGCGCCTGCGTGAACACGCCAAGGCGCACTGCGGCACCTGTCACCAGTCCTCGCGGCCCAGCCACAAGGCGGCGGCCATCGCCATCTACGACCTCGACCGCGACGACTGGCACACCATGCTCACCGTGCCGCGGCTGCAGGCCGGCTTCCCGCGGCGGCTGACCGGCCGGCTCGACGACGCCGGCCGCCGCGACCTGCAGGCCTTCATCGCCCACGAAGTGGCCCTGCGGCAGCGCTGAGCCCCGGCAGGCAGACCCGGCGATGCCCGAACGCACCCGCCGTGGCCCGCCGCGGCCGACGTCGCCCACGCCACCGGCCGACCGGCCTCCCGCCGGCCCGCGCCGCCGCGCGTTCACCCAGGCCGCCCTGGCCGCGCCGTGGGTGCTGGTGGGGCCGCTCGGCCTGGGTGCCTGCGGCGGCAGCGGTGATGAGGGCAACGACCCGCCGCCGCGGCCCATCTTCCCACCCGCACCACCGCCACTGCCCGCAGGGCCGCCGGTGTTCGGGCCGCCCTGGCCCGGCTTTGCCGGCGGCGCGCAGCACGTGGCGCAGGCGGCCCTCGCCTCGCAGCCGCTGGCCCGGGTGCGCTGGCGCACGCCGGTGGACCTGGCGCCGCCGTACTCCACCACCGGCAGCCTGCGCGCGCACTACGGCTCGCCGGTAATCAGCGCGCGCAACACCGTGGTGCTGCCGCTGAAGCAGCGCGCCGACGGCGGCTTTCGCTTCGAGGGCCGCCGCGGCAGCAACGGTGAACTGCTGTGGAGCCTGGACAGCGACCTCGTGCTGCCGCCGCACGACTGGGTGCCGGTGGTCAACCCGGTCATCACCGCCGCCAACCGCCTTGTCGCGCCGCGCGCCGGCGGCCGGCTGCTCGTGCGTGCCGACGTCGACGCCGCCACGGCCCCGGCCAGCAGCACGGCGTTCTACGGCGACAACGTCTACGTCGCTGCACCCGCGGCCTACGACGCGACGGTGCGCATCCACACCCCGCTCACCGCGGACGCCGCGGGCAACGTGTTCTTCGGCTTCGTCGTCACAGGCGCCAACCCGGCGGGGCTGACGAGCGGCATCGCGCGTGTGGGCGCCAGCGGCACCGGCACCTGGGTGGCCGCGGCCGCCGCGGCGGGCGACGCCGGCATGGGCCAGGTGGCGATGAACTGCGCACCGGCCCTTTCGGCCGATGGCGCCACGCTGTACATCGCCGTCAACTCACCGCCCGGTGCGCGCCAGCGCGGCCGCCTGCTGGCGCTGGACAGCGCAACGCTGGCCACGCGCGCGAGCGCGCCCCTGCTCGACCCGGCCAGCGGCACCGCCGCCTGGGTGAGCGACAACGCCACTTCCTCGCCCACCGTCGGGCCCGACGGCGACGTGTACGTCGGTGTGCTGGAGGCCGGTGCGCCGGCGCACCACTTCCGCGGCTGGCTGCTGCACTTCGATGCGGCGCTGGGCACCTCGAAGACACCGGGCTCATTCGGCTGGGACACCACCGCGGCCGTGGTGCCCGCCAGTGCCGTGCCGGCCTACCGCGGCAGCTCGGCCTACCTGCTGGCCACCAAGTACAACGACTACTACGGTGCCGGCGGCACCGGCCAGCACCGCATCGCGCTGCTCGACCCGCACGCCGCGGAACCCGACCGCATCACCCCCGGCGTGGCGGTGATGCGCGAAGTGATCAGCCAGCTCGGCCCCACGCCCGACCCGCAGGTGCCCGAGATCTATGGCGGCGTGAAGGAGTGGTGCATCAACACGATGGCGGTGGACGTGGCGTCACGCTCGATCCTCGTGAACAACGAAGACGGCCTGCTGTACCGCTGGGACCTGGTGGCCAACCACCTCGTCGAGCCGGTGGTGCTGACCAGCGGCCTGGGCGCCGCCTACACCCCCACCGCCGTCGGGCCCGACGGGGCGGTGTACGCGATCAACAACGCAACGCTGTTCAGCGTGGTGCAGTGAGTCTGCGGCGCCCAGCGGGCGGGCGCCGCGCACACCCCGCAGCGCGATCGGTGTGCCCCACGAGTCGCCGGGCAGCGGGCGGCCCGCGGCAGGCCGCCTCCTAGAATCCCCCGCACCATGCCGCGCAAGCTCTTCGTCACCACCGCACTGCCCTACGCCAACGCTGCCTTCCACATCGGCCACATGATGGAGTACATCCAGGCCGACATCTGGGTGCGGCTGCAGCGCATGTGCGGCCACGAAGTGCACTTCGTCTGCGCCGACGACGCGCATGGCGCGCCGATCATGATCGCCGCCGAGAAGGCCGGCAAGACGCCGCAGCAGTTCGTCGCCGAGCTGAGCGCCGGGCGCAAGCCGTATCTGGACGGCTTTCACATCGCGTTCGACAACTGGCTCACCACCGACGCGCCCGAGAACCGCGAGCTGGTCAACTCCATCTACTTCGCGCTGAAGAACAACGATCTGATCGAGACGCGCACCATCGAGCAGTTCTTCGACCCCGACAAGGGCATGTTCCTGCCCGACCGCTTCATCAAGGGCGAATGCCCCAACTGCGGCGCGAAAGACCAGTACGGTGACAACTGCGAGGTCTGCGGCGCGGTCTATGCGCCCACCGAGCT
>JAEUPC010000197.1 GCA_016789865.1 Rubrivivax sp.
AGCAGCGGCAAGCCGCAGGCGCCCAACTTCGCCGTCTTCGACAACTACATCCAGGACCCGGCCTACCTCACCGGCATGATCGCCGGCGGCATCACGAAGTCGAACAAGATCGGCATGGTGGGTGGCTTCGCGATTCCGGAAGTGAACCGCCTGATGCATGCCTTCATGGCCGGCGCACGCGAGGTGAACCCGAAGGTGCAGTTCATGGTCACCTTCATCAACAGCTGGTTCGACCCGCCCAAGGCCAAGGAGGCCGCGTTCGCGCAGATCGACAAGGGCGCCGACGTGATGTACGCCGAGCGCTTCGGCGTTTCCGACGCTGCCAAGGAGCGCAAGGTGCTGGCCATCGGCAACGTCATCAACACGCAGGACAAGTACCCCGACACGGTGGTGGCTTCCGCCATCTGGCACATGGAGCCGACGATCGACCGCGCGCTGGGGCTCGTGAAGGGCGGCAAGTTCACTGCCGAGGACTACGGCTCCTACTCGATGATGAAGCACAAGGGCAGCGAGCTGGCGCCGCTGGGCACCTTCGAGGCCAAGCTGCCCAAGGACCTGGTGGCCAAGGTGCGGGCCAAGGAGAAGGCCATCCTCGACGGCAAGTTCGTGGTGAAGGTCGACGACACGCAGCCGAAGTCTTCGGTCTGAGGTTTGATCGGTGGGTTGAGGGGGGCGTGTCGAGGTTGGGGCGGGATCGGGCCGACGGGGTGCCCAGCTTCGCGAATGTCCTTTTTCGAGTGCCCGGCGGTGCTGGTCACTCGAATGCACCCTTCATTTCGCTGCGCTGGGCACCCCGCCGGCCCGATCCGGCAGCCGCCGTGGAGTACGCGCGCACGATGACCGCTGCGCGTGCCCGCCGAGGCCGCCGGGTGGTCGCCATGGCGAAGTAAAGAAAGCATTCGAGTGCGCAGCGAAGCAGCGCACTCGAAAAAGGACATGAGCGACGGCGACTACCCGGCGGCCTCGGCGCGCCACCACCGTCGATCGCCAATTGCGATCGCCAATTGCGATCGCCACTTGATCGCCAAATTGCTCCCCAGCCAGCTCGCACCCCGCAGGGCCGAGCCCCCACCCGAGCCCCCTTCGTGAGCGACCCCGTCCTGCGCCTTTCCAACATCACCAAGCGTTTCGGCGCCCTGGTGGCCAACGACGGCATCTCGCTCGACCTGGCACGCGGCGAGGTGCTGGCGCTGCTGGGGGAAAACGGCGCAGGCAAGTCCACGCTGGTGTCGATCCTGTTCGGCCACTACGAGGCCGACGAAGGCGCCATCGAGGTCTTCGGCCGGCCCCTGCCGCCCGGCCAGCCGAAGGCGGCGCTGGCCGCCGGCATCGGCATGGTGCACCAGCACTTCACGCTGGCCGACAACCTCTCGGTGCTCGACAACGTGATGCTGGGCACCGAGCCGCTGTGGTGGCCGTGGTCGCGGCGCGAGTCGGCGCGGCGCCGCCTGCTGGCCCAGGCGCGCCGCTTCGGGCTGGAGGTGCAGCCCGGCGCCCGCGTGGCCGACCTCTCGGTGGGCGCGCGCCAGCGCGTGGAGATCCTCAAGGCGCTGGTGCGTGGCGCACGCATCCTCATCCTCGACGAACCCACCGCGGTGCTCACGCCGCAGGAAAGCGAGACGCTGTTCGCCACGCTCGGCCAGATGGTGGCCGAAGGCCTGTCGATCATCTTCATCAGCCACAAGCTGGCGGAGGTGCAGCGCGTGTCGCACCGCATCGTGGTGCTGCGCGGCGGGCGGCTGGTGGCCCAGGCGCGGGCTGCCGAGGTGACGCCGGCCCAGCTGGCCACCTGGATGGTCGGCCACGAGGTGGCGGCGCCGGTGCGCGCGCCGGCCGCCCGGGTGGGCGACATCGTGTGCGAGCTTCGTGGGGTGAGCACGGCGCCGGCCGCCGGTGCCGGCCGCGAGCGGCTGGCAGGCGTGTCGCTGGCGCTGCGCGGTGGCGAGATCGTCGCCATCGCCGGCGTGTCGGGCAACGGCCAGGCGGCGCTGGCCGGTGTGCTCTGCGGCACCCACGCGGCCGCGGTCGGCGAGGTGCGATACCTCGGGGCGCCGATGCCGCGGGCCAACGCGGCGCGCGTGCAGCGCGGCATCGCGCGCATCCCCGAAGACCGCCAGGGCACGGGGCTGGTCGGCGACCTGCCGCTGTGGGAGAACGCCGCCAGCGAGCGGCTGGCCAGCGCCGCGTTCTCGCGCCGCGTGGCCGGCCTGCGCTGGGTGCGCGCCGCCGCGGCGCGGGCGCATGCGCGGCACATCGTGCAGCGCTTCGACGTGCGTGGCGCCGCGGCCGGCCTGCTCGATGCGCCGGTGCGCGCGCTGTCGGGCGGCAACATGCAAAAGCTCATCCTCGGCCGCGCCCTGCTGGCGCCAAAGGGCGATGCCGCGCCGCGGCTCATCGTCGCGCACCAGCCGACCTGGGGCCTGGATGTCGGCGCGGTGGCCTCGGTGCAATCCGAGCTGATCGCGGCGCGCGATGCGGGTGCCGCGGTGCTGCTCGTTTCCGACGACCTCGACGAGGTGGTGGCGCTGGGCGACCGCATCGCGGTGATGCACGACGGCCACCTCACCGAGGCGCGGCCGAATGCCGCGTGGACGCGGGAATCGCTCGGGCTGGCGATGGCCGGCGTGCGCGATGATCTGCCGCCGGCGCCTTCTGCCGCCCTCGCCCCGGCGCCCGCCTCGGCAATTTCTTCCGCCACCTGAACCCCTGGCATGCCCGAGCCGCCCGCACCACCGCGCGCCGCATGAGACTCGAACGCCGCACCACCCCTTCGCCGCTGGCCCTGCTGCTGGCGCCGCTGGCTGCCGTGGCCTTCACGCTCGGCGTGTGCGCGCTGCTGGTGCTGTGGGCGGGCGCGCCGGTGGGGCGCACGTACGCGGCCATCGTGCAGGGTGCCTTCGGCTCGCTGTTCGCGTGGAGCGAGACGCTCACGCGCGCCGTGCCGCTCATCCTCACGGGGCTGGCGGCCACGGTGGCATTCAAGGCGCGGCTGTTCAACATCGGTGCCGAGGGCCAGCTGTACGGCGGCGCGATGGCCGCCGTGGCAGTGGGCAGCCTCCTCATCGTGGAAGGCGCCGAGGGCACGCCCGCCCTCGCGCTGCCGGCCGGCGTGGCGCTGGCCGTGGTGTTCATGGCGGCGGCGCTGGTCGGGGCGCTGCTGCTGCTGGGGCCGGCCTGGCTGAAGGCCCGGCTGGGCGTGGACGAGGTGGTGACCACGCTGCTGATGAACTTCGTCATCCTGCTGGGCGTGTCGGCGCTGCTCGACGGGCCGATGAAGGACCCCACGGCGATGGGCTGGCCGCAGAGCGTGGCGCTGCCTGCCGAACTGGAGCTGGCGCGGCCGTTCCAGGGCCTGCGGCTGCACAGCGGCCTCGTCGTGGCTGCACTGTCCGGCGTGGCGCTGTGGCTCGTCTTCCGCCACACGGTGCTGGGCTTCCACATCCGCGCCAGCGGCGCCAATCCGCGTGCCGCGGCGTTTGCCGGTGTGCCGCCGCTGCGCACCACGCTGGTCGTCGCGCTGCTGTCGGGTGGGCTGGCCGGGCTGGCCGGCGCGGTGGAAGTGGCCGGGCGCACGGGCTACGTGACGCTGGACATGTCCCCCGGCTACGGCTACTCGGGCATCGTCATCGCGATGCTGGCGGGGCTGCATCCGCTGGCCGTGCTGGGTGCTGGCGTATTCGTCGCCGGCATGCTGGTCGGCGCCGACAGCATGAGCCGCGTGGTCGGCGTGCCGACCTACATCGCCGACGTGGTGGTGGCCGCCTCGCTGATCGCCGTGCTGGTGGCCGCGATGCTGGCGCAGTACCGCGTGCGTTGGCGCGGCCCGGGCGCGGGAGCTGCGGCGTGAAGGGCGACAGCGGTGCAAGCGGCGTGGGTGGCGAGCATCGCTGCGGGGCCCGGGTGGGCACCGTCGGGCTGCGCTGCCGATGGCCCGCGGTGGCCGCGCTGGCCACGGCGCTGGCGGCCGGCATGGGCTGGTGGTGGTGGCCCGCACCGCACGAAGGCGTGCGTCTGCACGCCGGGGCGCAGGCCTTCCCCTGGGCGCGCACCCCGGTGGTCGGCGAACCCGCGCGGGCGGCCTCGGCGCCAAGTGTTTCGGCGGCGGCGCCCGAAGGCCAGCGCACGGGCTCGCCCACCGGCCCGGTGGCGTTCGAGCTGTGCGGGCTGGGTCGCATCGTGGTTCCCTCCGATGCCGCGCGTCCCGCATCTTCCCCCGCCGCGGCCGCATCAGCGTCCGCGACCGCAGCCGCCCCGCTGGGTCAGCTGCCGGCGCCGGTGGGGAGGTTCGCCTTGCAGGACGCCCAGGACCGGCTCGTGCAGGTGCTGGCCGTGGGCGACGCCAGGCAGCGCGTGGCCGCGCGCCTGCTGCGCCAGCCCGGTGACGAGGACCCCGGGGCGCTGGCCGCCTGGGCGAGCGGCCTGGTGGCCGACGCGCTGGCCAGCCGCGACGCGCAGGCCATGCGCTGGGCCGGCGCGGCCTGCCCCTTTGTCGACGACGAGGTCGGCTGCCGGCGCCGGCTGCTGCGTGCGCGCACGCAGGCCGATCCGGCCAATGCACTGCACTGGCTCGAGTGGCTCGGCGACGAACCCGAGGCCGCCGATGCCGTGTGGGCCGGCCTGGTGCGCGCGCAGCACTGGCGTGAGCAGCCGCTGGGGCTGGCCGGGGTGCTGATGCGCACCGTGGCGCCCGACGTGCCCGGGTACGTGCAGGCCACGATGGCCGTGGAGGCGATGGCGCACGACGTGGCCTTCCCCGCGCCGCCGCTGGCGCCGGTGCTCGAGCGCTGCGCGGCCCAGGCCGGCGCCGCCGCGGCCCCCGGTTGCGAGCGCTTCGCGCGCCTGCTGGTCGAGCGCGGTGACTCGGTGCAGGCGCTGATGCTCGGCCGCGAACTCGGCGAGCGGATCGGCTGGCCGGCCGAGCAGCTGCAGCAGCTGGAGCACGAGGTGCAGGCGCTGCAGCGGCAGGAGGTGCACTGGGCCGTGGACGCCCAGCGGCCGCTCGGCTGCGAGACGGTGCAGGGGCAGGGCGGCCACATCGCCGCCGTCGAGCGCGAGGGCGAACTTGCCGTGCTGCGGCGCAATCGCGCCGCAGGCCCCGGGCCGCGCTGACCCGGCCAGGCGAGCCAACCTGCATGAGCGAGGCCCTCGAGATCATCGGCAGCGCCGCGTTCTGGGTGGCGGTGCTGCGCATCGCCACGCCGCTGATCCTGGGCACGCTGGGCGTGCTGCTGTGCGAGCGTGCGGGCGTGCTCAACCTGGGCATCGAGGGGATCATGGTCGCCGGCGCGTTCACCGGCTGGCTGGCGGTGTACGGCGGCCTGGGGCTGTGGGGCGGCGTCGCGGTGGCGGCGGCCACCGGCGCGGTGTTCGGGCTCTTGCATGCCGGCCTCACGGTGGGGCTGGCGCTGTCGCAGCACGTGTCTGGGCTGGGCATCACGATGCTGGCCACGGCGCTTTCGTACTACGGCTACCGCGTCGGCTTTCCGAAGGTGAACACGCCGCCCACGGTGACGCCGTTTGCCGAGATGAGCGCGCTGCCGCTGCCGGTGCTTTCGCAGCTGACGCCGCTCACGCTGCTGGCGCTGGCGCTGGTGCCGGTGCTGGCCTGGTTCATCGCGCGCACGCCGGCCGGGCTGGCGCTGCGCATGGTGGGCGAGAACCCGCAGGCGGCCGAGGGCCAGGGTCTTTCGGTGGCGGCGGTGCGCACCAGTGCCATCGTCGCCGGCTCGGCGCTGATGGGCATCGCCGGGTGCTTTCTCACGCTGGCGGCGTTCAACGCCTTCTTCTTCAACATGGTCAACGGCCGCGGCTGGGTGTGCGTGGCGTTGGTGGTGTTTGCGTCGTGGCGGCCGGGCAAGGCGCTGCTCGGTGCGCTGCTGTTCGCCTTCTTCGACGCGCTGCAGCTGCGGCTGCAGCAAGGTGCCGGCGGTGTGCTGCCGTACCAGGTGTTCCTGATGCTGCCGTACCTGCTGTCGATTGCCGCGCTGGTGCTGGTGGCGCGGCGCGCGGGCTACCCGCAGGCGCTGATGAAGCCGTATCGCAAGGGGGAACGCTGATGCTGGACCTGCTCGTGCGCAACGCCGTGCTGCCCGACGGCCGCCGCGGTGTGGGCATCGCCGTCAAGGACGGTCGCATCGTCGAGGTGCGTGAAGGACTCGGGCTCGATGTCGCGGCGGCCCCGGCCGCCCGCGAGGTGCTCGATGCGCAGGGCCTGCTCGTCAGCCCGCCGTTTGTCGATGCGCACTTCCACATGGACGCCACGCTCAGCCACGGCCTGCCGCGCGTCAATGCCAGCGGCACCTTGCTGGAGGGCATCGCGCTGTGGGGGGAGCTGAAGCCCTTGCTCACGCACGACGCGCTGGTCGAGCGCGCGCTCGCCTACTGCGACTGGGCGGTGGCGCGCGGGCTGCTGGCGATCCGCTCGCACGTCGACGTGTGCGATGCGCGGCTGCTGGCGGTGCAGGCGCTGCTGGAGGTCAAGCGCCGCGTGGCCCCGTATCTGGACCTGCAGCTGGTGGCATTCCCGCAGGACGGCGTGCTGCGCGCGCCCGGCGCCTGGGACAACCTCACGCGCGCGCTGGCGATGGGTGTCGATGTCGTCGGCGGCATTCCTCACTTCGAGCGCACGATGGCCGCCGGCGCCGAGAGCGTGCGTGCGCTGTGCGCTCTGGCCGCCGAGCAGGGGCGCCTCGTTGACATGCACTGCGACGAGAGCGACGACCCGCACTCGCGCCACGTCGAGACGCTGGCCGCCGAGACGGTGCGTCTGGGCCTGCAGGGCCGCGTGACCGGCAGCCACCTGACTTCCATGCACAGCATGGACAACTACTACGTCAGCAAGCTGCTGCCGCTGCTGGCCGAGGCGCGGCTGCACGTGGTGGCCAACCCGCTCATCAACATCACGCTGCAGGGCCGGCACGACACCTATCCGAAACGACGCGGGATGACGCGCGTGCCCGAACTGCTCGCGGCCGGCGTGCCGGTCGCGTTCGGCCACGACTGCGTGATGGATCCCTGGTATCCGCTCGGCAGCGGCGACATGCTCGAGGTCGCGGCGATGGGGCTGCACGTCGCGCAGATGACCGGCACCGAGGCGATGCGCGCCTGCTTCGATGCCGTGACCACGATCCCGGCGCGGATACTGGGGCTCGATGGCTACGGCGTGGCTCCGGGCTGCCGCGCCGATCTGGTGCTGCTCGATGCGCGCGATCCGGTCGAGGCGATCCGCCTGCGGGCCGCTCGCCTGGCCGTCGTCCGGGCCGGCCGGGTGATCGCGACGAGTCCGCCGTCCCGGGCGGCGCTCGACATTCCCGGGCGGCCGGCGTTCGTGGATTTCAAAGGGGTCGGACTCGAATGAATGCCCTGGGGCAGCCCCATCCGAATCCATTCGAGTCCGACCCCACTGAAATCGGACCGGTGTAAGGTCGCCGGGGTCTTCGGCGACTCCGTGTGACGGGGCGCCCTTGCATCCGTTGGCCCGGGGGTGGCGTAGGCGGTCGAGGCCGCCATCGGGAAACCGATCGGGGGCGCTGCGGTCATAATGCGCGTTGACCGGAGCCCGCCGCCAACCCCGACCCCGCGCCGTCGCGACTCGTAACCGCATGGAATCCGTCTACTACGTCATGGCCTGGGCCTGCCACCGCAGGTGCCGGCACTGCTACGAGACCCGCTTCCGTCCGTACGTGCGCGACGAACTCGCGGCGGTCGTCGGCGAGGCCGAGCGGAATTTCCCGCGGATCGTCGACCACCTGCCGGCGCGGATGACGTACATCGACCTCGACGATCCGCGTCCCGACGGGACGGTTCCCGAGAAGACCGGCCGGATCATCCTGTCCGGCGGCGAGTCGCTGATGGATCCGGTCCGCGAGCGGGTGACCTATCCGGTCAT
>JAEUPC010000200.1 GCA_016789865.1 Rubrivivax sp.
CATCAGGCGCAGCTTGCCGGGCTTGTCGGGCTCGCGCTTGTCCCAGGGGTACATGAAGATGCCGCCGCGGCTGAGGATGCGGTGCACGTCGGCCACCATGCTGGCCACCCAGCGCATGTTGAAGTCCTTGCCGCGCGGGCCTTCCTTGCCGGCCAGGCACTCGTCGATGTAGCGCTTCACCGGCGGCGCCCAGTGGCGCAGGTTCGACATGTTGATGGCGAACTCCCGCGTGTCCTCGGGGATGCGCACGCCGTCCTGCGTCAGTACCCACGAGCCGGTCTCGCGGTCCAGCGTGAACATCGCCACCCCGTCGCCGACCGTCAGCACGAGGGTGGTCTGCGGCCCGTAGACGCAGTAGCCGGCAGCGGCCTGCTGCCGCCCCGGCTGCAGGAAGTCGCCTTCCTCCACCCCGCGCGAGTGGCTGACCTTGCGCAGCACGCTGAAGATGGTGCCGATGGAGACGTTGACGTCGATGTTGCTGCTGCCGTCCAGCGGGTCGAACAGCAGCAGGTACTCGCCCTGCGGGTAGCGGTTGGGCACGACGTGGATGCTGTCCATCTCCTCGCTGGCCATCGCGGCGAGGTGGCCACCCCACTCGTTGGCCTCTACCAGCACCTCGTTGGCGATGACGTCCAGCTTCTTCTGCACCTCGCCTTGCACGTTCTCGCTGCCGGCGCTGCCGAGCACGTCGCCCAAGGCGCCCTTGTTCACCGAGATGGCGATGCGCTTGCACGCGCGCGCCACCACCTCGATCAGCAGCCGCAGCTGCCCGGGGATGTGGCCCTCCTCGCGCTGCTTCTCGACGAGGTACTGGGTGAGGCTGACGCGCTTGCTCATGACAGGGTTCTGGTCGGCAGGGGGAGCAGGAGGGGTCCGATCATGCCGCCGGCTCGTCCAGCGCGCGCTGGACGACTTCACGCACGTCCTTGCTGAGATCGGGTCTGGCGGCCACCCGGGCGATCGCCTCGCGTGCGGCGCTGCGCCACGGCTCGGCCATCGAGCGCCAGCGGTCCATCACACGCGCGAAGCGCGCGGCCAGTTGCGGGTTCAGCGCATCGAGCTCGAGCAGGCGCTCGGCCCACAGCACATAGCCTGCGGCGTCGGCGCGGTGGAACGCGGCCGGGTTGTTGGCGGCCAGGCCGAACAGCAGGCTGCGCACGCGGTTCGGGTTCTTCATCGAGAACTCGCGGTGCTGCAGCAGCGCGCGGGCCCGCAGGAAGGCGCTGCCGGCGCCTTCGCCGACGGGCTCCGGGGCGGTGGCCTGCAGCGCGAACCACTTGTCCAGCACCAGGGCGTCGCCGTGGGCCATGGCGCCAAAGCGGTCCAGCGCAGCCGCCGCCAGCGGCGAGTGCGCCTCGACGAGCGCCGAAGCGGCACCCAGCCGCTCGGTCATGTTGCCCGCGTCCTTGAAGCGCTGGTAGGCGCGGCCGGGCCACTTGTCGTCGCCCGTCTTCACCGCGTGCAGCACGAGGTGGTTCAGCGCCAGGTTGGCCAGCGCGCGGCGGCCGGACTGATCCACGCTGGGCCGGTAGCCTTCGGGCACCTGGTGGTGCTCGAACGCCCACTGCCAGTCGGCGCGCAACTGCGCGGCCATGCGCTGGCGCCAGCCCTCGCGCACGGCATGGATGCGCTGTGGGTCGACTTCGGCCAGCTGCTCGGCGACGTCGGGCTCGTCGGGGGCGTTCAGCGCCAGCGCCTTGAACTGGGCACTCAGGCCGGGCGCCCGCAGCAGCGCCCGCAGCGCGTCGGCCAGCGTGGGGTCGAGGTCAGGTTCGCCGCCATCGCGCAGGGCCGCCAGCATGCGGCCGAGCATCAGCCGCTGGCAGGCCTCGAAGCGATTGAACGCGTCGGTGTCATGGGCCAGCAGCGTGAGGCGGCCCGGTTCGTCCAGGCCGTCGTCCAGCTTCACCGGCGCAGAGAAGCCGCGCAGCAGCGAAGGCACCGGTGGTTCGGCGATGTCGAGGAACACGAAGCTCTGCTCGGCCTCGTCGAGCACCAGCAGCCGCTCGTCGGCGAGCAGGCGGCCGTCGCCGGCCAGCAGCGCGGTCAGCACCGGGATGACCAACGGCTGCTTGTGCGGCTGGCCGGGCGTGGGCGCGCAGCTCTGCCTCAATGTCAAGGTGTAGCGCTGCCCCGCTGCATCCCACTGCCCGCTGGCCGTGACCTGCGGCGTACCGGCCTGCGCATACCAGCGCTTGAATGGTTCCAGCCGGGTGGCCAGCGCGCTGCCGAGGTTGGCGTCGGCGATCGCCTGCGCGAAGTCGTCGCAGGTCACGGCCCGCCCGTCGTGGCGCTGGATGTACAGCGCCATGCCGCGCGCGAAGCCCTCGCGCCCGACCAGGGTGTGCATCATGCGCACCACTTCGGCACCCTTCTCGTAGACGGTGGGGGTGTAGAAGTTCTGGATCTCGAGATAGGCGTCGGGGCGCACCGGGTGCGCCATCGGCCCGGCGTCCTCGGGGAACTGCAGGCTGCGCAGTCGGCGCACGTCGTCGATGCGCTGCACGGCGCGGCCCGAGTCCGTGGCACCGGCGCCCGTGCCCGGGCCCGCAACGGCCATGTCGGCACTGAACTCCTGGTCGCGGAAGACGGTGAGGCCCTCCTTCAGCGACAGCTGGAACCAGTCGCGGCAGGTGACGCGGTTGCCGGTCCAGTTGTGGAAGTACTCGTGCGCGATGACGCTTTCGATGCCGGCGAAGTCGCTGTCGCTGGCGCTGGCGGCGCTGCCGAGCACGTACTTGGTGTTGAACAGGTTGAGCCCCTTGTTCTCCATCGCGCCGCCGTTGTAGTCCTCGACGGCGACGACCATGTAGCGGTCCAGGTCGAGGCTCAACCCGAAGCGCGCTTCGTCCCACGTCACGCTGGCCACCAGCGCGTTCATCGCGTGCTCGGTCTTCTCCAGGTCGCCCGGGCGCACGTACACCTGCAGCAGGTGCTCGCGGCCGCTGCGCGCGCGGATGCGCTGCTCGCGCGCCACCAGGTTGCCGGCCACCAGCGCGAAAAGGTAGCTCGGTTTCGGATGCGGGTCGTGCCAGGTCGCGAAGTGGCGGCCGTTCTCCAGCGGCCCCTCGCCGACCAGGTTGCCGTTGCACAGCAGCACCGGGTACCGCAACTTGTCGGCGCGCAGCGTGACGGTGTAGACGGCCATCACATCCGGCCGGTCGAGGCCATAGGTGATGCGGCGGAAGCCCTCGGCCTCGCACTGCGTGAAGAACCCCCCGCCGCTGGTGTAAAGGCCCGACAACGCGGTGTTCCTGTCGGGGTGGCAGGTGTTGCGCAGCTCCAGCGTGAAGGCATCGGCCTCGGGCGGGTTGTCGATCACGAGGTTGCCCCCGGGGTTGCCGCCTTCGTGCCGGAACGACACGCTCTGGCCATCGGCCAGGCAACGCAGCAACGTGAGATCCTCGCCGTGCAGCAGCAGCGCCGCGCGCGGCGCGGCCGGGTTGCGCTCGATGCGCAGCTTGCTGGCGACGATGGTCTTGGCCGGGTCGAGATCGAAGGTGAGCTCGATGGCGCGGATGAAGAACGCCGGCGGTGCGTACTCTTCGCGGCGCACCAGTGGGGCGGTGGCTTCTCGCAGCATGCTGCGTGTCTCCTTGGGGTCTTCTTCTGGGGTGGGATCGGTGGCCGCCGGCGGGCGTCGGTGCGCCGGCCGCTGCCGGCTGCCAGCGGCCGACAGGGGCCGCCGGCTAGAGACCTTGCTTCAAGCTGGCCTCGATGAAGGTGTCGAGGTCGCCGTCGAGCACCTTCTGCGTGTTGCTGATCTCGATGTTGGTACGCAGGTCCTTGATGCGGCTCTGGTCGAGCACGTAGCTGCGGATCTGGTGGCCCCAGCCGACGTCGGTCTTGCTGTCTTCGAGCTTTTGCTGCGCCTCGCGCTGCTTGCGCATTTCGTGCTCGTACAGGCGGCTCTTCAACATCTGCCAGGCCTCGTCGCGGTTGCGGTGCTGGCTGCGGTCGTTCTGGCACTGCACCACGATGCCGGTGGGGATGTGCGTGAGCCGCACCGCCGAGTCTGTCTTGTTGATGTGCTGGCCGCCGGCGCCGCTGGCGCGGAAGGTGTCGGTGCGCACGTCTGCGGGGTTGATCTCGACCTCGATCGACTCGTCGACCTCGGGGTAGACGAAGAGGCTGGCGAAGCTCGTATGCCGCCCGCCGCCGCTGTCGAACGGGCTCTTGCGCACCAGCCGGTGCACGCCGGTCTCGGTGCGCAGGTGGCCGAACGCGTAGTCGCCTTCCACCTTCAGCGTGGCGCTGCGGATGCCGGCCACGTCGCCCTCGGTCTCTTCCAGCACCTCGGCCTTGAAGCCCTTGCGCTCGCAGTACTTGAGGTACTGCCGCAGCAGCATCTGCGCCCAGTCCATCGCCTCGGTGCCGCCGGCACCGGCCTGGATGTCGACGAAGCAGTTCAGCGGGTCGGCCGGGTTGTTGAACATGCGGCGGAACTCCAGCTGCTCCACCTCATGCTGCAGCGACCGCGCCTCGTCGAGGATGTGCCCCAGGCCGGGCTCGTCGCCGTCGGCCTTGCTCATCTCGTACAGCTCGGTGTTGTCGGCCAGGTTGCGCTGCAGGTGGCCGAGCGTGCCGACCACCGTTTCGAGCGTCTTCTTCTCCTTGCCGAGTTCCTGCGCGCGCTTGGGCTCGTTCCAGACCGCGGGGTTCTCCAGCGCGGCGTTGACTTCGTTCAGCCGCAGTGATTTGCGGTCGTAGTCAAAGATACCCCCGAAGTTGTTCGGTGCGCTTTGAGAGGTCGGCCAGCAGGGTGCCGATGGCGTTGATTTCTTCGGTGTCCATGGGCGGCGATTTTATCGGCCGGGCTGGCCTGCCAAGAAGCCGGCAAGCAGCCGGGCCAGCGCCTCG
Source organism: Rubrivivax sp. (assembly GCA_016789865.1). Taxonomy (GTDB): domain Bacteria; phylum Pseudomonadota; class Gammaproteobacteria; order Burkholderiales; family Burkholderiaceae_C; genus Rubrivivax. The sequence goes on from JAEUPC010000200.1 coordinate 4,861, forward strand.
GGCTGGTCGTGGTGCAGCATGTGACCGCAGTCGGGCAGCACTTCGCGCCGCACGTCGCGGACCGAGTTCAAGCGCTGGTGAAACTCGGCCTTGCTGTAGCGGCCACCCCACCACGCCTCGGGCTGCGAGCCTGCGGCCTCCACCCACAGCAGCGGCGCGGTGATGCACTTCCAGGTCTCCAGGTGCTCCTCGACGCGGTAGAGCACCGGGTTGGGCCGCTTGTGCGCCGGGTCGCCGAGGATGCGGTGCCGCCCGTCCTCGCCCATCTGCGACCAGTGGGGCGCCAGCCAGCGTGCCTTGTCGGGGGCCAGCCGCGGGTTGTTCTTGCGCAGCCGGTCGGCCACCTCGTCGCGGCTGGCGTAGGACTTCAGCTCCTGCGGCTCGACCAGCGCGTCGAGCCACTGCGCCATGCGGCGGGCGGCCAGGTGCGGCTCGGTGCGCGGCAGACCGAAGCCTTCGAGGTTGACCAGGCGCCGCACGCGAGCGGGCCGCACGCCGGCGTAGGTCATCACCACGTTGCCGCCCATGCTGTGGCCGAGCAGGTCGATCGGCCCATCGATGCCCAAAGCGCGCAGCAGCCCGTCCAGGTCGCCGAGGTAGTCGGGGAACCAGTAGCTGTCGATGGGCCGCGGCGCCTGCGTGAGCCCGAAGCCGCGCCAGTCGGGCGCGATGATCCAGCGGCCAGCCAGCGCGGTGGCCTGCGCCGCATCGACGACAAACTGGAACGACGCGCCCACGTCCATCCAGCCGTGCAGCAGCACCAGCGGCGGTTCGTCGCCGGGCTGCCCCCAGCAGTAGACGTGGTAGTCGAGGCCTCGCACGGGCACGTAGCGTGGGTCGGCGGGGCACGTGGGGCGGTAGATGGGTTGGGTGGTATCGCCGGTCATGTCATCGAAGGGGGCGGTGCCACTTGCAGCGGGGTGCGCGGCCGGGCGGAGTATCGGCGGACTTGCCCCCTGGGCCTGGGGGTCTCCACCATTTTCCAGACAAGACTCGGATCACCCCGGATCGAACTTGGCCGACGGCCCGCGACAATCGCCCGCCATGCCGACCCTGCCGCTTGCCCTGGACCCACAGCCCCCGCGCCTGCGGGCGGCCGCACCCGCCGACCTGCCCGCGCTGGTGATGTTGATCCGCGAACTCGCGGCCTACGAGCGGCTGGAGCACATGGTCGTCGTCACGCCCGAGTCGCTGCACCCGCACCTGTTCGGCCCGCGGCCGGTGATCGAAGCGGTGGTGGCCGAACTCGAGCTCGAAGGCGAGCCCCGCGTGGTGGGCTTCGCGCTCTTCTTCACCAGCTTCAGCACCTTCCTGGGCAAGCCCGGTCTGCATCTCGAAGACCTCTTCGTGCAACCGGCGTTTCGCGAGCTCGGGCTGGGCCGCCTGCTGCTGGAACACCTGGGCACCCTGGCGGTGGAGCGCGGCTACGGCCGCTTCGAGTGGACGGTGCTCGACTGGAACGAGAGCGCCATCCGCTTCTACGAGCGCATGGGTGCAAAGGTCTTGCCGGACTGGCGCATCTGCCGCATGACGGGCGACGCGCTGCTGCGTTTCGGCGGCGGCTGAACGTGTTGCGGCCGCCGCGGCCGAGGCGTTCAGCCGGCCAGCGCGGCGGCCACCACGCCGGCAGGCGGCTGCGGCGTGGTCGGGTGCAACAGGCCCACCACGCCGCGCCCCGGCTCCGAAGTGGCCACGCGGTACGGCGTCTTCAAAGGCCGGTCGCCGGCGTCGGTGAAGCAAGCCACGACGGGCGTGGTGACGGTCGGGCCGCGCTGCACGACGATGGCGGCCTCACCCGAGCCCAGCCGCACCAGGCTGCCCGGCGGGTAGATGCCGAACTCCTTGACCAGCGCCTGCGTCATCGGGTGCGAGGGGTCCTGCATGAAGATGGCGCGGCCGGCGGCGTCGGCGGCCATCGCGTCGCGCGTGCTGCGCGCCGAGAGCTTTGACGTGTAGATGTCGGCTCGGCGGGCCAGCGAGGCCAGCTCGCACGGGTCGTTGCGGCCGCTGGGATAGCCGCTGCCGTCTTCCACCTCGTGGTGCTGCAGCACGGCCCTCAGCCATTCGGCGTCGGTGATGCCGGCGCGTTGCAGCATCTGCACGCTGCGCATCGGGTGCGACTGCAACTGCACGCGTTGGTCCGGGGTGGGCGGCGTGCGCTGGTGCGACAGCTCGCCTTGCAGGGCCAGCATCGAGATGTTCATCGTCAGCGCCACCTTGAACGCGCGCTCCACTTCGGCGGGCTGCCACGCCAGGCGCTGGGCCACCAGGCAGGCCGTGATGGCCGAGTGCAGCGAGCGGCGCACGCCGTAGGCCGCGTCGACGCAGGCGCCCTGGCTGAGGATCTGGAAGATCGCCAGGTCGGGGTCGCGCTCGACCAGCGTCATCGCCGGGCCGACGGTGTCGTCCAGCGCCGCCGCAAACGTTTCGGTCTTGGCCTCGAGCAGCGCCTGGCCGAGTTTGTCAGCGGCTTGGTGCCACAGGCGCGGCAGCTCGCCGCGTGGGGCCTGCGCGGCGCGCTCGCGGTCGGTGAGCAGCTCGGCCAGGTCGACCAGCGCGCCGCGGTTCATCAGCGAGTCCAGCTGCGCCTGGCTGCGCAGCGTGAAGCCGCGTGCCAGCAGCAGCGTGCGGTCGGCGTCGCGCACGCTGAAGGGCAGGGGCTCGCCCAGGCGGACGCGGTGTCGGACGGTGGTGAGGGCGGCGTAGTTCATCGGTGGGCGGTAGGGCGTTCGGCGCAGCGGCCTGCCCGGCACGCCGCTCGTGCCAACGCTTTCGGCCGGCGGGCCAGGAACTTGACCGTTCGCGCCGTGGCGCGGAGGCGCGGCGGCGGCTGTTCACGGGGTTGCCACGGGCTGCGCGGCGGCCGCGGCCGACTTAAGCTGGATTCATGGGAACCAGCTCACTCGGCGGCAGCGGCGCGCGGCGCGCGGCGGCGCCGGCCGCCAAGAAGGCGGGCACGAAGGTGGCCGCCACCGACGCCTACGAGCGGCTGCACGCAGGCCTGCGCTGGCGGGTGCCGCCTCGCTTCAACATCGCCCAGGCCTGCTGCGCTCACTGGGCGCGCCGGGCCGGCAGCGAGGCCCATGTGGCCGTGGCATGGCAAGCCGAGGGGGGCGGCAGCGGTGTGCTCAGCTTTGCCCAGCTGCAGGCCGACGCGAACCGCCTTGCGGCGGCGCTGCGCCGCCTGGGGGTGCGGCGCGGCGACCGCGTGGCCATCGTCATGCCGCAACGCCCCGAGACGGCGGTGGCGCACATCGCGGTGCATCTGCTCGGTGCGGTGGCCATGCCGCTGTCGATGCTGTTCGGGCCCGACGCGCTGGCCTACCGGCTGCAGGACAGCGAGGCGCGGGTGGCGCTGGCCGACGAGTCCTCCATCGGCAGCGTGCGGTCGGTGCGCTCCCAGTGCCCCACGCTGGAAGTGCTGGTGGCGGTGGGTGCCGCGGCGGGGCAGGGCGACCGCGACTGGGTGCCGCTGCTGGCCGCCGAGCGCGCCGAGTTTGCCGCGGTGGACACCGCCGCCGACGACCCGGCCGTGCTCATCTACACCAGCGGTACCACCGGCCCGCCCAAGGGCGCGCTGATTCCGCACCGCGCGCTGATCGGCAACCTCAGCGGCTTCGTGTGCAGCCAGAACTGGTTCGGCCTGGGCGACCCGCGGACTTCCGACGAGGTGTTCTGGAGCCCGGCCGACTGGGCCTGGACCGGTGGCCTGATGGACGCGCTGCTGCCCAGCCTCTTCTTCGGCCGGCGCATCGTCGCCTGGCAGGGGCGCTTCTCGCCCGAGCGTGCGTTCGAGCTGCTGGAGCGCCACCGCGTCACGCACAGCTTTCTCTTCCCCACCGCGTTGAAGGCGATGATGAAGGCGCTGCCCGAGCCGATGCGGCAGCACCGCCTGGCGCTGCGCGCCATCATGAGCGCGGGCGAGGCGGTGGGCGACACGGTGTTCGGCTGGTGCCGTGAGGCGCTTGGAGTCACCGTCAACGAGATGTTCGGCCAGACCGAGATCAACTACATCGTCGGCAACTGCGGCAGCTACGTCGGGCGTGATGGCCACCGCCGTGCCGCCTGGCCGGCGCGCGCCGGCAGCATGGGCCGCGCTTACCCCGGGCACCGCGTGGCCGTCATCGACGACGGGGGCCGCGAGTGCCCGCCCGGTACGCCGGGCGACGTGGCCGTGCACCGGCTCGACCGGCATGGTCATCCCGACCCCGTGTTCTTCCTCGGCTACTGGCGCAACGACGCGGCCACGCAGGCCAAATTCACCGGCGACCCCTGCGCCAGCTGGTGCCGCACCGGCGACACCGCGGTGATGGACGAGCAGGGCTACCTCTGGTACCAGGGGCGCAGCGACGACATGTTCAAGAGCGCGGGCTACCGCATCGGGCCCAGCGAAATCGAGAACTGCCTGGTCAGGCACCCGGCGGTGGCCAACGCGGCGGTGGTGCCCAAGCCCGATGCCGAACGCGGCGCGCTGGTCAAGGCCTACGTGGTGCTGGCCGGGGGCCATGAGGGCACCGCCGCCCTGGTGCATGAACTGCAGGAGCATGTGCGAGGGCGGCTTGCGCCCTACGAGTACCCCAAGGAGATCGAGTTCATTGCGGCGCTGCCGATGACGACGACGGGGAAGGTGCAAAGGCGGGTGCTGCGGTTGCAGGAAGAGGAAAGGGCGAAGGGGGCGGTGGTGGCGCCTGGGCCTCGATGACCGAGACTGGTCGTACTCCCACCCAGCCGGGTCCCGCCCCAGCGGGCGGGTTACTTTCTTTGCGGGGCCAAAGAAAGTAACCAAAGAAAATCCCTTCTTGCGGGCCGGCTTGGGGTGACGAAGCTGGGAGCGATTCGGTAGCGATCTGCTTCGGGGGGGCTACTGGGCTGTGCCTTCGTCGGTGGGCGCAGTGGTGCCTGGCATGTTGTTGTTGCGGCGGGCATCGGTTGGCGCGTGAGACGCGCCTCGTTGCCGTGCTCGATGCGATGGCTGCCGACCGGTGAGTGCGGCGGCAACGTCGGGTGTCCAGACGCGCGGTGCCGACAGACCATGACAACCTTTCGGTGAACCAAGGCCCCAGCGAAACGGGCACAACTCAATAGGCCCACCGAAGCCACGGCGGCCACCGAGCTGCCGCCACGCCTGCCACCTGAATTCGGCGCGCAAGAAGGGCCTTTCTTTGGTTACTTTCTTTGGCCCCGCAAAGAAAGTAACCCGCCCGCCGGGGCGGGACCCGGCTGGGTGAGAGTACGACCCGGCAAGAAGAGCAAGAGGCAAAGCGCCCGGCCAGCGCGAGACCCTCCCCCGCAACGAGCCCCGCGCTCCAAGCGGCGACAATCCGCCCCATGTCCAACCTGATCGTCCACGGCGGCACGCCCCTGTCCGGCCGCATCGTGCCTTCGGCGAACAAGAATGCGGTTCTGCCGATCTTGTGTGCCACGCTGCTGACGCGCGAGCCCGTGCGGCTCATCGGCATCCCCGAGATCACCGACGTGCGCAAGATCCTGGACATCTTCCGCGCGCTGGGCAGCGAGGTCGCGGTGGACTACGTGCGCGGCGTGCTCGACGTGCGACACGAGGCGACGCAATTCGACCCCGAACGGCATCACCTGCCCGAGGAGATGCGCAGCTCGATCATGCTGGTGCCGGGGCTGCTGGCGCGCTTCGGTGTGGCGCGCATCGAGAACGACGTGCAGGGCTGCACCCTCGGCGTGCGCGAGATCGACCCGCACGTGGAGGTGATGGAGCGCTTCGGCGCCCAGGTGCTGCGCCGGCGCGATGCGCTGGTGATGCGGGTGCAAGGCGGCAGCCTCGGGGGCTTGAAGGCCAACCACCACTGGCTCGACTACGCCAGCGTCACCACCACCGAGAACTTCGTGCTGTGCGCGGCGCTGGCCGATGGCACCAGTACGCTGATGAACGCCGCCAGCGAGCCGCACGTGCAGGAGTTCTGCCGCTTCATGACGATGCTGGGCGCGCGCATCGAGGGCATCGGCACCTCGCGCCTCACGGTGCACGGCGTGGGCCGGCTCGGCGGTGGCGAGTTCCGCTTCGCCGAAGACTTCCACGAGGCCGTCACCTTCATGGCGCTGGGCGCCATCACCGGAGGCCGGGTCGCGGTGAAGAACTCGGCCCCCGAGCAGTTCCCGCTCATCGACCGCACGTTTGCCAAGTTCGGCGTGCAGGTGGTGCACGAAGGCGGCTGGTCGCACACGGTGGTGGATGGGCCCCTGCGCGTGAAGCCGCCGTTCACGCAGAACATCCTGCAGAAGGTCGAGGCGGCGCCATGGCCGTACCTGCCGGTGGACCTGCTGCCCATCTTCGTGGCGCTGGGCGCGCGCGCCGAAGGCAGCGTGATGTTCTGGAACAAGGTCTACGAAGGCGCGATGGGCTGGACCAGTGAGCTCTCCAAGTTCGGCGCGCACGCGTTCATGGCCGACCCGCACCGCATCATCACGTTCGGCGGCAAGCCGCTGGCACCGGCGGAGGTGGAGAGCCCCTACATCATCCGCGTGGCCATTGCGCTGTTGATGCTGGCGGCCAGCATCCCGGGCAAGTCGGTGATCAGGAACGCCGCGCCGATCCGCCGCGCGCACCCGCGCTTCGCCGAGAACATCCGCGCGCTGGGCGCGCAGATCGAATGGGTGGAAGGTGACTGAGCTGCGCGTGCCCGAGGGTCGCTTGCCGGGCGGGGCGGCGCACCACCTCGCCCCCGCCCGGGCTCAGACGCTGGGCGAGGAGATCGCCAACGCAGTGAGCCACGGCCTGGGGTTCCTGCTGGCGGTGGCCTCGCTGCCGATCCTCGTGTGGACGGCCGCCCGCCACGGTGCGGCGGCCGACGTGGTGGGGGCCAGCATCTTCGCCGGCACGATGATCGTGCTGTACCTCGTGTCCACCGTGTACCACGCGCTGCCGGCGGGCGGTGCCAAGCGGTGGCTGTGCCGGCTGGACCACGCGGCGATCTACGTCTTCATCGCCGGCACCTACACGCCGTTCACGCTGGGCGCGATGCAAGGCGCTTGGGGATGGACGCTGTTCGGCCTCGTGTGGGGCATGGCCGCATTCGGTGTGACGGTGAAACTGCTCAACCGCATGCAGCACCCGTGGGTCTCCACCGGCCTGTATGTCGCGATGGGCTGGGTGGTGGTGGTGGCAGCGCCGTGGATGGCCGAGCGCATCGCCACCGCGGGCCTGGCCTGGCTGGTGGCCGGAGGCCTGTGCTACACGCTGGGTGCGATCGTGTTCCTCTTCGACCACCGGGTGCGTTACGCGCATCTCGTCTTCCACCTCTTCGTGCTGGCCGGCAGCTGCTGCCACTTCTTCGCGGCACTCTGGTACGCGCGCGGCTGACCGCGCGCGAGCCCGGCGGCCATGGCGCGCAAGGACAGGCACGTCAGCGAGACACCGGCCACCGCGTGGCTGCGCGAACGCGGCATCGCCTTCAGCGAGCACCCCTACGACTACGTCGAGCATGGCGGCACCGCCGAGAGCGCACGCCAGCTGGGGGTGGACGAACACGCCGTGGTGAAGACGCTCGTGATGCAGGACGACAAGGGCGAGCCGCTCATCGTGCTGATGCACGGGGACCGCCAGGTGAGCACCAAGAACCTGGCGCGCGCCATCGGCGCCAAGAGCGCGCAGCCGTGCAAGCCGGAGGTGGCGCAACGCCACAGCGGCTACCTGGTGGGCGGCACGTCACCTTTCGGGCTGCGCAAGGCGATACCCGTGTACGTGGAGGCCTCGGTGCTGGAGTTGCCGCGCGTGCATGTCAACGGCGGCCGTCGCGGCTTTCTCGTCGGCATCGCGCCGGCAGTGCTGGTCGACAGCCTCGCCGCCCGCGTCGTGCGCTGCGCGCTCTGAGCCGGCGGCGCAGCCGGGCCGGCGGGCCGGTACCGCGCCGCGCCGCGCCGAGGCGGCCCGCAGCGCCAGTGCCCGGGCGCACCCCGATGGGGCCGCCCGCTTCCAGCACCTACACTGCGCGCCCCATGACGAGCGCAGATCTTCCGTTCCCCGTGGCTGCCGCCTTGGCGCTGGTGGGCAGCTACCTGATCGGCTCGCTGTCGTTCGCCGTCATCATCAGCCGCGCGATGGGCCTGGCCGACCCGCGCAGCTACGGCTCGGGCAACCCGGGTGCGACCAACGTGCTGCGCTCGGGCAACAAGGCGGCGGCCATCCTGACGCTGGCCTTCGATGCGTTGAAGGGCTACGTGCCGGTGCTGCTGGTGCTGCTGTTCGGCCCGCGCTTCGGGCTGGGCGAAGGCACCGCGGCGTTTGCCGGCCTGGCGGCGTTCCTCGGCCACCTGTGGCCGGTGTTCTTCAAGTTCCAGGGTGGCAAGGGCGTGGCCACCGCCGCCGGCGCACTGCTGGGCCTGAACCCCTGGCTCGGCGCGGCGACGCTGGCCACCTGGGTGATCATCGCCTTCTTCTTGCGCTACTCGTCGCTGGCTTCGCTGGTGGCAGCCGTGTTCGCGCCGTTCTATCAGGCGCTCATCTGGGGCGTGGAGCCGGCGCTGCTGGCCATCGCCGTGATGAGCCTGCTGCTGGTGTGGCGGCACGAAGCGAACATCCGCAAGCTGCTTGCCGGTACCGAGTCGAAGCTCGGTCAGAAAGCGGCGGCCGGGGGTGCGGCCCAGCACGGCAAGCCGCCCGGCAGGGCGCACGGCGGGCACGGCCCGCACGACAAGCCGACGGCGGCGGCGGATCAGCATTCACGCGATCACGGCCACCATCGAAAGGGACATTGACCATGGTTCAACGCTTCGACGTCGGCGCCCGCCTGTCGGAGATGGCGGTGCACGGCGGCATCGTCTGGCTGGCCGGCCAGGTGGCCGATGACGGCTCGCAAGACATCGGCGGCCAGACCCGCCAGGTGCTGGCGGCCGTGGACAAGCTGCTCGCCCGCGCCGGCACCGACAAGACGAAGATCGTGATGTGCCAGATCTTCCTGGCCGACCTTGCCGACTTCGCCGGCATGAACGCCGTGTGGGACGCCTGGGTGGCGCCTGGCCATGCGCCGCCGCGTGCCACCGTGCAGGCCCTGCTGGCCAAGCCGGAGTGGAAGATCGAGGTGGTGGTCACCGCCGCCGCGTAGCGGCCTGGCCTGCCCCGGAGTGCGCCTCGCCGCGGCAAGGCGCGCCGATCACATCTGCCTGAACACGTGCAGCCAGCTGCGGCTGACGGGCAGCACCTCGTTGCGCCCGCGCAGGTGCACCTCGGCGGTCTCGTTGCTGTGGCGCACCACGTGGCTGACATGCGGCAGCGCCACGATCACCGAGCGGTGGATCTGCACGAAGCGCTCGGGGTCCAGCTCGTCGGCCAGTTCGCGGATGGTCTTGCGGATCAGGGCCTCGCCGCCCGCCCACACCACGAGCGTGTATTTCTCGTCCGAGCGCAGGAAGACCACCTCGTCCACCGGAATCAGGCGCAGGCTCGGGCCGACCGAGGCCTTGATCCACTGCAGGTGCCGGCGCGGCGCCGCCTGCAGCCGCAGGCGCCCGGCCAGTTCTTCGAGCAGGGGCTCGAGGGCCGTTGACGCGGGCAGCCTGCCGGGTGCGGCCGGTGGGGCAGCCGCCATGCCGGTTGCTGCGTCGGTCGCGCCGCGCATCGCGTGGGCGCGGTCCTGGAGCCGCTCGCGCAAGCGTTGCACGGTGGCGGCCAGCCGGGCTTCGTCGAACGGCTTGACGAGGTAGTCGAGCGCGCCGCGCTCGAAGGCGGTGACGGCGTACTGCTCGAACGCCGTGACGAACACCAGCAACGCCCGCGAGCCGATGGCGCGCGCGGCCTCCAGGCCGTTCAAACCCGGCATGTGGATGTCGAGGAAGGCGATGTCGCAGGGCGTCTGGTCGAAGCGCTCGATGGCCTCGCGGCCGTTGCGGGCCTGCGCCACCACCTGCAGCTCGGGCCATGCCCGCTGCAGGTGGCTGATGAGGCGCTCGCGCAGCAGGGGCTCGTCGTCGGCCACCAACGCGGTGGGCGCGGCCGGCTGGACATGTGCGGCCGGGCGGTTCACTGGACCACCCTTCGCGCTGCGCGCTTCGGGATGAGCGCTTGGGGGCGGCCCGGCACGCTCATGCGGTGGTCACCACGATTTCCGCGCGCAGGCCGTGCGGGCGGTTCTCGGTGAGTTCCAGCCGCGCCCGAGTGCCGAAGTGCCCCGCCAGCCGTTCGCGCAGGTTGGTCAGCCCGGTGCCGGGCGCACTGTGCTCGGCCAACCCGGGCCCGGTGTCAACGACCCAGACGCGCCAGGCGCCATCGGCATCGCGCCGGCTGCCGACCTCGATGGCGGCGCCATCCTCCGAGGGGTCGACGCCATGCCGCACGGCGTTTTCCACCAGCGTGAGCAGGGCCATCGCGGGGAATGGCTCGGCGTCGAGCGCGGGGTCGGACCGAGTCTCGTGACGCAGGCGGTCGGGCATGCGCATGGCCATCAGCTCGAGGTAGGCGCGCACGAGAGCGAGCTCGCGGCCCAGCGTGGCTTCGCTCTCGCGCAGCCGCGGCATGGCGGCACGCAGGTAGGCCATCAGGTGCTGAAGCACCGAGGCGGCCCGTGGCGAGCCGCTTTCCACCAGGGCCTGCACATTGGCCAGCGTGTTGAACAGGAAATGCGGCTCGATCTGCGCGGTGAGCAGCGCGAGCCGGGCATCGAGCGCCTGGCGCTCCAGCCGGCTGCGCTCGAGCTCCAGCTGCAGCGCCAGCGAACGACTGCGCGACTCGCGCTCTCGCACCTGCGCCATCAGCGTGATGACGAGGCCCAGGCCCAGCGCCGTGCTGGCGATGATGTGGAAGCCGCGGATGCGCGGCTCGCTTTCGAGGAACAGCTCGAGGTTGCCGCCCACCGAAGCCATGTAGACGACGAAGGTGCCCAGCGGCGCCGCGAGCACCACCGCGATCACCGTCAACAGCCAGCGCGGCCACCAGCGCGGCAGCCACCGCTCGGGCATGTGCTGCGCTCCCACGAACACCAGCAGCAGCCACATGGCCAGAAACAGCGTGCGGCCCAGCAGCTCGACGAACGAGGTCTTGAACATCGGCGCGAAGACGATCGCGGCTGTGACTCCGAAGCCGATGGCCAGCCCCACGCTGCCCGTGTTCAGCGAGGCGAGCAGCCTTTTCGCGACGCCTGGCGGGTACCGCGCCGGGTCTTCGGATGCTGGGGCCTGCGGCGGGGAGGGGGGCATGCCGCCACGATAGCGACCGCGCGCGACACCACCAAGTCGCGTGCGACGGGGCACCGGAATGCGCGCTCCGGAGGCGGTGTGTCGAGGCGGGTGGGGTCGCCCCTGCAGCCCGGGCCGCGCCGGCGGCGGCACCCGCCCCGGTGAGGCTACAGGCCCAGGCGCGGCAGCGCCGCGGACAGGGCGCGCCGGAGCGTCTCGGCGCTGTCCGCCAGGTGCACACGCGCCTCTTCGTCCAGCCCCTTTCGCCGGGCAGCCGCCTCCAGCCGCGGCAGCAGCTGCCGCGCCTGTTCGCGCAGCATGCCGCGGGCGTCCACGCGGCTGGCGGGCCGCAGGGTCATCAAGGCCAGCCGGTTCAGGTGCTCGCGCTGCAGCTCGCGCCGGGCCGGCGTGATGGGGCTGCCGGCCTTGAGCTCGCTCCACACGTCGTCGGCCAGCCGCTCGTACAGCTCGCGCAGCTGGAAGGCCTCGGCCGGGTGGTCGAACTTGCCCACGCTGTCGAGCAGGCGGTGGGCGACCCACTCGCTCATCAGGTAGCCGAGCACGCCGCGCTGCAGCTCGAGCAGGCGGCCGGGCACCGAGTAGTCGGTGGCCAGGCCCGTCTCGGCGCGCTCGAGGTAGTCTGGCGCAAGGCGTCGCTGCAGCGGTGCCGACAGCGTGAGCCCGTCGGTGGCCAGCACGGCCTTGGCGATGACTTCCAGCGCCGCGCGTTGCACCGAGGCCGGCACGGGCACCAGCGGGTCGCGGCCGCTGCCCGGGTAGTCGCGCAGGGTGCGTACGCCGCCGATCTGGCGAACCAGCACGCCCACCGCACGGGCCGCATCGGAAAGCGCGTAGTGCAGCGAGCGGCGCAGCACCGCGTAGTCGCGCTGCGGAGAGAGCTCGCGCGTCTCCTGGCGGCGGAACAGGTCGCGGGCGATCTCCACGCGCTTGGCGGCAAAGGCGACCGGGTCGTTGCCCAGGTCGAGCTGGATGGTCTCGGGGTCGATGCCGAACCAGGCGTCTTCGTCGGTGCCGTAGGCCAGCAGCGGCTCGCTGCTGCGCGCGGCGATGGCA
>JAEUPC010000229.1 GCA_016789865.1 Rubrivivax sp.
GAACGCCGGCAGGATCATGATGTAGACCTCGGGGTGCCCGAAGAACCAGAAGATGTGCTGGTACATGATCGGGTCGCCGCCGCCGGCCGGGTTGAAGAAGCTGGTGCCGAAGTGGCGGTCGGTCAGCGTCATCGTGATGGCGCCGGCCAGCACCGGCATCACCGCGATCAGCAGGTAGGCGGTGATCAGCCAGGTCCAGCAGAACAGCGGCATCTGCATCAGCTTCATGCCCGGCGCGCGCATGTTCAGGATCGTGACGATGATGTTGATCGAGCCCATGATCGAGCTCGCCCCCATGATGTGCAGCGCGAAGATCGCCATGTCCATCGACGGGCCCATCTGCAGCGTCAGCGGCGCATAGATGGTCCAGCCGGCGCTGGGCGCGCCGCCGGGCACGAAGAACGAGCCCGCGACCATGATGGCCGCCGGGATGAGCAGCCAGAAGCTCAGGTTGTTCATGCGCGCGAAGGCCATGTCGGCCGCGCCCACCTGCAGCGGGATGAGCCAGTTCGCGAAGCCCACGAAGGCCGGCATGATGGCGCCGAACACCATGATGATGCCGTGCATCGTGGTGAGCTGGTTGAACAGCTCCGGGTTCACGTACTGCAGCCCCGGCTGGAACAGTTCGGCCCGGATGCCCAGCGCCAGCACGCCGCCCAGCATCAGCATCGTGAAGCTGAACAGCAGGTACATCGTGCCGATGTCCTTGTGGTTGGTGGCGAACACCCAGCGCCGCCAGCCGTGCGGGGCGCCGTGCGCATGGTCGTCGTGGTGGCCATGACCGTGGGCGGGGTGGTCGAGAACTGCACTCATGGTGTTGTCATTCCGCGAAAGGCTGTTCGGAGGTCGGTGCGCGTCGTCACTGCTTGCGTGCCGCCACGATCTCGGAAGGCTGCACGAGCTTGCCGCTCTTGTTGCTCCACGAGTTCTTCGTGTAGGTGATGACGGCGGCCAGCTCGGTGTCCGACAGCTGCTTCCACGCGGGCATCGCGCCGTTGGCCGCGCCGTTGAGCAGGACCTTGATCTGCGCGGCCGGGTCGCCGAGCACCATCGCGCTGCCGTCCAGCGGCTTGATCGGCCCGGCGCCCTTGCCGCTGGCCTGGTGGCACGCGGCGCAGTTGGCCGCATAGACCTTCTCGCCGCGGGCCACCAGTTCGTCGAGGTTCCAGACCTTGCTCGGGTCGTCGGCCGCGGCGGCCATCGCCTTCTTCCTGCCTTCCACCCACTTGGCGTAGTCGGTCTCCGACACCACCTTCACGTGGATCGGCATGTAGGCGTGCTCCTTGCCGCACAGCTCGGCGCACTGGCCGTAGAAGTCGCCGGTCTTCTCGGCGCGGAACCAGGTGTCGCGCACGAAGCCGGGGATCGCATCTTGCTTCACGGCCAGCGAGGGCACCATCCAGGCGTGGATCACGTCGTTGGCGGTGGTGATGATGCGCACCTTCTTGTTCACCGGCACCACCAGCGGGTTGTCGACCTTGAGCAGGTAGTCCTGCAGGTCGGCCGGCGGCTTGCCCGAGTCGCTCATCGCGCGCTGCGCAACGTCCAGCGTGGACAGGAAGGCAATGCCCTCGCCCTCGCCCTTGAGGTAGTCGTAGCCCCACTTCCACTGGTAGCCCGTGACCTTGATGGTCAGGTCCGGGTTGGAGGTGTCCTTCATCGCCACCACGGTCTTGGTGGCCATCGCACCCATCGCGATGACGATGATGAACGGCACCACCGTCCACGCGATCTCTACCGCCGTGCTCTCGTGGAAGGTGGCCGCCTCATGGCCGACCGACTTGCGGTGCTTGATGATCGAATAGAACATCACGCCGAAGACGGCGACGAAGATCACCAGGCAGATGATCAGCATCACCCAGTGCAGCCAGTTGATGTTCTCGGCGATGCGAGTCATCGGCGGGTGCAGGTTGAGCTGATTCACCGCCGGGCCGCCCGGCAGGTCCTTCACGGCCCAGGCCGGGCCGGCCAGCAGCAGCCCCGCCAGCGCCGCGCCGAGCGCGCCTGGCCCCGCCTGCCGCCGTGGCGGTTGGCGCTGCCCGATTTCCGAAACGGTGCTCATCGTGCTCATCGGTTGCTCGTCGGTTCTTCTAGGGGGTTTCGGCCGCGGTGGGCCGCGGACGGATCGATCCATCGGGGGTGGCGCCCACCTGCCGGACCACGCGGCGCAGCTCCTGCGCGAACTCGGCGCGCGCCTCGGGGCGCAGGTGCCGCCCCACGCGCATCTCGCGCCCCCCGCCGGCCAGCTTGACCAGCGAGTTCTGCCCCGCTGCGGGTTCCACCGTCAGCCAGTCGGCCTGGAACGCCGCGCGCTCCACCTTGGAGCCGGTGGCGCGCTCGACCAGCAGCGCGCCGCCCACCAGCGTGAGCGTCTCGCGGTCGCCGGCGTGGCGGGCAAACACCAGCATCGCCAGCCCGAGCAGCATCAGCTCGAACCCGGTGAAGGCCAGCACGACGCGCACGCCGGTGAACCACAGGAACAGCGCCACCGCCAGCGACACCGCACACAGCAGGCCATAGGCCGCGAGCATCTGGGCCGGCGTCACCGAGCAGTTGCGGCGCAGTTGCCATTGCACGGCACGCGGCGCACCCCGCTCGTCGGTGAGAGCCACCTCGCGCCCGAAACGCAGCCCCGGGCGGTGGCCCGCCGCCGCACCGGCCTTGCGCCAAGGCAACAGCGGCGCCGGCCAGCGGCTGGGGACAAAGGCAGCGGTCATCGGGGCGGGGTTGGATTCGTGTCGTGCTCGTAAACCCGCACACGCCAAGTCAGCGATCGACACGCGATCAACCGGGTGCGCGAGGGATACGTCGAGATCGGCGGCTCGTGCGACGGCGCGAAGCACGCGCCGAAGTTCCACCGAGCCAAAAAAGCGGCGGGATTCTAGCTCAGCGGGTAGGGCCATCCGACCCCGTCTGCGGACCTCGCAACATGCCGCGCAGCTCGGCCAGCGGCAGCGTGCTTTCGGCGGCCATGCGCACGCGCGCAGGCGGGCGCACCGCATGCCCGTAGACCACTTCGAACTCCAGCACCACGCGCGCGTCAACATCCGTGCCTTCACGGGCCTGGTCACGGGTTGCGCCCGCACGCCGCAGCGGCGCCACGTCGGGGCGCGGCTGCAACACCGATTCAAGCGCACCACGCCAGCGTGGCGTGCGCAGCCCCGCGAAACGCGCCGGGTCGGCGTTGCCCCCGAGCTGCCGCAACTCGGCCAACGCCTCGGGTGCGGTGGACCAACTCAGCCGGATCACTTCCTGGTCCATCACCGGGTCGGCGAAGCCCGCGTTCACGAGCATGTCGCCCAGGTCGTGCATGTCGACGAAGGGCGCGTGCGGCGGGCCCCATCCCGCACCGCGGTAAGCCGTCCGCAGCGTCTGGAGCGTGCCCGGCCCGAGCGTCGAGAACATCAGGATGCCGTCGACGGCGAGAAGTTGCCGCCAGCGGGCGAACACCGCCTGCGGCTCGGCCAGGTGGTGCAGCACCATGTTCGACCACAGCAGCTCGGCCTGGCCTTCGGGCAAGGTGCGCTCGTCGATGCGCGGCTCGCTGCCGAGTCCGGAGCGGGCCGCCGGGGACCACCGGCGCCACGTCCACCATGGCGAGGTCGAGGCAACTTCCGGTGCTGCCGGCACGGCGCCATCCGACCGTGGCCAGCCCGGGGCCAGCGCAGCCGCGGTGTGATGCGCCCGCTTGCAGGCCTCGCGCAGGGGCGAGCTGCCCTCACCCGCTTTCGCACCCGCTTTCGAACGCGGTCTCGCAGGCGGTCTCGCGCGCGATCTCGCCTCCGCGCCTGCGCCCACCACGCCGTGCGCGCCCCAGTCGACGACACGCTGCGGCGGATTCCTCAGCACGCTCAGGCGTTCGGCCATGCGCCGGGCCACCTCGCCGTGCAGCCAGGGCAGCGGGGCGTGCAGCAGGCGCGCCGCATGGCGCGCCAGCGCCCGCGGGTCGACCGGCCGCGCCGTCGACGCCCCACCCGAGGGCTCCGCGGCAACGCCGCGCTGGACATCCATGTGCGGCCCTCGAATCCAACCAGCCCCGGTGCGCTCAGTATATTGAGCCGATGTGGGCGGGCATGCCTTTCGGGTCGCAGCGGCACGGCAGGTGGCCGGGCCAGTGCGAGCTGTGCCGGGGCTGGAGCGCGGGTCTCGTGTGCCCGGCCTGCATCCAAGCCCATGCGCGCACGCGTGCGCGCTGCCAACGCTGCGGCCTGGGGTCCGGGCAGCCGCTGGCGCAATGCGGGCAGTGCCTGCAGGACCCCCCACCCTGCTGGCGCACGGTGTGTGCGCTCGACTACACCTTCCCCTGGGACCGCCTGATCGGCCATTTCAAGTTCCAGCATCGCATCGACCTCGCCGCGCCGCTGGCTGCCCTGCTCGCCGCGGCCTTGCCGGCCGACTTGGCGCCCGCGGGGTCGGCAGGCCCGCTTCTCGTCGTGCCGGTGCCGCTCAGCGACGGCCGGCTTGCCGCACGGGGCTTCAATCAGGCGTGGGAACTGGCGCGGCGCATCGCCCGCACGCGCGGCCTGCCGGCCGACCCGCAGGCGCTGGTCCGCGTGCTCGACACCGAGGCGCAGGCCGGCCTCACGCGCGCCCAGCGCCAGCGCAACCTGCGCAACGCCTTCGCACCGGCCGCAGGCGGGGCCCTTGCCGGGCGCGACGTGGCCCTGGTGGACGACGTGATGACCACCGGCTCCACCGCCCGCGAGGCCACCGCCGCGCTGCTGCGCGGTGGCGCACGCTCGGTGCAGCTGTGGGTGCTGGCCCGCACGCCCGAAAGCCCGTGACCCCACACACTGCCATGTTGCACATCGTCCTCGTCGCGCCCGAGATCCCGCCCAACACCGGCAACGTCATCCGGCTGGCGGCCAACACCGGCTGCACGCTGCACCTGGTGGAGCCGCTGGGCTTCACGATGGAAGACCGGCTGCTGCGGCGTGCCGGGCTCGACTACCACGAGACCGCCGCGGTGCGCCGCCACGCCTCGTGGCAAGCGATGCAGGACCGAGAGGCGCCGCCGCCGGCACGCTGCTTCGCCTTCAGCACGCGCGGCGCCGTGCCCCTGGGCGAAGTGGTCTTCGCCGCCGGTGACTGGCTGGTGTTCGGCAGCGAGACGGCGGGGCTCGATGCCGAACTGCTCGGGCAGTTCGTGCCCGAGCGGCGCGTGCGGCTGCCGATGCGCCCCGGCCAGCGCAGCCTGAACCTGAGCAACGCCGTCGCGGTGGTGGTGTTCGAGGCCTGGCGCCAGCTTGGCTATGCCGGGGCGGCCTGAGGTCGGCTGGGGATCGGTCCGAGGCCTGCCGCCCTGGATCGCGGACTGGACCTAACCTCGCAGATGCGCGTATGTCGCGTCGGCGCCCGCTGCCCCCCGCTCACTCGGCCCGTGCATCGCGCGCCATCAGCCGCGCCACCGCCTCGCGCACCGTGGTGCGGCCGTCCAGCAGGTCCACCACGCAGGCCGTGATCGGCATCTCCACGCCCAGCCGCCGGGCGCGCGCCAGCACCATCGGCGCGCTCGGCACGCCTTCGGCCACATGCCCCAGGCGGGCCAGCGCATCGGGCAGCGCCAGCCCCTCGGCCAGCAGCATGCCGACGCGGCGGTTGCGCGAGAGGTCGCCGGTGGCCGTGAGCACCAGGTCGCCCAGCCCCGACAAGCCCATGAAGGTGGCCGGTTGCGCGCCCATCGCCACGCCCAGCCGCGTCATCTCGGCCAGGCCGCGGGTCACCAGCGCGGCGCGCGCGTTCAGGCCGAGCTTCAGACCGTCGAGCGCGCCGACGGCGATGGCCAGCACGTTCTTCACCGCGCCGCCGACCTCCACGCCCACCACATCGCTCGACGAATACACGCGCAGCGCATCGCCATGCAGCGCACCCACGACACGCGCGGCGAGTGCCGCGTCGGCGCTGGCCGCCACCAGCGCGGTGGGCTGGCCCCGCGCGACCTCGAGCGCGAAGCTGGGCCCGGAGAGCACGCCGCATGCCGCCGGGCGGGGCAAATCGTCGAGGGCCTGGTCGGGGGCCTGGTCGGGGGCCTGACCGGGGGTCTCGTCGGGCGCCTTGCGTTGCGGGATGCCGGCCGTCCCGCCGACCGGCAGCCGCGGTGCCCCGCCGGCCATCTCGTCACGCGCGATTTCGTGCCCCAGCGCGCCGGTGCCTGCCTCGAAGCCCTTGCTGAGCCAGACCACCGACTGCCCGGCGGGCACCGCGCGCAGTTGCTCGCGCAGGCCGGCCATCGGCGTGGCCACGATCAGAAGCCCCTCGCGGGCGTGGGCGTGCGCCGCCGACGCGTCGGCCACCACCTTCAGGGGCGGCAGCGCCACCTCGGGCAGGTAGCGCAGGTTGCGGCGCTGGCGCCGCATCGCCTCGGCCTGCACGGCATCGCGGGCCCACAGCAGCACCTCGTGGCGCGCCGCGGCCGCGATGGCGATGGCCGTGCCCCAGGCGCCGGCACCGAGCACGGCAATCTTCATCGGCGTGCCGCGGGGGTGTCACGGGCCAAGACCGCCGGCACCTGCCCAGCCACCGCCCAGGCCGGTGCCGGCCGCGCGGCCGCGCCGCGGTCAGTTCGCGCCGGTGATGATGCGCGAGCCGCCATTGGCCGCCGCCGCCTACTGCTGCGCCTGGGCCTCGAACATGGCCTGGAAATTCACCTCGGTCAGCAGGATCGGCGGGAAGCCCGCGCGCGTGCACACATCCGAGACGATGGCGCGCAGGTACGGGTACACCATCTGCGGGCAGACCACGCCGATGATGCCTTGCAGCTGGTCTTCCGGCACGTGGCGGATCTCGAAGATGCCGGCCTGCTTGGCTTCCACCAGGAACAGCGCCTTGTCGCCGACCTTGGTGGTGACGGTGGCCGTCACGGTGACCTCGTAGATGCCCTCCACCACCTGCTCGGCGCCCATCGCGAGGTTGATGTCGACCTGCGGCTGCGCCTGCTCGAGCAGGATCTGCGGCGAGTTGGGCTGTTCCAGCGACAGGTCCTTGAGGTACATGCGCTGGATCTGGAACACGGGGGTCGCGTCGTCGGCCATGGTGGGGTGGGCGCCTCGTCGGCGCGATGCTGGAAAGGGCGATGGGGGCGATGCGGCCCGGGCGCGGCGGCGTGCCGCGCGAGAAGAGAAGCATCATCGTGACGGGCGGCCGGCACGCCGTGCGTGCCCGCTGCCCGGGGGCCGCGGATTATCGGGCCGTGCCGAGCAGCGGCATCAGGCCGCCGGCCTGGTCCAGCGCGATCAGGTCGTCGCAGCCCCCCACGTGCGTGGGGCCGATGAAGATCTGCGGCACCGTGCGCCGGCCGGTCAGCTCGATCATGCGGTCGCGTTCGGCCGCGTCGAGGTCGATGCGGATCTCCTCGATCTCGGTCACGCCACGCTGCTTGAGCAGGGCCTTGGCGCGCAGGCAGTACGGGCAGACCTGCGTCGTGTACATCTTCACCGGGTTCATGCCAAGGTTCCGTTGGGTGGAGCGCCCCGGGGAGCCGGGGGCCAGGGGCGCGATTTTCGCCAGCGGCCGCCGCGCCTGCAGCGCGCGCCGCGGATACACCCTGGCCTCAGGCCGACTTCTGCGCCACCGCACCGGCGGCCGGCGCGCGTTCCACCGGCAGCTGCGCATCGCGCCAGGCGGCGTTGCCGCCGGACACGGCCATCGCGCGCTCGTAGCCGGCCTTGCGCAGCTGCGCCGCGGCCCGCGAGGCGCGGGCCCCGGTGGCACACATCACCAGCAGCGGAAGCGCCTTGTTCGAGGGCAGGTCCTTGCTGCCTTCCAGCTGCCCCAGCGGCACGCTGCGCGCGCCGGCGGCGTGGCCGGCGGCAAACTCCGCCGGCTCGCCGATATCGACCAGCACGCCCTTCTCGCGGTTGATCAGGCGCACCGCCTCGGCGGTGTTCACGCTGGCCGAGCCGCCACCGCGGCGGACCATGGGCCACACCAGCATCGCGCCGGAGACGAAGGCCACGGCGATGAGGATCCAGTTGTCGACGAAGAATTTCACGTGGCGCTCGGGCGTTCGAAGGCGGGGGGCCGAAGGGGCGAAATTATAGTTTTCGGTTTCCGCCCGAAAGCTGCCATGCACCAGCTCGTCCTCATCCGCCACGGCGAAAGCACGTGGAACCAGGAAAACCGCTTCACCGGCTGGACCGACGTGCCGCTCACCGGCACCGGCGTGGCCCAGGCGCGGCAGGCCGGCGAGCTGCTGAAGGCCGGCGGCTTCGAGTTCGACATCGCCTACACCTCGGTGCTCAAGCGCGCCATCTGGACGCTGTGGCACTGCCTCGACGCGATGGACCGCACCTGGCTGCCGATCGTCAACGACTGGCGCCTCAACGAACGCCACTACGGCGCGCTGCAGGGTCTGAACAAGGCCGACATGGCGCGGCAGTACGGCGACGAGCAGGTGCTCGTATGGCGGCGCAGCTACGACACGCCGCCGCCGGCGCTGGAGCCGGCCGATCCGCGCGGCCAGCGCGGCGACCCGCGCTACGCCGCGCTCGCGCCCGGGCAGGTGCCGCTCACCGAGTGCCTGAAGGACACCGTGGCGCGCGTGCTGCCCTGCTGGACCGAGCGCCTCGCACCGGCCATCCGCGCCGGCCAGCGGGTCGTCGTCGCGGCGCACGGCAACAGCATCCGCGCACTGGTCAAGTACCTCGACGGCATCAGCGACGCACAGATCGTCGGCCTGAACATCCCCAACAGCATTCCGCTGGTCTACGAGCTCGACGCCGCGCTGAAGCCGGTCTCCCATCGCTACCTTGGCGATGCCGAGGCGGTGGCCAAGGCCGCCGCGGCCGTGGCCGCCCAGGGCCGCCAGGGCTGAAGGTGCGCGGGGCCGGGCGGCCGCCGGGATGGCGGCCGTTCGCGCCCGCATCGGCCAAACGAGGCGCGCTGCAGCCACGCCCCCCCACCCCGGGCTCGCCCGCCTACTTCAGCAACCCGTACACCACTTCGGGCAGCACGCGCGAGATGCGCGAACGGTCGGCCAGCGGGCCGGCGATGGCCAGTTCGGGCTGCCCGGTGTCGCGCCGCGGTGCCCCGTTGACCGGCTTGCCTTGCGCGCTGAGCAGCACCGCCACCTGCGGTGCGTTGGCCGAAGCCGAACGCGCCACCACCACGGCGGCCTCGCCGTTCTTCAGGCTGACGAGGTCGCCAGGCGGATACACACCGATCGCCTTGATCACCGCCATCGCCAACGGGCCGCCCCCTTCCTCCTGGAAGAGCTGGCGCGCCGCCACCTGCGGCGGCAAGGCCGCGCGCAGCGCGCGCGGGCTGATCTTGGCGGTGAACACGTCGCAGGCCCGGACCAGCCGCGCCACCTCGCCGGGCTCGGCTTCGCCGCGCGGGTAGCCTCCACCCTTGCGCTCGTGGTGGTCGCGCACCGCATCGAGCCACAGTGCATCGGCCACGCCGGCCGCCGCCAGCAATTCGGCCGAACGATGGGGGTGCGTGCGGATCAGCTCGAGCTGGCCCTTGCCCGCCGGTTCCTTCTGCTCGGCCATGCGCGCCTGCAGCTCGACGATCGAGGCGTTCATCGTCAGCGCCGCGAGCACCGCGGTGCGCGCCTGCGCCGGCGCCCAGCCGAGCTGCCGGGCCCCCAGCAGCACCACCGTCGCCGTGTGCAGCGCGTGCGTCAGCGCATACAGCGCGAAGCGGCGGTCGTCCTGGCGCACGGCGAGGAACAGCGCCGCGTCGGGGTGGCGCTCGACGCGCTCGATGAAGGTATCGGCGAAGACCCCGACCCGCGCCACCCAGGGGCTGCCGGTCTCGGCCTCGGTGGCCGCCAGCATCTCGGCGCCCTTGTTCAGCGTGCGCAGCAACTCGTCGAGCCCCCAGGTCTGCTGCTCGAAGCGGTCGAACCAGGTCGGCTCGCGCAGCGAAGGCACCGGGCCCCCACCCGGCGTGGCGGCGGCTTGCCGGGCGCGCACCTCGCGCACCTCTTCCTGCTCGACGCTGGCCCCGCGCTCCAGCAGCGCCTTCAGCTGCTGCACGCCGTGAATCGTCTGGCCTTGCGCCAGCAGCAGGCGGCCGGCGCCATCGAGCACGCGGAACGGCAACGGCTGCCCCGGCGCCATCAGGTCGGCCACCTCGGTCAGCGGCACGCGCGCAGCGGTCATCGGGCGGTCATCGGGCAATCATCGGGCGGCCATCGCGGCGTTCAGCGCGGCAGCGATCAGCCCGGTGACGCTGACCGCGTTGCTGGCGTGCGGCACGCAGTCGCTGCTCCAGACATGGCGCACGCCCGCGGCCTGCACGTGTTCCCATGCGTCGCCGACAAACAGCGCGTGCGTCACCGCCACGTCCACGCTCAGCGCGCCGGCGCCCAGCGCCAGCCGGGCCGCCGCAGCCAGCGTGCGGCCGGTGCTGGCCACGTCGTCCACCACCACCACCGCGCGGCCGGCCACCGGGGCGCCTTGCAGCGCCACCTCGACCTCGCGGTCACCGCGGCGCTGCTTCACGCACACCGCATGCGCGAGGCCCGCCGCCTCGGCGGCGGCGCGCACCCAGCGCCCGGCCTCGTCGTCGGGCGCCAGCAGCAAGGCGTCGGGCAGGCGCGTGGCCACGAAGCGGCCGAGCAGCGGCGCGGCGCTCAACGCCACGCCGCGCCTGCCGGGCAGCACCTCGTCCAGCGAGGCCACGCGGTGCAGGTGCGGGTCGACGGTGACCACGGCGTCGAACGACTGCGCCAGCAGCGCGCCCAGGTGGCGCTGGCTGACCACCTCGCCAGGCGTGAAAGCGATGTCCTGGCGCATGTAGGCCAGGTACGGGCAGACGAGCGTCAGATGGGTCGCGCCCAGTTCGCGCGCACCGGCGGCCGCCAGCAGCAGTTCGGTCAGCTTTGCATTGGGATCCTGCAGCCCACGCAGCATCGCCACGTCGGCCGGCAGCGCCGGCGGCAGCGTGAGGCGCGTCTCGCCGTCGGGGAAGCGGTGGCGCCGCACCCAGGCCAGCGACCGGCCGGCGGCATGCGCCAGGGCCTCGGCCAGGGGGCGTTCCTGCTCGTCGTCGAAGGCCAGCAGCCAGCCGGCAGCGGCGCCCGCCCCCCCGGCAGCGGGCATCGCGGGACCTCTGGCGGAGACGGGCCGGTCCATGCGCGCACTCTACACGTGACGCAGCGCGCCCAGGGCGTGCTCGATCTGCGTGCGCAGGTGCTCGGCCAGCGCGCGCCGGTCGGCATGCGCGGTGGCCTCGGCGGGCAGCGCGTGCACGCGGACGATCATGCCGCGCGCCCGCGCCATCGCCCACAGACTTTGCGCCAGCGTGATGTCGCCGGTGAAGTCGGCGGCGGTGCTGACAGCACCATCGGCATCGGCGAAGTGCAGCGCCACCGGCTGCACCGGCGTGGCCGTGCTGATGGCCGCCTGCAGCAGGTTGGCGTGAAACGGCAGCAGCACGTGTCCGTTGCCGGTGGTGCCCTCCGGGAACACGGCCAACGTGTCGCCCGCGCGCATCGCCGCAGCCATCTCGTGCACGACGCGCAGGGCGTCGCGCGCGCGATCGCGCTGCAGGTACAGCGTGCGCGCCGAATCGACCAGCCGGCTGACCAGCGGCCAGTGCCGCACCTCGGCCTTGCTGACGAAGCGCGCCTCGGGGCAGGCGGCGTGCACGGCGAGGATGTCCAGCCACGAGATGTGGTTGGCCACCAGCAGCTTGGCGCCCGGGCGGAAGGTGCCCGTGACCTCGAGGCGCATGCCGAGCCGGCGGAACATCTTGGCCGCCCACCAGCGGATGCGCGCCTCGCGCGCGGGCTGTGCGAGCCACGGAAACCACAGCAGCACCAGCAACAGGCCATGCACGCCATGCAGCAGCGCGCGCGCCAGGCGCCAACTGCCCCTGAGGCGGGCCGCGGCCCCGGTGGGGGCAAGGGGGGCGGCCGCCGCCTCGACCGGCACGCTTCAGGCTCGCGATGCCGCTTCGTACGCCACGGTGCCCGCCACCAGAGTGGCGTACACGCGCCCGGGCAATGCCACGCCGGTGTGGTCGAAGGCGAACGGCGTGTGCTTGCCCTGACTGCGCAGCCCCGCGGCGGCAACCGTCCACGGCGCGCCAGCGTCGAACAGGCACAGGTCGGCCACGCCGCCTTCGACCAGGCGCCCGGCGCTGCCGGCCAAGGTTCCCAGCGCAGCGCCCAGCACCTGCGCCGGCCGGTGGGTCACGCGGGCCACCGCCTGCGCGAGCGCGAGGCCGCTGTCCTGCCCGAAGCGCAACGCCAGGCTGAGCAGCAGCTCCAGGCCGGTGGCGCCCGGCTCGGCCTCGCCGAACGGCAGATTCTTCATGTCCTCGGCCACCGGGTTGTGGTCGGAGACGATGGCGTCGATCGTGCCGTCGGCCAGCCCCTGGCGCAACGCGTCGCGGTCGGCGGCCTGGCGCAGCGGCGGCGCCAGCCGCATGTCCGGGTTGAAGAAGCCGATATCCGCATCGGTCAGATGCAGCGAATTGATGCTCACGTCGGCGCTGAGCGGCAGCCCTTCGGCCTTGGCCGCGCGCACCAGCGCCACGCCGGCGGCGCTGGACAGCCGGCACAGATGCACCCGTGCGCCCGTGGCGCGCACGAGCTCGATGATCCGGTGCAGCGCGATCGTCTCGGCCACCACCGGCACGCCGGCTAGGCCCAGCCGCGTGGCCACCGCGCCGCTGGCCGCCACGCCGCCGCCCAGCCACGGGTCCAGCGGCCGCAGCCACACGGTGAAGCCGAAGGTGGCCGCGTACTGCAGCGCGCGCATCAGCACATTGGTGTCGCGCACCGCCGCATCGGCCTGGCTGAAGCCCACGCAGCCGGCGGCCGTGAGCTCGGCCATCTCG
Source organism: Rubrivivax sp. (assembly GCA_016789865.1). Lineage (GTDB taxonomy): Bacteria > Pseudomonadota > Gammaproteobacteria > Burkholderiales > Burkholderiaceae_C > Rubrivivax. Next base: position 12,793 of record JAEUPC010000229.1, read on the forward strand.
GTGAGCACTTCGCCGCGCAGTCCGCGCGTCAGCGCGCCAAGCGGGAACACGCGGCACAACGACGCCTTGCGGGCGCGGAACTTCAGCATCTCCACCAGCCCCGGCTCGTCGAGCACCGGGTCGGTGTCGGGCAGGCACACCACGCTGGTCACGCCGCCGCCGGCGGCTGCGGCGAGCTCGCTTTCGAGCATGCCTTCGTGCTCGTGGCCCGGTTCGCCCAGGCGCGCCGCCAGGTCGACCAGGCCGGGCATGACGACCAGCCCGGCGGCGTCGATCACCCGCTCGGCAGCGAAGTCGGCCACCGCGCCGGCCGCGGCGATGCGCACGATGCGGTCGCCCGCGATGGCAACATCACCCGGCTCGTCGCGGCCCGACGCCGGGTCGACGACACGCCCGCCGCGGATGAGCAGCTTCATGGCCGCCCCGGCGCACAGAGCACGCGTACCACGCTCATCAAACCCACCACGCCCGGCGGGCCACTCACTTTGCGCGTCATGCCTGGTTCCCCGCGATCACGCTCATCACCGCCATGCGCACCGCGATGCCGAAGGTCACCTGCGGCAGGATGACGCTGGCGCGCCCGTCGGCCACGCGCGAGTCGATCTCGACGCCGCGGTTGATGGGCCCCGGATGCATGACGATGGCGTCGGGCCGGGCCAGCGCCAGCTTCTCGGGCGTCAGCCCGTAGGTCATGAAGAACTCGTCGGCGCTGGGCAGCAGCGCGCCGCTCATGCGTTCGTTCTGCAGCCTGAGCATGATGATCACGTCGGCGTCGCGGATGCCGTCTTCCATGCGGTGGCACACGCGCACGCCCATCGCGGCCAGGTCGCCGGGGACCAGCGTCTTGGGGCCCACGGCGCGGATCTCGGGCACGCCCAGCGTGGTGAGCGCATGGATGTCCGAGCGCGCCACCCGCGAGTGCAGGATGTCGCCCACCACCGCCACCGTCAGCTGCGAGAAGTCGCGCTTGAAGTGGCGGATGGTGTACATGTCCAGCAGGCCCTGCGTGGGGTGCGCATGGCGGCCGTCGCCGGCGTTCACCACGTGCACGTGCGGCGCCACGTGCTGGGCGATG
>JAEUPC010000192.1 GCA_016789865.1 Rubrivivax sp.
ATCATGCCGCCGAAGCTCGTCATCGACGGGTCGACGCCCACGCCCACGTAGGTGAGCACCGCTTCGTAGAGGATGAGGTCGGAGAAGGCCAGCACCGTGGTGATGAGCACCAGGTGCATGACGTTGGGCATGATGTGCCGCGCCATGATGCGCGCCGGGCTCACGCCGAACGCGGTGGCCGCCTGCACGAACTCCAGCTCGCGCAGCTTGAGCGTCTCGCCGCGGATCAGCCGGCACAGCGTCGACCAGCCGGTGATGCCCAGGATCGCGCACAGCAGGAACAACTTGAGGTCCGAGCGCTCGGCCCCGGTCTCGAACAGCTCGGGGTTCTTGTCCAGGAACACCTGCACCATCAGGATGCACGCGGCGATCAGCAGCACATTGGGCACCGAGCTGAGCGTGGTGTAGAGGTACTGGATGACCTCGTCCACCCAGCCGCGGAAGTAGCCGGCCAGCACACCGAAGCCGAGCGCAAACGGCAGCGTGGCCAGCGTGGCCAGCGCGCCGATGACGAAAGCCGTGCGCACGCTCTTCAAGGCCAGCACCAGCACGTCGTTGCCGGTGCGGTCGGTGCCCAGCACGTGGTAGTGGCCCATCAGCGCCACGGTGGGCCCGACGACGAGGGCCAGCATGAAGAGCGTGACCAGCAACGCGCGCACAGGGAACGGGGTGCGATCGCCCGCGATGTCGCGCAGCGCCTGCCCGAACCCGCCGCCACCACTACCACCGCCGCCGCGCGCGAGCCAGGCCGCAGCCGCAACCGCGGCCAGTGCCACCGCCAGCACGCCGCCGGCAGCGCCCAGAGCCGCCCGGCCCGCCACGTCGACCGCCCATTCGCGCACCGGGTCCTTCAGGTGCACCCCGCCATGCTTCAGCCTTGGGAAATCGCGCACCGCGCGGCCTTCGACCTCCAGCGCCTCCTTGGTGTGGCCGTGCGTGGCCAGCGGCTGCGAGTAGGTGGTCTCGCGCATCTCGATCTGCCGCGCCAGCAGCGCGTCGAGCAGCGACTCGGTGCGCGTGTCGTAGAACACCTGCGTGCTGCCCGCCGAAGGCGCCAGCGCGCGCCGGAAGTGCACGCTGTCGATCAACGTGACCGCCACGAACAGCAGCAGCACGAGGCCGGCCGACACCGCGGCCGGGTCGCGCGCCACCTTCAGCCACGAGGCGCGCAGGCCGGCGTCGCGCCGCACGTGCAGCACGTAGCCCACGAGCGCGGCGACCATCGCCCACAGCGCCGCGTCGGTCCACAGGATGACGAACTTGAAGCCCACGATTCGGAAGGTGCGTGGAAGGTGCGGCCGGCGCGGCGTTCAGGCCAGCCGCACGCGCGGGTCGACCCAGGTGTAGAGGATGTCGATCAGCGCCTGGCTGGCGATGTACAGCAGCGCGCTCAGGAACACCATCGTGCGCACGATCGCGAAGTCCTGGCCGCTGATGGCCTCGATGACGAAGGCCCCGAGCCCGGGAATGCCGAAGAAGCTCTCGAACACCAGGCTGCCCAGAAACACGTAAGGCAGGTACGAGCCGGCGCTGGTGATGATGGGGATGAGCGCGTTGCGCAGCACGTGCCGCATCAGCACCGCGTGCTCGGCCAGGCCCTTGGCGCGCGCGGTGCGCACGTAGTCCTTGCCGATCTCTTCCAGGAACAGCGCGCGGTACAGGCGCGCCTCGGTGCCCAGCCGCGCCAGCAGCGAAAGCACCACCGGCAGCGCCAGGAACTTCAGCGCATCCAGCCCCGGCGCGTAGCCGTTGATCGGCACCAGCCGCAGCACGCGCGAGAAGAAGTACTGGCCGACGATGATGTAGAACAGCGCCGAGATCGACAGCATCAGCACGCACAGCACCACGCCCCAGAAGTCGATGCGGGTGTGGCGGAAGAACACCAGCAGCAACGCGAACGCGGTGCTGGCGATGACCTGCAGCACGAAGATCGGCAGCGCGAGCTGGAAGCTCACCCACATGCGCGTCTTGACCTCGTGGCCGATGTTCACCGCCTGGCGCGCGTCCGAGCGGCCGAAGTCCAGTGCGAACAGCGACACCGAGCGCTCCCAGAAGATGGTGTCGGTGGCGCGCTCGGCGCCCTGCTTCGCGGCGTTCCAGTACAGCGGCTTGTCGTAGCCGCGCTCGGCCTTCCACTTGTCGATCTGCTCCTGGGTGACGCGCTTGCCGCCGATGTTCAGGCGCGCCATGTCGTCGGGCGTGTTGACGGTGAAGAAAAGGAAGAAGGTCAGCAGGTTCACGCCCGCCAGGATGAGCAGGCCGTAGCCGAGGCGGCGCAGGATGAAGTTCAGCATCGCCTGCCCATCAGTCGGCGCTGGCGGCCGCCAGCGGCGGGGCGGCCTCGGCGCCGGTCTTGCGCGCCGTGGCACGCTCGCGCACCACGTAGCTGCGGCGCGCCCACCACACCAGCAGCGTCAGGCCCGCGGCCAGCAGCAACAGCGGCCACCACACGGGCCGGTTCCACTCGGCCACGCGCTGCGCGCGCAACGCCGCGTCCACACGGTAGTAGCGCGCCATGTCGCGAATCAGGATGCCCGGCTTGGCGTTGTGCACCCAGGCCTGGTTGGCGGTGGCCACATAGGGCCAGTAGCCCCACGCCCACGGCGCGTCCTCGCGCGCGATGCGCACCATCGCGTCCATCACTTCCTGCTTGCGCGGCCCGTCGTCCAGCGTCTGCAGCTGGCGGTAAAGCTTGTCGTACTCGGGGTTTTCGTAGTTGGCCGCGTTCTCGCCTTCGTGCAGCGACTTGCTGTTGGGGCCGTAGAGCAGGAAAAGAAAGTTCTCGGCGTCGGGGTAGTCACCGAGCCACCCCCACCAGAAGATCTGGTGCTTGCCCTTGAGCACCTTTTCCTGGAACTGGTTGTAGTCGGTGGCACGGATCTCCAGTTGCACGCCGATCTTGGCGAACTGCTTGACGAGCCAGTCGTTCTCGGCCCGGGACTCCGGCGTCAGCGCGCGCTGGAAGTCGTAATTCAGCACCAGCGGCTGGCCCGTCTTCGCGTCGCGCCCGCCGGGGTAGCCGGCTTCGGCCAGCAACCGCTTGGCCACTTCGATGGAGCGGCGCACGACCTTGCCGCCCACCACTTCGTGCGTGACGGGGTTGTGGCCGCCGGGCTCGCCTTCACGCGAGCCGAACACGCCCGGCGGCACCGGCCCGTGCGCGGCCTCGCCGCCCTTGGCGCGGAAGATGCGGCCGTAGCCCTCCTCCCAGTCGATGGCGATGGAGAGCGCCTGGCGAAGCTTGCGGTTCCTGGCCTGCTGTTCGGGCGTGCTGCCCTTGCCGATGACGGGGTCGAGCCAGTTGAAGCCGATGTACCAGTTGTTGATGTCGGCGGTCTGCGGAAACTGGAAGCCGCGCGCTTCGTACAGGGCCTTCACGCGGTCGCTGTCGTCGACATCGACGCGGAAGTCCACGCCCCACTCGGGGCGCTCGATCTCGGGCACGTCGAGATAGCCCTGCTTGAACATCTCCTTGCGCGGCACCTTCTCCTTGACGATCACCGTGACGATCTTGTCGACGAAGGGCATGGTCTTGCCGCAGTCGGCCAGGTAGCCGGCGGCCTTGTCCTCGGCCGCGCCTTCGCACGGGTACCTCTCGCCGCGGAAATGCGGGTTGCGCGCCATCACGTGGCGGCGGTCCTGCACGTACTCGGTCATCATGAACGGGCCGGTGCCCACCGGCCACTGGTTCAGCGACAGGCTCGCGTCGGCCATGCCCGGCTGCGCGTAGAAGGCATCGGCCTCCCACGGCACGGGGGCGGCGAAGGTCATCGCCAGCCAGTACTTCCACTGCGGGTACTTGCCCTTGATGCGGATGCGCAGCGTGTGGCGGTCGATCGCCTTCACGCCTTCCAGCGGCCAGCGGCGGAAGTCGAGGAACGGCTTGTCGCGCAGATCGGCCGGCAGGCCGGCCAGCAGCTTGGCGTTCTCGTCGGCGATGAGCTTGCGGTACTCCTTCAGGCCGATCACGTACTCGGCGAACACGGCGTAGATCGGCGCCTCGATGCGCGGCGTGGCGTGGCGCTTGAAGGCGTACTCGTAGTCCTCGGCCGTCAGCTCGCGCGTGCCCTGGTGCTCGAACTCCCACGGCGAGCGCTTGGCGCCCAGCTGCTCGCGCGTGAGTTGGTGGTAGCGGTGGCGGCCCTGCTCGTCCTTGGCGAAGGCCGGGTGCGGCGCGAACCGGATGCCGGGCTGGATGGCGATGTCGTACACGCTCTGGGCAATCTGCTCCGCCGGGGCGTCATCGCTCAGGCGCTGGCCGTCCTTGCCGAGGTAGTACGGGGCCACGACCGACACGGCCGCCTTCGGAACCAGCTCGTACGGCCGCTTCAGGTAGTGGTAGGCGTACAGCGGCTCGTAGATCTGGTAGGTGTAGACCGACTCGGGGTTGCTGTAGGAGGCGGTGGGGTCCAGGTAGCGCGGCGAGCGCTCGTCGAACGAGTTGTACAGCGTGTTCTCGCGCAGCGCGCCTTCGGGCCACGGGCTGTTGTCGCAGCCGCCGGCGAGACTGGCCAGCGCCCAGGCGCAGGCCAGCGCAAGGCGGCGGGTGAACAGGCGCAGGACCACAGGTGCGCTACCAGCCGATGAACGCCTGGCGCCCCTGCACCGCCAGCGTGCCACGCCGCCCGATGGGCAGCGTCACCTTGGTGGGCACATGCCCGAAAGGCAGCCCGGTGAGGACAGGCACGCGGGTGGCGCCGCGCAGGTGCGCCACCATCGCCTTCAAGCCGTAGCCGCGGTCGTTGGGCGACGGGGTCCAGGCGTCGAAGCTGCCCAGCACCACCGCCTTCTGCACGCCCAGCACGCCGGCCTGCAGCAGCTGCAGCAACATGCGCTCGACACGGTACGGATGCTCGTTCACGTCCTCGACGAACAGGATGCCGCCTTTCACCTGCGCAGGCCGCGGCAGGTGCGGCGTGCCGATCAGCGAGCACAGCATCGCCAGGTTGCTGCCCCACAGCAGCCCCTTCACCTCCAGGCCGTCGAAGCCCGCCTCGGTGCGAAAGCCCACTGCTTCCAGCTCGCCGCGCATCGCTTCGGCAAAGCAGGCGGCGGTGACATCGTCCATGCCGCCGGCGGCGGCGTCGCGCCCGAAGCCTTCGATTGCGCAAGGGCCGGCCCAGCTTGGCGCGCCGGTGTGTGCCAGCAGCGCCAGCTGCAGCGCGGTGAAGTCCGACAGGCCCACCCAGCGCGTGCCGCGCTGCACGCTCTTGGCCAGCTTCTTCCACGCAATGGCGTCCAGCAGCCGCGTGAGCCCGTAGCCGCCGCGCGTGGCCATGGCGATGGACGGTGCCTGCTCGGCCACGCGGTGGATGGCGGCGAGCCGCTGCTCATCGCTGCCGGCAAAGCGTTGCCGGCGCGCCGCCGCGGCGCTGTCGCGCCGGGCATCGAAGCCCAGCGCGCGCAGGCGTTGCAGCGCGAGTTGCAGCGCCGCCGCATCGGCCACTGCGCCGGAGGGGCTGAAGACGGTCAGCTGCATCGGCGCGCCGGCGGTCATGCGCCCGCGCCCGGCTCGCCAGGCGGCAGTTCCACCGCCTCGCCGGTGGGGATGGGCGCCGCCGCGTCGTCGACCAGTGCCTCGGTGGCTTCGGTGGTCAGCACCTCGGGCACGGGGATCGGCCCGCCGCCGTCGGCATCCGCACCTTCGAACGGGTCGGCCGCGGTGAGCCCGCCCTCGCCACCGGGAAGCTCCACGGCCCCCTTCTCGCCTCGCTGCGCCGCGCGCTGCTCGGCGCGCCGCTGGGCGAAGAAGCCGCGCAGCACATCGCCGCAGGCCTCGGCGAGCACGCCGCCCTCCGCCGCCGTGTGGTGATTCAGCCGCTCTTGGGCGAACAGGTTGACCACCGACCCGGCGGCACCGGTCTTCGGGTCGGCCGCTCCCCATACGACGCGGCGCACACGCGCATGCATCAGCGCCATGGCGCACATCGCGCAGGGCTCCAGCGTCACGTAGATATCGCACTCGGGCAGCCGGTAGTTCTCCAGCAGCGTGGCGGCGTGGCGCAGCGCCACGATCTCGGCGTGCGCGGTCGGGTCGTGGGTGGTGATCGGCCGGTTGTAGCCGGTGGCCACCACCTGCACGCCCAACTCGCCTTCGGGCGCCGGCCGCACGATCACCGCGCCCACCGGCACCTCGCCCACCAGCCAGGCGTTGTGCGCCTGGTCAAGGGCCAGCCGCATGGCGTATTCGTCGGCGGGGGTGGTCATTGGCTGCCGGTGTTGTGTCGCGTGCGATGGTAGCCGTCCGCTCGCAGCCCCCATGACGGGAAAACATGGGGCCCCGGCTGCCGCACGACCAACGCCCGCCGAGCCTTCGCTGGCGGGCGGCCCCTGCCCCCAAGCAGGTCGGGCACTAGACGCCTGGGCCGCGCGCGAAACGCTCGACGCCCAGGCCGTCGATCGGCACCGGGCTCTTGCCTGTGATGACCAACTCGGCCATGGCCTGCCCGGTGCCCGGGCCGAGCTGAAAGCCGTGGGCGCTGAAGCCGAACTGGTGATAGAAGCCCGGTGCGGTGCGGCTGGGGCCCACCACGGGCAGGTCGTCGGCCATGCGGCCCTCGATGCCGGCCCAGGCGCGCACGACCGTCGTGCCGCGCATCACCGGGAACAGCTCCCACACGGTGCGCGCGCTGTCCTGCAACTTGCGCCAGTCGATCTGCGTGTGGTTGCGGTCGCGGTCAAGAGTGGCCAGGTGGCCGCCGCCGATCATCACCGTGCCGTTGGCGAACTGCTTGAACGACAGCTTGCGCGAACGCAGGATGACTACCGGCTTGATGAACTCGGGCACGCGGCTGGTGATCATCAGCATCGGCGCGATGGGCACCAGCGGCACGGGTTCACCCACCGCGGCGGCCAGCCGGTCGGCCCAGGCACCGGCGGCATTCACCACCACCGGCGCGCTGAATTCGCCGGCGCTGGTGCTCACGTGCCAGCGCTCGGCGTGCCGCTGCACGCCGGTGACCGACACGCCTTCGAGAAAACGCGCACCGGTGCGCTGCGCGGCGCGATAGATGGCCTGCGTGCTGCGAAACGGAATCGCGGCGCCGTCGCGCCGCGACACGATGCCGCCCGGGCAGTACTCGGCCACGGCAGGCACCAGCGCTTTCAGCTCCTGCCGGTCGATCAACTCTTCGTGCGTGAAGCCACGGCGCTGCAGGTCGGCCACGCGCTCGCGCATGGCCTCGAGGTCTTCTTCGCTCTCGGCCACCAGCACCTGGCCGTGGCTCTCGAAGCCGCAGTCGTCGCCGGTCAGTTCGGTGATGCGCTCCCACAGGCCCATCGACAGCACCGACAGGGGAATCTCCGCCACGTGGCGGATCAACTGCCGCACGCCGCCGGCGTTCACGCCCGAGGCGTGGCGCGCACAGTGGTCCTTCTCCAGCACCAGCACGCTGGCGCCGCGCCGCGCGAGGAACAGCGCCGTGGAGCAGCCGTGGATGCCGGCGCCGACGACGATGACGTCAGCGCCGCGCGGCACGGCGCCGTGGTGGTGACCCGCCGGCGTGGCTGCGGTACCCATGGCGCGAACGTGAGCGGGAGCGGGAGCCGGCGCCTCAGCCCCGCACGACCGCCTTCACGGCCGCATCGTCCACCGGCATCTGCGCCAGTGCCGACAGCGCGATCGGCTTCACCGGCGGGCGGATGCGGTAGTAGCCCACCTGCTCGGGCGCCACACCACGCTCGCGCGCGATCAGCTCGGTCACCGTCAACCCGCACAGCCGCCCCTGGCATGGGCCCATGCCGCAGCGCAGGAAGGCCTTGAGCTGGTTCGGCCCCTCGCAGCCCTGCGCCACCGTGGCCTTGATCTGCGCGGCACTCACTTCCTCGCAGCGGCACACGAGCGTGTCGCCTTCGGGCAGGCGGAACTGCGGTGCGGGCTGGAACGCCGCGTCCAGCCAGCCGCGGCCACGGTTTGCGCGAACGAGCGCGCGCCGCACGTTGTGCTCGGCCACGGCGCCGTGCAGCGGCGAGCTCTCGCTGTGACCCTTCAATGCGCGCACCGCGGCGATCGCGGCCAGCCGGCCACGGGCTTCCGCGGCCCAGGCGCCGGCGATGCCCGCACCGTCGCCGGCGATGGCCAGCCCGGCGATCGAGCTGTGGCCCCAGGCATCCAGCTCGGGCCGCCAGCACAGCTGCACGGGGTCCCACACGTGCTGCGCGCCGGCCGCCATGGCGAGGTTGACGTTGGGCACCACACCCTGGTGCAGCAGCACCGTGTCCGCGGCCACGACTTGCCACGGGCCGGCGCCCGAGCGGTAGCGCAGCTCGCGCACGCGCTCGTCGCCCACGGCTTCGAGCGCCGTCACATGGCTCACCACCGGAACGGTACGCTTCGCTTCGGCCACCAGTGCGAGGCCCTTGGCCAGCAGCGGCGAGAGCACGAACCACGGCAGGTCGTCCAGCCCGCGCCAGTACGCACCGTGCGGCGTGGTGTCCAGCAGCATCGCAATGCGCCCGCCGGCGCGATGGCACTGCGCCGCGTACAGCCACAGCAGCGGGCCGCTGCCGGCCAGCACCACGTTCCCTTCCGGCACCAGGCCCGAGCTCTTGAGCAGCGCCTGGCCGGCGCCCACGGTCATCACGCCGGGCAGGGTCCAGCCGGGAATGGGGAAGGGCCTTTCGAGCGCGCCGGTGGCGATGATCACGCGGCGCGCCTGCAGCATGCGCGCCGCGCCGGCCTGCAGCACGCCGAGTTCCAGCTCGGCGTCGAGGCTCCACACCGTGCAGCCTGTTTCGAGCCGGGCCCCCGATGTTTCGAAGGCCTGCACCAGACTCCGGCCGTGCCAGTAGTCGGCGCCCAGCACCTCGCGGCGCACCAGCGGCGTGCTGGTGATGGCGCGGTAGATCTGGCCGCCGGGCGCCGGGTTCTCGTCCAAAAGCACGGTGTCCAGGCCCGAGCGCGCCGCCAACGCCGCGGCTGCCAGGCCGGCGGGGCCCGCGCCAATGATCGCCAGGTCGATCATCACGCCGCTCCTTGTGGGGCTGCGGAGCCATCGAGCGCACGCTTGCCCTGCTGCGGCTCGACCACCATGCCCTCGCGCACGGGCACGAGGCAAGCCTGCTGGTTGGCCACGCCGTCGATCTGCACCAGGCATTCGAAGCACACGCCCATCAGGCAATAGGGTCCACGCGGCGCGCCGCTCACCGGCGTGCTGCGGCAGCCGGCCAGGCCCGCGGCCAGCATCGCGGCGGCGACGCTGTCGCCTTCGCGCGCATTCACCGTCTTCCCGGCCAGGCGCAGGGTGACGGCCCGGCTGGCACCGGCCTGCTCACTACGCTTGAACATCGAACCTCCGTGCGCTGAAGACGCCGACCTCCTGCTCGTCGAGCTGCCCGCGGGCGATCATCGGTGCCAGGCGGTAGGCGTGCGCGGCCGCCAGCGTCACGCCGGAATGGCAGGTGGCGACGAAGGCGCCGGGGCAGCTTCGCGACTGGTCGTAGATCGGGAAACCGTCGGCCGGCATCACGCGGATGGCGCGCCAGGTGCGCACCACGTTGAGCGCGGCGAGCATCGGGAAGATCTGCACCGCACGCGCGGCCATCACGCTGTTGATCGGCCGGTTGATCTGCGCGGGGTCGGTGCCTTCTTCGCGGCTGTCGCCGATCATCACCGTGCCCTCGTCGGTTTGCCGCACCGTGGAAAGCGGATGCCGCAGGAAGGGCCGCGCGCGTTCGGTGACGATGATCTGCCCCAGCTCGGGCTTCATCGGTGCCGTGAGGCCCACCATCGGCGCCAGCGTGGCGTTGGCGTTGCCCGCGGCCAGCACGACCTTGCCCGCGCGCACTTCGCCCGCCGAGGTGGCGAGTGTGAAGCCGCCCGCACGATGCTCGATGCCGCGCACCGCGTGGCTTGCGCGGTACGACACGCCGCGCCGCTCGAAGGCCCGGTGCAGCGCGCGGAACAGGCGCAGCGAGTTCACGTGCCCGTCCACCGCGCTGTAGCTGGCGCCGGCGACCTTCGGCCCGAGATGCGGCAGGAACTTGCTCAGCTGCGCGTGATCGAGCATCTCGGTGCGGTAGTCGGCCACACCCGGCTGCGCATGGAAGCGCGCCAGCGTGGCGGCGCGAGATGCCATTTCGGCGTCGCTCAGGCAGACGTGAAAGCCGCCCGGACGTTCGAAGCGGATGTCCAGGCCGCTGTCATCGGCCAGCTCGGCCTGCAGCGTGACCCAGGCGTCGCTGCTGCCGAGCGTCCAGCGCGAGTAGGACGCCAGCCCCAGGCCCTTGCCCTGCACCCACACCAGCGCGAAGTTGCCGCGCGAGGCACGCACGGCCATGTCGCCTTCGTCGAGCACGGTCACGCGCTGGCCGATGCGCGCCAGGCCCCACGCGATGCACGCGCCCACGAGGCCGCCGCCGACGACTGCCACATCGGCGACATCGGAACCGCCGCTTGCGGCGGCCTGCGCGGTGGTCACCGGTCCTGCCCCTTGCCGATCAACAACGCCTCCAGGCCGTAGAGCCGGTCGAGCACCACCAGCGCCAGCAGCGTGACCACGATCACCGCCGCCGAGACCGAGGTCACCAGCGGATCGATGTTGTCCTGGATGTACAGGAACATGCGCACCGGCAGCGTCTCGATGCGCGGCGTGGCGATGAACACGCTCATCGTCAGCTCGTCGAACGAGTTGATGAACGCCAGCGCCCAGCCGCTGATCAGCCCCGGCGCCACCAGCGGCAGCGTGATGCGCCACAGGATCGTGGCCTCGCCCGCCCCCAGCGACGCCGCGGCCTGCTCGATGGCCGGGTTCATGCCGGTGGCCGAAGCCAGCGTGAGCCGCAGCGCGAACGGGAACACGATGATCACGTGCGACAGCAGCAGCGCCGTAAAGGTGCCGGCCAGCCCGATCTCGGTGAAGAAGCGCAGGAACGCGATGCCCAGCACGACGTGCGGAATCATCAGCGGCGACTGGAACAGCGCCATCAGCGCATCACGCCCGGCGAAGCGGTAGCGGGCCACCGCCAGCGCCGCCGGCACGGAGAACGCCAGCGCGATCAGCGACGACAGCGCGCCCAGCCACACGCTTTGCCAGAACGCGCGGATGAACTCGGGGTACTGCGCGATGGCCTTGAACCAGCGCAGCGAGAACTCGGTGGTGGGGAACGACAGATGACTCTCGGGCGTGAACGCGACCACGCACACGACGAGGATCGGCGCCAGCGTGAACAGCACGAAGAGCGTGTGGTACGCGAGCGCCAGCGGGCCATTGCGCCTCATGGGTTGCGCCCCATGTCGGTCTTGACATCGGTTCTGGCGTCGGTCCCGGAATCGCGCCTCATGTCGTGCCTTGCCTCGGGCCTCATCGGAACACCTCGGCGAAGCGCCGTTCCACGAGGCGGTTGGAGACGACGATGATGGCCGCCAGTGCCACGAGGATGATCACTGCCACCACCGCGCCCAGCGGCCAGTTCAGCGTGTTCAGGAACTCGTCGTAGGCCAGCGTGGAAGCCACCTTCAGCCGCCGCCCCCCGAGGATGGCCGGCGTGGCGAAGGCGCTGGCCGCCAGCGCGAAGACGATGATGCCGCCGGCCAGCATGCCCGGCACGACTTGCGGCAGCACGATGCGCCGCGCGATCGCCCACGGGCCCGCGCCCAGCGACAGCGCGGCGTTCTCGACCTGCGGGTCGAGCTTCTGCAGCGAGGCCCACACCGCCAGCACCATGTAGGGCATCAGCACGTGCGTCAGGCCCACCACCACGCCGGTCTCGGTGAACATGAAGGGCACCGGCGAGCTGATCAGCCCAGCGCCCATCAGCACCTTGTTGACCAACGCGTTGTTGCCGCCGAACAGCAACGCCCAGCCAAGGGTGCGCGCCACCACCGAAATCAACAGCGGCCCCAGCAGCACCAGCAGGAAGATGCCGCGCCACGGGCTGCGCATGCGGTGCAGGATGTAGGCCTCGGGCGCGCCGAACACGGCGGTGAGCACGGTCACCCACACGGCGATGCGCAGCGTGCGCAGAAACACCTCGTGGAAGTAGTCGTCGGTGACGACCTCGCGCCAGTTCTTCAGGATGAACACACGCTCGATGCCCTTGTACTGCCCCCAGTCGTGGAACGACAGCAGCACCGTCATCACGATGGGCACCAGCACGATCAGCGCGAACAGCAGCAGCGCCGGCAGGCTGAGCGCGTAGGGCGCGAAGCGGCGGCTGCTCATGGTCGCCGCCCGGCCCTCGGGGCCAGCCTGCGCTTGGGCATCACACCACCGCGGCCGCCGCGGGCCGCAACCGCAAGTCGCCGGCGGCCCAGGTCAGGCGCACAGGCTCACCCTCGGCCGGCACGGGCTGGCCGCTGTTCTGCGCGATCACCGTCAGCGTCTGCCCCATCGCATCGGCCTGCACGAGCCAGTGGTTGCCCTGGAAGATGCGGGTGCGGACCCGCCCGTCGATGCCGGGTTGCTCCATGCCCACGCCAGCCGGCAGGAGGCGGATCTTCTCGGGCCGCACCGTCACCTGCACGGGCAGCGGGGCGGCCAGGGCATCGCCGGCCGCGCGCGTGTCCTTCGGCACCAATGCTTCGCACTGCGCCGCCGCCAGCACCCATCGTGCGCCGGCGATCTCCAGCTGCAACGCGGCGGCATCGACCCTGCCGACCAGCAGGTTGGTCTTGCCCAGGAACTCGGCGACGAACGGCGTCGCCGGCCACTCATAGGTCTGGTGCGGAGCGCCCACCTGCTCGGCGCGGCCCTTGTTCATGACCACGATGCGGTCGGCCAGCGCCATCGCCTCGCCCTGGTCGAGTGTGACGAGCACGGTGGTGGTGCCCAGCGTACGCTGAATCTGCCTGAGCTCGATCTGCATGCCCTCGCGCAGCTTGGCGTCGAGGTTGGACAGCGGCTCGTCCAACAGCAGGATCTGCGGCTTGATGACCAGCGCGCGCGCCAGCGCCACGCGCTGCTGCTGGCCGCCGGACATGCGGCGCGGGTAGCGCTCGGCCAGGCCGCCCAGGCCCACGAGCTGCAGCACCTCGTCCACCCGCCGCCGGACCTCGGCCGCGCCGAGCCTTTGCATCTGCAGGCCGAAGGCCACGTTCTCGGCCGCGGTCATGTGCGGGAACAGCGCATAACTCTGGAACACGATGCCCAGCCCGCGCTGTGCGGGCTTGACGCGCGTGAGGTCCTTGCCGTCCAGGTGGATGCTGCCCGAGGTGGGTTCGACGAACCCGGCGATCATCTGCAGCGTGGTCGTCTTGCCGCACCCCGAGGGGCCCAGCAGCGCGATGAACTCACCGCGCTCCACCGCCAGCGACAGCGAGTCCACGGCCATCGAGGCGTCGTAGCGCCTGGTGAGCCGGTCGAGCACGAGGAAGCTCATTGCCGCCGCCGACGCTGCGAATGCGGTTCGAGGTGCGTTCCGTGAAGGCGGGCGACGCTCAGGGCGCCCGCGTCTTCATTGCTCGTTGGCCGGCGGGGGTCAGCGCTCGATCTCGCGCGTCCAGCGCTTGTTCCACTCGTCGCGCACCTTGTTGATCTGGTCCCAGTCGACGGTCTTCAGCGAGCTCACCTGGTCGCCGTAGGGCAGGCCCTTTTGCTGGTCGGGGGCGAGCGTGACCTTGCGGTTGGTCGGGCCGAAGCCGGCGCCCTTGGCGAGGATCAACTGCACCTCGGGGCTCACCAGGTACTGCATGAAGGCCTGCGCCTCCTTGTCGTTCTTCGAACCCGCCACCGGGCAGGCCGCCACGCCCAGCGCCACGCCGCCTTCCTTTGGGTAGATGAACTCGATCGGGAAGCCGGTCTGGTCGGCCAGCGCCTTGGCGCGGCCCGAACCCCACACGCCGATCACCGCCTGGCCCGACTGGAACAGCTCGGTCATCTTGCCCGGCGAGGGCTCGTAGGCCAGCACGTTGGGACCGAGGTCGTTCTTGAAGGCGGCAAAGCCGGGGTCGATGCGGCCCTCGCCGCCGCCGCGCACCCGCGCCATCATCACCACGGCGTGCAGGCCGTAGGTGTTGTTCATCGGCGGGACGACGAGCTTCTTCTTGTACTTCGGGTCCTTCAGGTCTTCCCACGAAGTGGGCGCGGCCCACTTGTTCTCTTCGAAGACCTTCTTCTTGTACATGATGCCGGTGCCGACCATGCCCACGCCGATCGCCTTGTTCGACTTGAAGTGCATGATCGAGTAGACGTCCTTGTAGACGTCGGCAGCGGCCAGCGTGCCGCAGAAGCCGAGTTCCACGGCCTGGTACATCGGGCCGTCGTCGACGATGATGGCGTCGATGACCTGGTTGCCCTTCTGCGCCTGCAGCTTGGCCAGCGTGTCGGTGGAGTTGCCCGCCACGAACTCGACCTTCAGGTTGTGCTTGGCGGCAAACGCGGGGAGCACCTGCTCGCGCATCGTCTTCTCGAACGAGCCGCCGTAGCCGGCCAGGGTGAAGGTCTTCTGCTGCGCAACGGCCTGCGCGCCGATGCCGGCCAAAGCCAGCGCCGCAGCGAGCGCCGCGAACCTGCGGGTAGCGACAGTCATGGGGGTCTCCTCCGGGGTGGGCTTGAAACGGGCGCGATCATCGGCAGCGCTCTGTATGCTGTCAAATAGCCAGATCGCAGGCTGGCTTGCGTTCATGTTATGGAGGGCCGCATGCTCCACCCGCGGCAGATCGAGGCCTTTCGCTGGGTGATGCTGCGCGGCAGCGTCACCGGCGCGGCAGCAGCGTTGGCGGTCTCGCAACCGGCCATCAGCCGGCTGGTCCGCGACCTCGAGGCCGACACCGGCCTCACGCTCTTCGAGCGGCGGGGCAACCACCTGCTGCCCACGCCCGAGGCGACCTTGCTGCTGGCCGAGGCCGAGCGCTATGCCACCGGCCTGCATGCGCTGACCCGCTTTGCCGCCGACCTGCGGGCCCACCGGGGCGGGCGACTGCGCGTCGCCGCGCTGCCGGCGATGGCCATGGGGTTCCTGCCGCGCTTCGCATCGAAGTTTCTCGAGGGCCGCGAGCGGGCCAAGATGCACCTGAGCGGCATGCCTTCTCACCTGGTCATCGACGCGGTGCAGGTCGGCCAGGCCGACATCGGGCTGGCGGCTGCACCGCCCGAGCGGCCGGGGCTGCAGATCGAGTCGCTGGCCTCGAGGGCCGTGCTGGCCGTGCCCTCGGGCCACCGCCTGGCACGCCGGCGCTCGGTGACGCTGCCTGATCTGGCCGGCGAACGGGTCGTGGCGCTGAGCGAGCCGACGATCTTCTCGGTGCACACCGACACGCTGCTCGCCGGCATCGCGCACGACGTGGTGGCCACCACGCCGCTGTCGGGCATCGCCTGCGCGCTCGTCGCCGAGGGCCTCGGGGTGGCGATCGTCGACCCGTTCTCGGTGGGCGACTACCTCGAGCGCGGCGTGGTGGCCATCGCGCTGCAGCCGCGCTTCGACGTGCGCATCGCGATGATCACCTCGGCACACCACCGGCCTTCGGCCCTGGCCGGCGAATTCATCGAGGCGTTGCGGGCCTACGTGAACCGCCCCGTGGCGCGGGCCGCATCGAGGGGGCCCTCCGCCCGGGCTTCGGCGCGTCCCGCGGCGCCGGGCTGATCGGCAGCAGGCATCGGGGCCACCGATCGGCCAGCCCTGGGGCGGTTGCCCGCTACTCCCACTCGATCGTCGCCGGCGGCTTGCTGCTCACGTCGTAGGTGACGCGGTTGATGCCGCGCACTTCGTTGATGATGCGCGAGCTCACCTTCTTGAGCAGCGCGTAGGGCAGCTCGGCCCAGTCGGCGGTCATGAAGTCGCTGGTGTGTACGGCGCGCAGCGCCACCACGTGGTCGTAGGTGCGGCCGTCGCCCATCACGCCCACGCTCTTCACCGGCAGGAAGACGGCGAAGGCCTGGCTCGTCAGGTCGTACCAGCTCTTGCCGCTGGCCGGGTCCACCGTGGCGCGCAGCTCGTCGATGAAGATGGCGTCGGCGCGGCGCAGCAGATCGGCGTACTCGCGCTTCACTTCGCCGAGGATGCGCACGCCCAGGCCGGGGCCCGGGAACGGGTGGCGATACACCATCTCCGGCGGCAGACCGAGCGCCACGCCGAGTTCGCGCACCTCGTCCTTGAACAGGTCGCGCAGCGGCTCCAGCAGCTTCAACCCCAGCGTCTCGGGCAACCCGCCGACGTTGTGGTGGCTCTTGATGGTGGTGGCCTTCTTGGTCTTCGCGCCGCCGCTCTCGATGACGTCGGGGTAGATCGTGCCCTGCGCCAGCCACTTGGCGTTCGGGCGCTTCTTCGCCTCGCGCTGGAAGACTTCGACGAACTCGCGGCCGATGATCTTGCGCTTGGCCTCGGGGTCGCCTGCGCCCTTCAAGTGGCCAAGGAATTGGTCGCTGGCATCGACATGCAGCACGCGCGCGTGCAGGCGCCCGGCGAACATCTCCATCACCATCTGCGCCTCGTTCAGGCGCAACAGGCCGTGGTCGACGAAGACGCAGGTGAGCTGGTCGCCGATGGCGCGGTGGATGAGCGCGGCGGCCACGCTGGAATCGACCCCGCCCGAAAGGCCGAGGATCACCTCTTCGCTGCCCACCCGTGCGCGAATGGCTGCCACCGCCTCGGCAATGTGGTCGCGCATCACCCAGTCGGGCCTCGCGCCACAGATGCCGAGCACGAAGCGTTCGAGCAGCGCGCGGCCTTGCTTCGTGTGCGTGACCTCGGGGTGGAATTGCACGCCGTAGAAGCGGCGCGCCTCGTCGGCCATGCCGGCGATCGGGCAGCTGGGCGTGCTGGCCATCAGCTTGAAGCCGGGCGGCAGCTCGGTGACCTTGTCGCCGTGGCTCATCCAGACTTCCAGCATGCCGTGGCCTTCGGCGGTGGCGCGATCTTGAATGCCTTCGAGCAGCTTGGTGTGGCCGCGCGCGCGCACCTCGGCGTAGCCGAACTCGCGGTGCGTGCTGGCATCGACCTGCCCGCCCAGCTGCACCGCCATCGTGAACATGCCGTAGCAGATGCCGAGCACCGGCGCGCCGAGTTCGAAGACCTGCGCCGGCGCGCGCAGCCCGTGCTCTTCGTAGGTGCTGGCGTGGCTGCCCGAGAGGATGATGCCCTTCGGGTTGAACTCGCGGATGAACTGCGCCGAGACGTCGTTGGGGTGGATCTCGCAGTAGACATGCGCCTCGCGCACGCGGCGGGCGATCAGTTGCGTGACCTGCGAGCCGAAATCGAGGATGAGGATCTTGTCGTGGGGCATGAAGTGCGGTCGCGGAGCGCGCTGCGGCGCATTGCCAGGGGGTCAGGCCGGCGTGGTGGCCGGCGCCGCGCTTCGGCGGAAGAAGCCGATGGCGATGATCGCCGCGGCCAGCTGCAGCGCGGCGCACACGAACAGCGGCAGCCCGATCAGCCAGTGCCCGCGATCGAGGTGCGACACCCAGCGCAGCAGCTCCAGCCCGACAATCGGCGCCAGCACGGCCATCAGGCTGGACAGCGAGGAGACCGAACCCATCGTCTGGCCCTGCGTGCGCTCGTCGGCCGCGTTGGAGACGATGCTGTTCATGGCCGCCTGAGCCGCGCCGCCCAGCAGGCCGAGCGTGATCACGGCATAGATCTGCCAGCCGGCCGTGGCCAGGCCGAACAACAGGTACGACGCGGCGCCGACGAGCAACCCCACCACCGCCAGCCGCCGGGCAGAGAAGCGCTGCAGCAGCGGCTTGAGCAGCAGCCCCTGCGAGATGGCGGTGATGACGCCCACCGCGAACAACGACCAGCCCACCTGGGCCGGACCCCAGCCGAACTTGAACTTGGTGTACAGCACCCAGGTCATGTGCAGCATGAACTGCCCGAGGCTGGACAGCGCAATGACCCACACCAGTGACCCCACGCCCTTGAGCGCGGCCAGGCCGCGCAGCGCCGCCACCGGGTTCGCCCGTTTCCACTCGAAGGCGCGCCGGCGTTCCACCGGCAGCGACTCGGGCAGCACGAACAGGCCGTACAGCCCGTTGATCAAGGCCAGGCAACCGGCCACGACGAACGGCAGCCGCACGTCGATGTCGCCGAGCAGGCCACCGACGACCGGCCCGAGGATGAAGCCGATGCCGAACATCGCGCCCAGCAGGCCGAAGCGCCTTGCGCGGTCTTGCGGCGGCGTGATGTCGGCCACATACGCATTGGCGATCGAGATGTTGCTCTGCATGGCGCCCGAGAAGAGGCGCACCGCCACCAGCATCCACAGCGCGGTGGCCGCGGCGGTGACGAAGAAGCTCAACGCCAGGCCCAGGAAGCCCAGCAGCAGCACCGGCCGCCGGCCGTAACGGTCGGACAGGGCCCCGAGCACCGGCGAGCCGAGGAAGTTCGCGATGCCGAAGGCCGCCGTCACGGCCAGGAAGGCCAGCGTCTGCTCGTCATTGCTGGTGGTGAAGACCCCCACGATGTGCGGCAGCACCGGCACCATCAGGCCGATGGCGATCATGTCGATCACCACCGCCACGAGGATGAACGACATCGCCGGCCGGGCTGCCGGTTTACCGGCGGGCCCGGCAGCCCCGCCCTCGGCCAGCGCCGGGGGCGCCGCGGCAGACTCGCTCATCCCTCGGCCCGGTAGTTGGGCGCTTCCTTGGTGATCTGCACATCGTGCACGTGGCTTTCGCGCATGCCCGCCGAGCTGATCTCGACGAACTCGGCGCGCTGCTGCATCTCGGCCACGCTGGCGCAGCCGCAGTAGTGCATCGCCGCGCGCAGGCCGCCGGCCATCTGGAAGAGGATGGCCACCACCGAGCCCTTGTACGGCACCTGCCCTTCTATGCCCTCAGGCACGAGCTTGGCCGTGTTGGGGTTGTTGCCGCCGTCTTCCTGGAAGTAGCGGTCGGCGCTGCCTTGCTGCATGGCGCCCAGCGACCCCATGCCGCGGTAGCTCTTGTAGGTACGGCCCTGGTAGAGGATGGTCTCGCCGGGCGCCTCTTCGGTGCCGGCGAACATGCTGCCCATCATCACGCTGCTGGCGCCGGCGGCGATGGCCTTGGCGATGTCGCCGCTGTAGCGGATGCCGCCGTCGGCGATGAGCGGCACGTTGCTGCCGCGCAGCGCGGTGGCCACCTGGTCGATGGCGTTGATCTGCGGCACGCCCACACCCGCCACGATGCGCGTGGTGCAGATGCTGCCCGGGCCGATGCCCACCTTCACCGCATCGGCGCCAGCCTCGACCAGCGCGGTCGCGGCGGCACCGGTGGCGATGTTGCCGCCGATCACATCCACCTGCGGGTAGTGGCGCTTGACCCAGCGCACGCGGTCGATCACGCCCTGGCTGTGGCCATGCGCGGTGTCGACCACCAGCGCATCGACGCCGGCCTTCACCAGCAACTCGACACGTTCCTCGGTGCCCTCGCCCACGCCGACGGCAGCGCCGACGCGCAGCTTGCCCTGGTTGTCGCGCGCGGCGGTGGGGAAGTCGGTCTGCTTGGTGATGTCCTTCACCGTCATCAGGCCACGCAGCTCGAACTCGTCGTTGACCACCAGCACGCGTTCCAGCTTGTGGCGGTGCATCAGCGCCTTGCCTTCGTCGAGCGAGGCGCCCTCCTTCACCCACACCAGCTTGTCGCGCGGCGTCATCACCTCGCGCACCGGGGCATCGAGCCGGGTCTCGAAGCGCAGGTCGCGGTTGGTGACGATGCCCACCACCCTCTTGCCCTCGAGGACCGGGAAACCCGAGAAGCCATGCTGCCGGGTGAGCGCCATCACCTCGCGCACCGGCATCTCGGGCGTCACGGTGATGGGGTCGCGCACGACGCCGCTCTCGTAGCGCTTGACCCGCGCCACTTCGGCCGCCTGCTGCCTGGGGGTGAGGTTCTTGTGCACGATGCCGATGCCGCCTTCCTGGGCGACGGCGATCGCCAGGCGCGCCTCGGTGACGGTGTCCATCGCTGCCGAGACCAGCGGCAGCTGCAGGCCGATGTTGCGCGTGAGGCGCGTGGCCAGCGAAGTGTCGCGCGGCAGCACCTGCGAGAACGCCGGCACCAGCAGCACATCGTCGAAGGTGAGCGCTTTGCCGAGCAGGCGCATGCGAGAAGCTCCGGACGCAAAATGGAATTATAGGGAGCGGGACGCCGCGGCCCGCAGCCGGGGTGCCTCGTCATGAAGCAACTGGCTACCACCCGCTTTGGGCGCGGCACTACACTCGCCGGCATGGTCAAGGCCACGCCATCGAATGCTCCTGCCAAGGGTGCCGCGCAGCGGGCCCTTCACCTCGCCGTCGGCCGCTGGCCGCACCTGGCCGCCGCCGTGGTGCTGCTGGCCGCCGCGCTGACGCCGACGCCGGCCGATGCACAGTGGCGCTGGCGCGATGCCACCGGGCGCATCAACGTCAGCGACCGCCCCCCGCCGCGCGAGGTGCCCGACAAGGACATCCTGAGCCGCCCTGCGGTTGCCCCGCAGCCGCGCCGCGAGGCGCCAGCCGACGCCGCCTCGGCGGCAACCGCGGCGGGTGCATCGGCTGCGGCATCGGCAGCGAGGGCGTCGGGAGCGGCCTCGGCGCCCGCCAGCGGCCTGCAGGCCGAGGTGGAGGCGCGGCGCAAGCGTGCCGAGCAGGAACAAGCCGCGCGCACGAAGGCCGAAGAGGAAAAGCTCGCCGCGCAGCGCGCCGAGAACTGCCGCCGCGCGCGTACGCAGGTCGCCACGCTGGAAAGCGGAATCCGCATCGCCCGCGTCAACGAGCGTGGCGAGCGCGAGGTGCTCGACGACCGCGCGCGGGCCGAAGAGATGCGCGCCGCGAGGGCGGTGATCGCCAGCGACTGCCGATAGCTGCCGGGCAGCGCTGTCAGCGCGGCGTGCCGGGCGGCGGGCCGCGGCGAGCGGAACGGGCCTCACCGGCCGCCTGCTGCTTCTCGAGGTGGCTCTTGTAGCGCAGGCGCCTCGCCTCCTTGGGGTCCACCTGCAGGGGGCGATAGATCTCGACGCGGTCGCGGTCGCGCAGCGGTGCGCTGCCTTCCTGAGCCTTGCACCAGATGCCGGTTCGCAACGTGGCGGCATCCAGGCCGTGGCGCTCGACCAACCCGCTGGCGCGCACCGCGTCGGCCAGCGTCGCCCCTTCGGGCATCTGCAGGGCCACGCAGTCCACCGCGCCAGGCCCTGGCGAGTAGGCCACCTCCACCGACAGCGGGGGGGCCGGCGCGTTCATCGCGGCCAACCGTCGGCCGATGGCCTGCGCGACCGGGCGGCAGATCTCGAACCCCCATGCGGGATGCGCAGGCACCTAACGCGCTCCATACACATCCTCGGCGCGGCGCACGAAGGCATCCACCAGCGTGCTGGCGACGCGGTCGAACACCGGGCTCACGACATGCTCCAGCGCGGGGCTGGCAAACGAGTAGCGCAGGTCGAACTCGATCTTGCAGGCCTGTTCTTCGCCGCCCGGGCGGCCCAGCGCGTGGAAGAGCCAACGGCCCTCGAGCACCGAGAAGGGGCCATCGACCAGGCTCACGTTGACCGACCGGTCGGCCACATGCAGGTTGCGCGTGGTGAAGGCATGGCGCACGCCCATGTAGGCCAGGCCGAGCCGGGCGGTCATGCCTGCGGTGTCGGTTTGCAGCACCGCAGCGTCTTCGCACCAGGGCAAGAACTGCGGGTAGCGCTCGATGCCGGTGACGAGGTCGTACATCTCCCGCGGCGAGTACCACAGCAGCACGGAGCGGCGCACATGCTTCATACAATGAGCCGAATTATCCCGCCATGGCCGCCATCGCCGAGAACCGCCGCGCCCGCTTCGACTACCACCTCGAAGAAACCCACGAGGCCGGCATCGTGCTCGAGGGCTGGGAGATCAAGGCCATTCGTGACGGCCAGGTGCAGCTGACCGACGGCTCTGTCGTCATCCGCGACGGCGAGCTCTACCTCATTGGCTGCCGCATCAACGCGCTGCGCTCGGCCTCCACCCACGTTCACCCCGAGCCCGACCGCACCAAGAAACTCTTGATGCACAAGGACGAGATCCGCCGGCTGGTGGGCAAGGTGGAGCAGCGCGGCTTCACGCTCGTGCCGCTGAACCTGCATTACAAGGGCGGCCGCGTGAAGGTGGACATCGCGCTGGCCAAGGGCAAGGCGCAGCACGACAAGCGCGAAACGGAGAAGAAACGCGACTGGGAGCGTGAGAAAGCGCGCCTCATGCGCCACAAGGTTTCTTCGCCCGCCAAGGCCTGATACGGCTTCGCATTCAAGGGCGACAACAAGGCGCGAAGCCGAAGACCGTGCTGACGCACGGCGAGGCGAAGCAACGCGGTCAGCGCGTTGAATGCGAAGCCGTATGAAGCGGCGGGCACCAGCGGTCTGTCGGTGGTGCCGACAGGCCGGCAGTGCTGCTCAGTCGAAAGCCACGCGCAGCGACTGCTCGACATCGGCGCGCAGCGCCTGGGCCTCCTCGAGCCCGATCGAGAAGCGCACCAGATGCCCTTGCAGAGCGCTGCCCGGGCGCATCGCGGGCAGGTCGTAGGGCACGGCCAGGCTGCGCGGCCCGGCCCACGAGTAGCCGATGCCGAACAGGCGCAGCCCGTCGACGAAGCGGTCCACCTGCTGCGGCGTGTAGCGGCTGTCGAACAGCACCGAGAACAGCCCGGCGGCATCGGTGCACAACGCCTTCCAGAACTCGTGTCCAGGGCAACTCGGCAGCGCCGGGTGCAGCACGCGCGCCACTTCCGGCCGCCCGGCGAGCCATTGGGCGAGCTCGCGTGCCGCGGCATCGTGCGCCCGGTAGCGCAAGGGCAGCGACGACAGCGAACGCAGGACCAGTTCGGCATCGTTGGCAGCCACGCCCAGCCCCAGGTGCATGTGGGTGAGCTTCAGGCGCTCGTGCAGCGTGTCGTCGCGTGTCGTCACCGAGCCCATCAGCACGTCGCCGCCACCGCTGGGGAACTTGGTCAAGGCCTGCACGACGACGTCGATGCCCAGCGCAAAGGCATCGAACGCGAGCCCCGCTCCCCATGTGTTGTCCAACGCGGTGGTCACGCCGCGCTGGCGAGCCGCGGCGACCAGGCCGCGCAGATCGGGAAACTCCATCGTCACCGAGCCGGCGGCCTCCAGCCACACGAGCCGCGTGCGTTCGCCGATGAGGCCGGCCAGGGCCGCAGCATCGAGCGGGTCGTACAGCCGATGCGTGATGCCGAAGCGCGCAAGGTCGGTGCGCGCCAGCTCGCGGCTGGGCCCGTAGACGTTGGATGGCAGCAGGATCTCGTCGCCGGGCGCCAGCAGCGCCTGGTCGACCAGCGCAATGGCGGCCAGGCCGCTGGGCACGAGCAGGCAGTGCTTGCCGCCTTCGAGCGCGGCAATGCGCTCTTCCAGCACGAAGGATGTGGGCGTGCCGTGCAGGCCGTAGGTGTAGCCGGCCTTGTTGCGCCAGTCGCGCGCGCGCATCGCGGCCACGTCCTTGAACAGCACCGTCGAGGCCTTGTACACGCCGACCTGCGGCGCCTCGAAGCCCGCCGGGGGCTGGTAGGGGTGGTGGATGAGCGCGCTGGCAGCGTCGGGTCTCACGGGGCGGGTCCTGGTTGGAGCGGATGGATCAAGTCGTGGGTGCCGGGGGGCCGAGCCCAGATCGTCAGACGGGCTCGCCGACGAGGTCGTGCCCCTCCGTGGCGACGATGCGCGCCGAGGTGAACTCGCCCACCTTCAATGTCCTGCTCGCCTTGGCCGGCGGCAGCAGGCGCACCGTGCCGTCGATCTCGGGCGCGTCGGCGTAGCTGCGGCCGCGCCCGCCCTGGCGGCCAAGCGCCGGGGCGTGGTCCACCAGCACCTGCATGCGCGCGCCCAGGCGCCGCTGCAGCTTGCGCGCCGAGGCCTCCTCGGCCACCGCCATGAAGCGGGCCCGGCGCTCCTCGCGCAGCGGCTGCGGCAGCAGGCCCGGCAATTCGTTGGCCGCGGCGCCCTTCACCGGCGAGTAGGCGAAGCAGCCGGCGCGGTCGATCTCGGCTTCGCGCATGAACTGCAGCAGGTGTTCGAACTCCGCCTCGGTCTCGCCCGGGAAGCCAGCGATGAACGTGCTGCGCACGACGATCGGCGGGCAGGCCTCGCGCCAGCGCTGCAGCCGCTGGAGGTTGCGCTCGCCACCTTCCCCCACGGCCGGGCGCCTCATGCGCCGGAGCACCCCGGGGTGCGAATGCTGCAACGGCACGTCCAGGTACGGCAGGATGCGACCGTCGGCCATCAGCGGCAGCAGGTCGTCGACGTGCGGATAGGGGTAGACATAGTGCAGCCGCACCCAGGCGCCATGTGGTGCGGCGAGCTCGGCAAGCTTCTCCGCCAGGTCCACCAGCCGCGTCTTCACCGGCTTGCCGTCCCAGAAGCCGGTGCGGTACTTGACGTCCACGCCGTAGGCCGAGGTATCCTGGCTGACGACCAGCAGCTCCTTCACGCCGCTGTCGAACAGCGCGCGCGCCTCGTTCAGCACATCGCCGACAGGGCGCGAAACGAGGTCGCCGCGCATGCTGGGGATGATGCAGAAGGTGCAGCGGTGGTTGCAGCCTTCGCTGATCTTGAGATAGGCGTAGTGGCGCGGCGTGAGCTTGATGCCGGCAATCCCTCGAAACTCGGCGCGCACCTCGGGCACCAGGTCGACGAAGGGGTCGTGAGGCTTGGGCGCATGCAGATGCACCGCATCCATCACCTCTTGCGTGGCGTGCGGCCCGGTCACGGCCAGCACCTTGGGGTGCATCTCGCGCACGAGGTTGCCGCCGTCCTCACCGGCCTTGGCACCCAGGCAACCGGTGACGATGACCTTGCCGTTGGCGGCCAGCGCCTCGCCGATGGTGTCGAGGCTTTCCTTCACCGCCTCGTCGATGAAGCCGCAGGTGTTGACGATGACGAGGTCGGCGCCGGCGAAGGTCTTGCTTGTCTCATAGCCCTCGGCGCGCAGCTGCGTGAGGATGAGTTCGCTGTCGGTCAGCGCTTTCGGGCACCCCAGCGACACGAAGCCCACGCGGGGGGCGGTGGCGCCCTGTGCGCCGGCCACATCGCGCGCGCCGGCCACACCGGCTGCGGCAACCTCGCCGCGGTCGGCCGCACTCACCGCGGCCGTCTCACTTCTTGGCCGGCTGGCCGAAGCCCGGCATGGAGGTGAACAGCGCGCCGGTGTTGCGCTGCCACTGCTCCACCAGGCCTCGGCTCTGCTCGAAGTAGCCGGTCATCCACTCCTGCAGCATCGGCGCCTGCCCGCTCATCAGCTGCGTCCAGGCCTCCGGCGTGAGCTTGCCCGGGTCATACAGACCGCGGCTTTGCTCCAGCAGGCGGCTTTGCAGTTCGGCGAAGGCCCGCATGTTGCGCTCCAGCAGCGTGCCCATCATGCCCTGCATCGCGTGGCCGTACAGGCGAATGATCTGCGCCAGCGTCTCGGTGCTGAACATCGGCACGCCGCCGCTTTCTTCCTCGAGGATGATCTGCAAGAGGATGCTGCGCGTGATGTCCTCTCCGCTCTTGGCGTCACGCACCTCGAACGACTCGCCGCCCAGCACCATGGTCTTCACGTCGGCCAGCGTGATGTAGCTGCTGGTGCGCGTGTCGTAGAGCCTGCGGTTGGGATACTTCTTCAGCACCCGCAGCGCGCCGGCTTGCGCGGTGCCTTCGGCGGCGGGCGCATCGCCGGTCGGGGCGGCTGAAGGGCGGCGCGTGGCGGGCATGGGGGCAAACGGGGGGCAGGAGGGCGGGGCCGTGGTGGCGCCGATTCTAGGCGCCGGCCCCGGCCGGCGCCTCGCCGACCAGGTCCGCCACCCACTCGCCGATGGCCAGGCACGAGGTCAGCCCGGGCGACTCGATGCCGAACAACTGCACCACCCCGTCACAGCCGTGCTGCGCCGGCCCGGCGATGACGAAGTCCGCTACCGCCTCGCCAGGCCCCGAGAGCTTGGGCCGAACACCGCTGTAGGCAGGCGCCAGCGCTCCTTCAGGCAGCCCGGGCCAGTAGCGGCGGATGTCGGCTTCGAAGCCGGCCCGGCGCGCCTCGTCCACCGGGTAGTCGATCGCATCGGGGTCGTTGTGCGCGAGCCACTGCACGTCGGGCCCGAACTTGGCCTGGCCGCCCAGGTCGACCGTGAAGTGCACGCCCAGGCCACCGTCCACCGGCACGGGGTAGACCAAGCGCAAAAACGGACTGCGACCGGCCAGCGAGAAGTAGTGGCCCTGCGCAAGATGCAGCCGCGGAACATGCTCCGGCGGGAAACCGGTCATCGCGCGCGCCACCTGCTGTGCGTGCAAGCCGGCGCAGTTCACGACCCACCCAGCCGACATCTCGAAAGGCTCCGCGCCCTCGGTGGCGAACACCCAGCGGTCGCCGTCGCGGCGGGCCGAGGCGAACGGGCTCATGCAGGCATACAGCGCGCCGGCGCGTTCAGCGTCGCCCAGCAGCGCGGTCATCAGCGCATGGCTGTCGACGATGCCCGTGGAGGGCGAGAGCAGCGCGGCCGTGGCCTGGACCTGCGGCTCCACGGCCCGCGCCTGGGCGCCGCTCAATCGCTGCAGATCGTGCACGCCGCTGGCGGCTGCCCGCTGGGCGATCGCATGAAGCTTGGGTTCCTCGCCCACAGCGGTGGCGACGATCAGCTTGCCGCAGCGCCGATGGGGCACACCGCGCGCCTGCGCGTATTCGTAGAGCAGCGACCTGCCGCGCACGCACAGCCGGGCCTTGAGCGAGCCCGGCGCGTAGTAGATGCCGGCGTGAATGACCTCGCTGTTGCGCGCCGAAGTGCCCGTGCCGTAGTCCGCGGCAGCTTCCAGCAGCACCACGCCGTGCCCGGCCAGCGCCAGCTGGCGTGCCACGGCCAACCCGACCACCCCGGCGCCGATGACCACGACATCGATGCGATCCATCCGAACAGGCTCCGGTCCGCGGCACCGCCGCCGCGGCAGAAACGACAACGGCGCCCGAAGGCGCCGCCGCGGCTGCAACCCATGCACTTGCCGGGTTGCCGAGGGAGATTGGTAGGCGCGATTGGACTCGAACCAACGACCCCCACCATGTCAAGGTGGTGCTCTAACCAGCTGAGCTACACGCCTGTCGTTGAGATGCGCATTCTATAGCAGCGGCAGCAGCCATCGCCCCGACCGGGCCCTGCCCGGGCCGGCCGGGCGGCCCTACTTGCGCCGCGCGTGACGAACGCCCGCCACGCGCGCCACCAGCGCCAGCACCGGGCTCAGGCGTGACGCGTCGGGCACTTCGACGGTGAAGGTCATCCATGCCGTACTGCGGTCGCGCGCGCTTTGCGTGTGCACCGCGGTGACGTTCACCTTCTGCTTGGCGAACACCTCGGAGATGTCGCGCAGCAGCCCGCCGCGATCGGCCGCCTCGATCAGCACGTCGATCTGGTACAGCGCCTCGCCGGCCTCGCCCGCCGTGCCCCACTTCACGTCGATCAGCCGGCCCGGATCGGCCGCGGCCATGTGGCGCAGGTTCGTGCAGTCGGCGCGATGAATGGCCACCCCTTTGCCGCGGGTGACGAAGCCGCCGATCGGATCGGGCGGCGCCGGCCGGCAGCAGCGCGCCAGCGTCGTGAGCAGCGAATCGACCCCGACCACCAGCACGCCGCCGCGCCGCGCGCCGCTGCGCGAGCGCTGCAGGGCCACGCGCTCCTCCTCGGGCGCAGCGGGCGGCGGCCTGAGCAGGTTCTCGATGTGGCGCAGCGAGTACTCGTCCTTGCCCACCACCTCGAACAGTGCCTCGGCATTCTTGAACCCCAGCTCCTCGGCCAGGCTGTCCAGCTTGAGGGCCGTGCGGCCTTCGCGTTGCAGCAGTTTCTCCACCAGTTCGCGGCCGCGCGCCACCGTGGCCTGCAGGTCCCGCGCGTTGAACCACGCCCGCACCTTGGCCCGGGCTCGCGGGCTCTTCAGGTAGCCGAGATCGGGGTTGAGCCAGTCCATCGAGGGCCCGCCCTCGCGCGCCGCCACCACCTCCACCGTCTGGCCGGAGCGCAGCGCGGTGTGCAGCGGCACCAGCGCGCCGTCCACCCGCGCACCGCGGCAGCGGTGGCCCAGGTCGGTGTGCAGCGCGTAGGCAAAGTCCACCGGCGTGCCGTCCACCGGCAGGTCGATGATGGTGGCCTGCGGCGTGAAGACGTAGATGCGGTCATCGAAGGCCCCGGCGTCGGCGCCGGGCGCCGTGCCGCGTTCATCGGTACCGGGGGCGGCCGTGTCGCGCTGCCAGGCGAGCAGCTCGCGCAGCACCGCCTTGCGCGCCTCGGCGACGCGCTCCTCGAAGTCGCCCGCGGCGCTGACGCCGGCGTAGCCCCGGGCGCCGGCCTCCTTGTACATCCAGTGGGCGGCCACGCCGTGCTCGGCGTGCTCGTGCATCGAACGGGTGCGGATCTGCACCTCCAGCGCCCGGCCGTCGTCGGCCAGCACCACGGTGTGCAGCGACTGGTAGCCGTTGGGCTTGGGCCGCGCGATGTAGTCGTCGAACTCGCCGTCGATGGCGCGCCAGCGTTCGTGCACACGCGCCAGCACCGCGTAGCAGGTGGGCGCGTCCTCGACGATGACGCGCAGGGCCCTGGCATCCAGCACGCGCGAGAAGTCCAGGCCCTTGCCCTGCATCTTCTTCCAGATGCTGTACAGGTGCTTCGGGCGCCCGGCCACCTCGGCCAGCAGGCCGGCAGCGCGCAGCAGCTCGACGAGCTGCCGGCGCGCGCGCTCGACGGCCTGTTCACGCTCGGCGCGCTTGTCATGCACCAGCGCCGCCACGCGCTTGTATTCGCCCGGCTGCAGGAAGCGGAAGGCCAGGTCCTCGATCTCCCACTTCACCTGCCAGATGCCCAGGCGATTGGCCAGCGGCGCGAAGACTTGCAGGCTCTCGGTGGCCAGCTCGGGCGGGCAGGGCCGGTGCGTGGCCGCGAAGTGGCGCAGCGTCTGCAGCCGCGAAGCCAGCCGCAGCAGCACCACGCGCAGGTCGCGCGAGAACGCCAGCAGCATCTTGCGTACACGCTCGATCTGCAGCGCACGCTGGTTGCCCGGCACCACGGCCGCGCGCGCGGCGCGCTGGATCTGCACCAGTTGCCGCGTCAGCGACACCAGCCGCGCGGCGTGCTCGCCGAAGGCCTTGCGCAGCACCTCCTCGGGCCGCTGCAGGTAGTCGCCCGCGTAGACGAGGTAGGCCGTGGCGGCCAGCGCCGGCGCCGCGCCGATGGTCCTGAGCACGGCGGCCACGCCATCGGCATGCGCGAGGGCGTCCTCGCCGGTGTCGAGCAGTTGGTTGGCCAGCAGCGGCTCGGCAAAGGCACGCGCGCGTTGCAGGGGGTCGGTGAAGGCCGCGGCGGCTGTCGTCGCGCCAGCGCCGCGGGCGCCCGGGGCGGCCCGACCGGGGGTGCCTGACTCCGCGGCCACGCTGGCAGCCCCGGGCGGCGGTGCCTGGACGAACCCCGCTTCTTCACTGGCCAGCCGGACGATGGCCGCGGCCTCGGCAGGCGCGACCGCAGAAGACTTCATGGGCCGAGCAGGAAGCGGCGCACTGCGGCGCGCTGGTCGGGTGCCACCAGCGTGGGCGCGTGGCCGACGCCGGCGAACTCCACCAGCGCGGCCCTCGGCCCCCGGGTGGCCATGGCCTGCGCCGTGGCAGGCGTCAGCAGGTCGGAGTCCTTGCCGCGCAGCAGCAGCGTCGGGCATCGGATGCGGTCGTAGGCCTGCCAGGTGAGAGCCTCGGCGCCCTTCACCATCTCTGCCGTCATCGCCCGCACCGGGGCGGCGATGGCCAGGTCGTAGTGAGGCACGAGCCCGCCATCCGGCGCGCCCACCAGCTGCGGCCGGGTCAAGGCCAGCCACTGCTCCGGCGTGTGCGGGCCGAAGCCTTGCGAGACGCTCCACAGCGCCGCCGCGGCTTCTTCCTCGGACTTCCAGGTCACCGGCACGCCGAGGTAGGTCTTGATGCGCTCGATGGCCACCGGCTCGATGGTCGGCCCGACGTCATTGAGCACCAGCTTGCGCACCGGCGAATTCGGCAGGCTTGCCAAGCCCAGCCCGACGAGGCCGCCCATCGAGGTGCCGACCCAGTCGACCTGTTCCACGTCGAGCCTGGCCACCAGCGTGACCATGTCGGCCACGTAGGTGGGAATCGAGTAGCCCATCGGGTCAGCCAGGCGGTCGCTGCGGCCGCGCCCCACCACGTCGGGGCAGACCACGCGGTACTCGGCGCACAGGTCGCGCGCCAGCGTGTCGAAGTCGCGCCCCTGGCGGGACAACCCGTGCACGCACACCAGCACACGCGGGTTGGCCGGCTCGCCCCACTGCCAATAGGCCATGCGGTGCAGGCCGCGCGGGTCCAGGCACTGGACATGGTGCAGCGTTGGCTGGGCAGCGGCGGAAGCAGTCATGGTGCGGACAGGCAGCGCTTGATAATCGGGCCATCGTAACAAGGCCCCTCGCCTGCTGCCCGAGGTGCCTGCCCTGCGGGAGAAGCACAGCATGACGAAGGCATTGCAGGGCAAGGTCGCCCTGGTCACGGGTTCCACCAGCGGCATCGGGCTGGGCATCGCGTTGGCGATGGCCGAGCAGGGTGCGCGGCTGATGCTCAACGGCTTCGGTGATGTCGAGGGGGCGCTGGCCGCCGTGCGCACGCACGACAAGGAGGCCCGCCACCACGGCGCCGACATGGGCAAATCCGCCGAGATCGAAGACATGGTGAAGGCCTGCGAGCGCGCCTTCGGCCGCGTCGACATCCTCGTCAACAACGCCGGCATCCAGCATGTGGCACCGGTGCACGAGTTCCCCGTCGAACGCTGGGACGCCATCGTCGCCATCAACCTGAGCTCGGCCTTCCACGCCATGCGGCTGGCGCTGCCGGGCATGCGTGCGCGCAACTGGGGGCGGGTGATCAACATCGCCTCGGCGCACGGCCTGGTGGCCTCGGTGAACAAGAGCGCCTACGTGGCGGCCAAGCACGGCATCGTCGGCCTGACCAAGGTGGCGGCGCTGGAAAACGCCACCACCGGCGTCACTGTCAATGCCGTCTGCCCGGGCTGGGTGCTGACGCCGCTGGTGCAAAAGCAGGTCGATGCGCGCGCCGCCGCGGATGGCGTGGACAACGAAGAAGCCAAGCGCCGGCTGCTGGCCGAGAAGCAGCCCTCGCTGCAGTTCACCACGCCCGAGCAGCTGGCCGGGCTGTGCCTGTTCCTGTGCTCGCCGGCGGCCGACAACGTGCGCGGCGTGTCGTGGGCGGTGGACGGCGGCTGGACGGCGCAGTAGCCGGCTCCCGCGGACGGCCGCGCTGCCCCCGCCGGCCGCGCCTCACTTCATCTGCACCGTGCCGCTCACCGTGGCGGTGACCTGCGCCTTGCCGGCCTCCACCGGCAGCGACTCGTCGGCGCCGCTGCGTGCGGCTTGTGTGCGCATCATCACCACCGGCGGGCCGCCGGGCTCGTTGCCGGTGACGCTGACTTCGCGGATCGTGTAGCCGCTCAGCCCGAACTGGCGGGCCACGGCGTCGGCCCGCGTGCGAAAGCGCGCGATGGCCTGCGCGGCAACTTCGCCTTCGACCTTCTCGCGCGCCTCGCGCGACAACGACCAGCCCACGCGGCCGATGGTCAACGTCTGGATGCGGCCCATCATCTGCGCGATGGTGGGGGTGTCGCGGCCCTCGATCACCAGCTCGGCATGGCCCTGCCAGCCGCTGATGCCGCCCTTCTGCCCGTAGCGCGGGTGCAGCGTGAAGGCGCCGGTGCGCACCAGCACCTCGCCCGGCCTGGCCGCCTTGCGCGCTTCGGCGAGCGCGGTGTCCAGCGCCTGCCGCAGCTGCGACTGCACGGCCGCAGCGTCGGTGCCCTCGCGCTGCGTGTTGAAGACGACGGTCAGCCAGTCCATCGTCAGCTCCATCGTCGCGGTGGCGCTGAGCGACACCACGTTGGCCGGCTGCGGCGGCAGCCCGGGGCCCGCTTGCCCGAAGGCCGGCCCGGCCAGGCCGGCCGCTGCGGTGGCCATCGCAGCCCCCCAGGTTTGAAGTGCGCGCAGGCGTTGGCGATGCATCGATGGAGTCCTCATGGCTTGAGTGCGGTTGGGGACCGTGACGCTACCGAACGGCCGCGCGTTGACGGCACACACCAAGGTCTGTGCAAGCGCGAAATACTTGTAACAGATGCGCTTTGCCTAGGGAAACGCCGGGTTTCCGCGGCCCACAATGCCGCTGTTACAAATTCGGAGTGGCCCATGAGCACCCAACCCAACGCCCGGCCGGACCGCATCGTCGTCGTCGATGACGATGCCCGCATCCGCGACCTTCTTCGGCGCTACCTGTCGCAGGAAGGCTTCGACGTGCTGCTCGCCGAAGACGCCAAGGCGCTCAACCGCCTGCTCACGCGAGAGACGCTCGACCTGATCGTGCTCGACCTCATGCTGCCGGGCGAAGACGGCCTGTCGATCTGCCGCCGGCTGCGCGCGGCCAACGACCAGACGCCGATCATCATGCTCACCGCCAAGGTGGAAGACGTGGACCGCATCGTCGGCCTGGAAGTCGGCGCCGACGACTACCTGCCCAAGCCCTTCAACCCGCGCGAGTTGCTGGCGCGCATCCATGCGGTGCTGCGGCGCCGGCCGGCGCCCGAAGCTCCTGGCGCGCCTTCCAAGGAAGCGCAGACCGTCACCTTCGGGCCGTTCGAGTTCGATCTGTCGCTGCGCCGCCTGTCGAAGAACGGCGAGCAGATCTCGCTGACCACCGGTGAGTTCTCGATGCTCAAGGCGCTGGTGCGCCACCCGCGCCAACCGCTTTCGCGCGACAAGCTCGCGCAGCTGGCGCGCGGCCGCGAGTTCGAGCCCTTCGA